>CAMVQZ010000110.1 GCA_947169745.1 uncultured Clostridia bacterium
ACCTACGACCTTGACGAATTTGAAAATTATAATTTTCTGTTGGATTATCCGGAATGAGGTGAAAACAGCGTTGCCGGGCGGTATTAACGTATCGGATAGTTCTGCAGGCGTATAAAATAACCACCCATATCTCACTCTGATTTATCAGCTGAAAAGCCATACTGACCTCACTGTCCCTGCAGCAGGGAATTGTTTCGGGTAACTGTTATATTCATTTTTTTCAAAGGAATATTGAAAGGAATGTTGAAAAAGCTTGAAACACAGACAGGTTGTTGCTATAATATATGGGTACACTAATATTCCGGAGTTGATAAAAATGACTGTGAAGGATTATGAAGAGATTATAAGTAAAAGAATGAAGTCGGCACGCTTCAAGCATTCAAGGAATGTGGCAAAGGAGGCTGTCAGACTGGCTAAAAAATACGGCGCGGACGTGGAAAAGGCGGAGATCGCCGGGATACTTCACGATGCTACAAAGGAATCCCCGGAGGATGAACAGATGGAGCTTATCGAAAGAGCCGGCATAGAGCTGAGCGAGCTGGAAAAAAAGAGCCATAAGCTTTGGCACGCCATTTCCGGAAGTGCATATGTGAAGGTGGAGCTGGGTATAGAGGATGAGGATATACTCAATGCCATCCGTTACCATACCACCGGAAGAGCCGGAATGAGCCTTCTGGAAAAGGTGATATTCATTGCGGATTTCACTTCGGCGGAAAGAGATTACGACGGTGTTGACAGGATGAGACAGGCGGCAGATAAAAGCCTGGAGGAGGCAATTCTTGAGGGAATGTCCTTTACTATAGCTGACCTGGCGGAGAGGAAGCTTACAATAGCTCCGGATTCGTTTATGGGATATAACGAGGCCGCAATGGCCGTTATGAAGAAAAAATCAAAAGCATAAAGGAGGAAATCAGATGACTTCACTGGAGACCGCAAGGCTTGCGGCAAAGGCTCTGGACGGAAAAAAAGGGCTTGACATAAAGATTATAAAAATAACGGATATATCCTCGATCGCAGATTATTTTGTTATTGCGACGGGTACCTCCGGAACTCATGTAAAGGCACTGGCAGACGAGGTGGAATTCCGGCTGGATCAGGCAGGTCTCAGCGTCAGCGCTGTCGAGGGACAGAGAAATGATACATGGATACTTCTTGATTATATTGATGTTGTCGTCCATGTGTTTTCAGAGGATGCAAGAGAATATTACAGCCTCGACCGACTATGGGAGGACGGGGAAATGATCGATCCGGAGCTGGATCAGAGCCAGGATAATAACTGATAAACTCAAAGATGAAGAAAAAGGAGCATTCAAAATGAAATACGACCATAAGGTAATAGAGCCTGTGTGGCAGAAAGCCTGGGAGGATGCCGGCATCTTCCATGCAGAAAATGAAAGCAAAAAGCCGAAATATTATACCCTTATTGAATTTCCTTATCCGTCAGGACAGGGACTTCATGTGGGTCACCCAAGATCCTATACTGCTCTGGATATTGTTTCCAGAAAGCGCAGGATGCAGGGCTATAATGTGCTCTATCCCATAGGCTGGGACGCTTTCGGACTTCCTACAGAGAATTTTGCAATTAAGAATCATGTGCATCCCAAGGATGTGACAAAGAAGAATATTGCCCGCTTCAAGAGCCAGCTTCAGTCTCTGGGAATTTCCTTTGACTGGAGCAGAGAGGTGAATACCACTGACCCTTCATATTATAAATGGACCCAGTGGATATTCCTGCAGCTCTTCAAAAAGGGTCTTGCATATAAAAAGGAAATGGCTGTAAACTGGTGTACCTCCTGCAAGTGCGTGCTCGCAAATGAAGAGGTAGTAAACGGCGCCTGCGAGCGCTGCGGCAGTGAGGTCGTCAGAAAGGTTAAGTCCCAGTGGATGCTGAAAATAACCGAATATGCGGAAAGACTGATAAATGACCTGGATATGGTGGATTATCCCGACAGGGTAAAGGCTCAGCAGAAAAACTGGATAGGCCGCTCTACCGGCGCAGAGGTGGATTTTACCACTACAACAGGCGATACCCTCACTGTATATACTACCCGTCCCGATACTCTCTTCGGAGCTACCTATATGGTAATCTCACCGGAGCATCCTCTGATCGAAAAGCTCAGCGGCGTTATCGGTAATATGGAGGAGATCAGGAAATATCAGGAGGCAGCAGCAAGGAAGTCTGATTTTGAGCGCACGGAAATGGCAAAGGACAAAACCGGCGTGCGCATAGAAGGCGTAGAAGCTGTTAACCCGGTAAACGGCAGACAGATTCCTGTCTTTATTTCAGACTATGTTCTCGTATCCTACGGCACAGGTGCAATTATGGCTGTACCGGCACATGATACCCGTGACCACGATTTTGCTGTGAAATTCGGGCTGCCTATAATCGAAGTGGTAAAGGGCGGCGAGGATGTCCAGAAGGAAGCCTTTACCGACTGCGCTACAGGAATAATGGTAAATTCCGGCTACCTTGACGGCCTCAGCGTGGAGGACGCAAAAAAGAAGATAATCGAAAAACTGGAGGAAAGCGGAAAGGGCAAGGCAAAGGTCAATTATAAGCTCAGGGACTGGGTATTCTCCAGACAGAGATACTGGGGCGAGCCTATTCCTATCGTACACTGCCCCTGCTGCGGTACTGTTCCCCTCAGCGAGGAGGAGCTGCCTCTGGAGCTGCCGGAGGTGGATTCCTATGAGCCTACAGATAACGGTGAATCCCCCCTGGCTAAAATTACAGACTGGGTAAATACAAAATGTCCCAGATGCGGCGGCGACGCAAAGAGAGAGACGGATACAATGCCTCAGTGGGCAGGTTCATCCTGGTATTTCCTCAGATATATGGATCCCCATAACGACGAGGCTCTTGCTTCAAAGGAGGCGCTGGGCTACTGGAACCAGGTGGACTGGTACAACGGCGGAATGGAGCACACTACTCTCCATCTTCTCTACAGCCGCTTCTGGCATAAATTCCTCTATGATATCGGCGTGGTACCCACACCGGAGCCCTATGCGAAGCGTACAAGCCACGGTATGATACTGGGCGAAAACGGAGAAAAAATGAGCAAGTCCAGGGGAAATGTAGTGAACCCCGATGATATCGTCAATGAATACGGCGCAGATACACTCCGCCTTTTTGAGATGTTTATCGGCGATTTTGAAAACGCTGCTCCCTGGAGCTCTTCAAGCATCAAGGGCTGCCGCCGTCTGGTGGAGAGATTCTATAATCTCGTTTCTGTAATGACCCCGGAGGATAATATCAGACCGGAGCTGGAGGCGTCCCTGAATAAGACTATCAAGAAGGTCGGGGACGATATTGAGATACTGAAATTCAATACGGCGATCGCATCTCTTATGTCTCTTATGAATGATATCTCGGATACAGGCTCTGTTACAAAGGCTGAACTGAGAGTGTTTGCAGTACTTATGTCTCCCTTTGCTCCCCATGTTGCAGAGGAGGTCTGGAAATCAGCTGCTCTCGGAGAGGGCTTTGCCGCTTCTCAGAGCTGGCCGGAGTATGATGAAAGCAAATGCAGGGACGCTTCTGTTGAGATTGTAGTCCAGGTAAACGGCAAGGTCAGGGACAAGATCAGCATCGCTCCTGATACGGATCAGCAGGAGGCTGTAGCTATGGCAAAGGCAAGCGAAAAGGTACAGTCCTTCATCCAGGGCAAGAATATTGTCAAGGAAATATATGTAAAGGGCAAGCTGGTAAATATAGTTGCAAAATAATGACACTGGGGCTGCGGAGTATTTCTCCGCAGTCTTTTTATGGGTATCACATACCTGCGTCTTTGCGTGTCGGAATGGGGCGCACAGGAGGGATTTTTGTTTATATTTCCGAAGCTGACCGGGGATGTGTCAGTGGTTTATGTACACTAACACAACATACCTTGTGCATTATGGCTATACCGGCTGATGGAATTTTATAATAATTATTAGTTGACAAAGGTATATGAATAATGTATAATATTATGGTATCGTAATGACACAAACCCCTGCCTTATGGCGGATGGGAGGGAAGATAAATGGCAGAGATAAGAATCAAAGACAATGAGTCTCTCGAGAGCGCACTCAGAAGATTCAAGAAGCAGTGTGCAAGAGCCGGCGTTATCGCTGAGGTTCGCAAGAGAGAGGCATATGAGAAGCCTTCTGTAAAGAGAAAGAAGAAATCAGAAGCTGCTCGTAAGCGCAAGTACAAATAATATATTGTACAAAGAATTTATAAGGATATTTCCATTTTGCCGGGAGCTGCTTTGCAGTGTGTCCTGACTGGAGATATCCTTTTTTGCAACTATAATACTGACGATCAAGTGGTTCTTTGAAAGTTTACGGTGATGATATGAAGCTATTACACCCCAGCGCAGCACTTTACAATGTGACTGACATTACAACAGATATGCTGAAGGAAATGGGTATCGACGCTATCCTTCTTGATGTGGATAATACACTGGCGCCCCCGACAGAAAAGACTCCCTATGAGGGAGTGAGGGAATGGATAAGCGAGATCACGGGCGCTGGCTTTTCTGTTGTGATATGCTCTAATAATTTTTATAAGAGAATAAAACCCTTCGCGGATTCTGTGGGACTGGATTGTGTGGCGATGAGCTGCAAGCCTCTGCCCTTCGGATTCATAAAGGCAAAAAGAAAGCTCCACGAAAAGCCCAGGTCGGTGCTTGTTGTGGGGGATCAGATATATACGGACGTTCTGGGGGCAAATCTGGCAGGAATGAAATCTGTACTGCTTCAGCCCAGATCGGAGGAAAAGGGCTTTTCTATCTATATCAGGAGAAAAATGGAAAAAAAGCTCAGAAAAAAACTTTATAAGGACGAGGTGAAATAAATGTCAGTCTCAAATGCTGATGTCATAGACGCTGCCGCTGCCGACGGGGGAACGCTGGTACTGATGATAAGCGATCACCTGAGATGGGACACAGAAGAGGTGGCTCACCTGAAAATACTCCAGAGCAAGCTCAATACTTACATCAGATATATAAGCTCCGGGGAATATAAGTCTCTGTTTCCCGGGAAAATTTTTTTCAGCTACAGGATAGAAATAGACTTCCTGCATCAGTATCCCGGAAGCTTTGTGAAAATGCTGGAGCTTGTCAGGGATGAACTGGACAGCAGAAATATCAGTGTGGAATATTATGTGGAGGAAGAAAAATGAAAAAGATACTTTTTATCCTGGGGCCCAACCTCAATATGGTGGGTATCCGGGATGTGGGAACATACGGAACTGAAACAGCGGAAAGCATCAACAGATATGTTTCAGAGCTTGCCGGGAAAATGGGAGTGGAGCTGGAAATATATCAGTCCAATCACGAGGGAGATATTATAGACAAGATACATTCGGCATACGGCACAAAGGACGGTATAATGATAAATGCCGGCGCTCTGACCCATTACAGCTATGCTCTTGCAGACGCTATTTCCTCAGTGCATCTTCCTGTGGTGGAAACACATATGTCCAATATCGGAGCAAGAGAGGAATTCCGCAGAAAATCTGTGATCTCCCCTGTATGCAGAGGTTGTATCGCCGGTTTCGGAAAATTCAGCTATGAGCTGGGACTGAGAGCGCTTATCAATATCATAGATAATTGACGGAGGGATGATAATGAATGAAGCTCTTAAGCTTCTGTCCTTAATGGTCAGCCGGGAGGCAGATGCTGCGCTTATAATATCAAACGAAAACAGAAGGTATTTTACCGGGTTTGTTTCATCTCTTGGGTATCTTCTGGTCACAAAAGAGGAAGCATATCTTCTTGTGGATTTCCGCTATGCCCAGGCCGCAAGGGAACAGGCCTCCGGCTGCGAGGTGATAAGCTATACCTCCCTTTCTGAAAGTCTGGGAGAGCTGATAGGCTCCGCAGGCGCAAAAAGCATTATGCTGGAAGGCTCCGCTTTTACACTGAATGAAGCAGAGAGGATAGACAGCATACTCGGAAAATATGGTGCTGAGAGCATCAAGGGCTCCGGACTGGACAGGATTATCTCCAAAATGAGGATAGTCAAGACTTCATCTGAGACAGAAAAAATAATGAAGGCTCAGAGAATCACCGAAAGGGCACTGGCGGATACCCTGAAGCTGATAAAAGAGGGCGTCCGGGAAAAGGATATCGCCCTGGAACTGGAATACCTTATGCGCCGGGGCGGAGCTGAAGGTGTATCCTTCGATCTGATCGTTATCTCCGGAGAAAAGACCTCAATGCCCCACGGCGTGCCGGGAGACAGGACATTCCGCAGGGGCGACTTCATTACCTTTGATATAGGCGCTACATATAAGGGCTACCATAGCGATATGACCCGTACATATGCTCTGGGAGAAGTGAACCAGAAGCAGAAAAGGGTATACGCTACAGTCCTTGATGCTCAGAAAAGAGCTCTTGAGGCTGTTCACGGAGGAGCTTTGTGCTCAGAGGTGGACGCTGCGGCAAGAGATCATATCTATCAGGCAGGTTATGAGGGCTTTTTCGGACATTCTACCGGTCACGGCGTGGGTCTGGAAATACATGAGGCGCCTTTTGTCAGTTCTAAAAGCGATACAATTCTTCAGAGCGGTATGGTCATTACCATAGAGCCGGGTATATATATCCCCGGAGAATTCGGTGTGAGGATCGAGGATATGGTGGTCGTTACCGGAGACGGTTATATAAACCTCGCCGCCGCACCCAAGGAACTTATTGTGCTCTGACAGACGGGATCTGTGTAACCTTTCAGCCTATATGAGGATAAATGAAATATGAGAGTAACTCGCACCTTCAGCCCAAAATTATTGATAATTACATTGATAGTTCTGCTTATTTTCGGGGATCTGTGTGTTTTTTCCGTATTTATGATGAGAAATAACGGGTCGCCCTTTTAAATTGACAATTGAATGGACAATG
>CAMVQZ010000111.1 GCA_947169745.1 uncultured Clostridia bacterium
ACCGTCTTGAAATCGCACAGTGCGAAATCAGGGCGGTATTTTTATGCCCTGAGCGCCTGTATAAGCGGCAAACGCGCGCGGGAATGAAATTATATTACCAACGCGAAAAACGTGTTACAGCGGCTTTGAGGCGCCCTCATCCGTTACGCTTTGCGTGACACCTTCTCCGAGGAGAAGGCTTTGTATAACCGGAAAGGAGTAAAAGCAATGAAAGTAATGATAAGACCTGTATGTCAGAGGTGCGGTTACCGGTATGACCCGAAGGAAAAACGAAGGGTCCTGGTGTTCCAGTGCGAGGACGGAGATTATACAGCCTGCGAGGAATGTCTTGAGCTTGTGGGAGCACTCACGGAGCAGTCTGCTCCGGATGCAGAGATAGACGCTGTTATCAGGTCATTTAAAAATGAGGTGAAGCAATGACCTACGACCAGTGGGCGGATGAGTACTTGAAGTCCGCCGATGCAACATATCAGAAAATTCAGGAGCTGGAGGGCAAGGCAAAGCACTGCCGGAATGTAAAGCTTATATATTATTACGATAAAAAGCTAAAAAATTTGTATGAGATGTACGGCGACTGTCTTTACTGTGCCCGGCAGCTGCGGCGCAGGGCTGACAGGCTGAAAGAAAAGGGACTGCAGAATATGGAGGTATAGGGGGGTGAAAGAATGGATCTGAGCGAAATAATGAAAGACAGCCAGCAGGCACTATCCGGGATGCCGGAATCATAGCGTGCATGAAAACGAAAATCATGCACGTTTTTTTATGCCCAAAATTCTGAACGGCGTTAAAAGCTGAAATGTAAAGGAGAGTGAATTTATGCCCGAAGAAAAGAAACCTACAGAGAAGCCCGCAGAGGGCGCACAGGAGCAGGAAAATACAGATGCAAATACTGAGCCTGCCGAAGCTGAAAAGCTCGCAGAGGAAGCGGAAGGTACCGGAAACAAGCCTGCTGAGGAAACACAGCCCGAACCTGCGCCGAAAGACTCGGCACAGGAAGAAACGTCAGAGGAACAGGCTGCGCCGCCTGAAATGTCTGAAATAGACAAGCTCAAAGAAGAAAACTTCCGGCTGCGTACACAGCTTGAAGCTAATACTCTGGGCTTTACGCCTGACGTGATAGAGGACGCTGTTATACTTGCCGAAAACATCGTAAAGCGTGACGGCAGCGATATTTCCGCAGCGTTGAAAGCAGTTGCGAAGAAGTATCCTGCGTGGCTCACATCTGCGCAGGACGAAAAACAGAAGGGCGGCTTCAAGGTCGGCGCAGACAGCTCCGGCAGTAAGTCTGCCGATGATGACGAAAAGCTGAACCGGATATTCGGTATCAGGAAAAAGAAATAAGAAAGAGAGGTAATATATAATGCCAAATACGATAAATTATGTTACAAGGTTTGAAAGCAAGCTTCGTGAGCTTTACGGTCAGGAGCTTACAAGTGATCTGCTGTTCCATTCCAACAGCGATATTCAGGTCACAAACACAAAGTACATCAAGATCCCGACTCTCAGCGTAAGCGGTTACAAGGATCACAGCAGAGGGAGCATGAATTATAATGCAGGCTCTTACAACAATAATTTTGAGCAGAAAACCCTTGCCCATGACCGTGATATTGAGTTTGCAGTTGACCCTATGGACGTTGACGAAACAGATATGATCCTTGCGATCGGCAACATCCAGAACCGCTTTGAAAAGACTCAGGCTATCCCGGAGCTTGACTGCTACACCTATTCAAAGCTTTACAGTGAAGCAACAAGGCTGAATATGACTATCAAGACAACCGCTCTGACTGCTGCTAATGTTCTCTCCGACTTTGACGCAAATCTTGAAGCAATGGAAGACAAGGGCGTGCCGCTTGACAGGCTTGTACTTTTCTGCACTGCGGGTTACAAGAAGCTGCTCAAGAATGCAGAGGGCGTACAGCGTACCCTTGATGTCAAAACAGGCGGCGGTATCGACAGACGTGTGCGCACTCTTGACGATATCCAGCATATCCAGATAGTTCCGTCAGCACGCTTCAAGTCTGCTTTTGATTTTACTGACGGCTGCACCGCTGCCACAGGCGCAAAGCAAATCGACTACGTTCTCATTGACCCTGAGTGTCAGGTCAGCCGTGTGAAGTACAGCTATATTCATATGTTTGCGCCCGGCAGCGACAGCAGAACAGCCGACAAGTATCTTTATCAGAACCGCAGACTCAACGATACTTTCGTTATTGATCATCTGTTTACAGACGGTTGTATAATTCACGCTCAGGCGTGAATTAGCTCAGAGCTAAGAGCTCAGAGTTCAGAGCAGTGGCGGTTCGGGTTTGATTCGCTGAAAGCTGCTTTACTTGCCGCTGAACCGCTGTAATGCTTTGAGCTGTTGAGCGATCAGCATAATATGACAAGGAGTGATAATTTATGAAAGCAGTAAAAGGAAACAAGGTTTATACTGTTGACGAGGTAAGCAAGAAGGATTATCTTGCCCAGGGCTACGATATCACGGACGATAATTTCAACGTCATAGAGCGCAGCCCTTCCGCAACAGTGCCGTACAGAGAATATGAAAAAATTGCAAAGGAAAACGAGCAGCTCAGAGCAGAGCTTGAAGCTGCAAGCACAGCTAAAAAGAGATAGGTGATCTTATGATCTATGCAACACAGGCAGATTATCTGAATTATTACACGAATGTCCCGGAGGATTTCCTGCAGCTTGCAGATCGAGCCAGTCGGGATATCGACACCCTGACCTACTGTCGGATCAACGAGCTCGGATGGGATAATCTGACCGCATTTCAGAAAATTACGATCACAGAGGTATGCTGTGATATGGTTCAGTTTATGGACGAGAACCGGGAGATTTTGCAGACGCCTCTGGCCGGCTACAGCATAAACGGCGTGTCGATGCAGTTTAAATTCAACCCGACGGTCTTTGTGCAGGGCGGTATTGTCATGCGCCAGCGCACATACGACAGGCTTATCACGACCGGACTATGCTATGGAGGGCTCTGATATGGTTTTTCCATCACTTGTAGACAAACGCTTCTGCAAAACACCGGTCACTGTCACTCTTTATCAGGAGGGCAATGACGAGGACGGAGAGCCGCAGGAAGCTGTTGTTTTTGAAGGCTTATGCAATTATCAGGACAGCGCAAAAACCGTCCTGACGGCGGACAAGCGGCTTATACAGCTGTCTGCTCAGGCATATTTTATCGGAGATATAGCGCCGTCCTTGCCGGTGATCTCCGGCGGTGAGGTCACTGTTTCCGGCGAGGTGCGCAGGATCGCTCAGGGCATGAAAGCACGAAATCCGGACGGCACTGTAAATTACACGAGGATTGATCTGATATGAAAGTAAATTCAAAATTTACGATAAACAAGATACGTCTGAAACAGCTTGATGCTGCTGCTGTCAGAAGTCTTGAACAGACTGCCGAAGCACTCAAAACAGAGGTGCAGCAGGCGCAGGTCATCCCCAGAGACACTGGTAATCTGCAAGGCGAGGCGTTCTGGGTAGACCGCAAGGAATCTTTCCGGGGCAAGGTCAGGCTTGTACACTCAGCACCCTACGCGCGAAGGGTATATTTCAACCCTGACGGAATGAAATTTCATAAACAGCCCTGGACAACAAAAAGTAAGCTGACAGGCAATGAATTAAAGCACGACGGCAACCCGAATGCCAGAGATCATTGGTATGAGGATTGGATGCCGGGAGGAAGTAAGCAGGATTTCTGTATCAATACCTTCAAGCATTTTTACAGAAGAAATGTAAGGCTGGAATGAGGTGACAAGAATGCTGTTTTTAAATCAGATAAGAGACTGGATAAGGACCCTTGACGCTGCCGAAAACTACTACATCGGCAGGATGAACGACAAGGAAAAATCCCTGGGGGTTTTCCAGCTGTCGCCCCGTCCTCCTACAAGAGCAATTGGTCAGCAGTCAAGCTATGAGGTGCGGCGGATATCACTTAAGCTGCACTGGAATAAAAATCAGAATGAATCGGAAAGAGCCGCCTGGGAGCTGTACAGTAAGCTCCGGGCGGTTTCTTCGTGCCGTTTTGATATTGAAAATACGCACGTCTATTTTATTGACCTTCTTCATGCCGAACCGATCAGCATTGATACGGACGAAAACGGCGTATACGAGTGGGTCATTGAATTTGAAATGTACTATGAAAGGAATGATTGATTATGTCAGCAACAGTTGATTCGGGAGTATTCCCTTGTTATGAAAATCAGTTCAAAGTGGATAACAAGACTATCGCAGATATGGAGAGCTTTTCCGTCAGCATCGACAACGGTGTGGAGGAATGGACACCCTTCGAGACAGAAGGCTGGGTGCGCCGCCTTATGACAGCAAAAAGCATGACAATTTCGATATCCGGAAAAAGGAATATAGGCGACGACGGTAATGATATCATCGCAGGACTTGCAGGGGCGAACGGCACAGATGCGGAGAAGCCATTTGTCTGGAACTTGCCCGACGGGTCGTCCATCACATTTACCAACGCTGTCATCAGCGTGACAAACATCGGCACAGGCGACAGTACAGCTGCTGCACCGCTGGAGTTTGAGGTAATGAGCAACGGCAAGCCCACATTTACCGATGCAGCATAAGGAGGACGAGAAAATGAAAGTTATCGACATCACAGAGAAATTGAATTTTGCAGAGAAACCGAAAATCATCATAAAAGACGCAGAGATCACGGTCAATAACAGTGCTATAACCATTTTAAAAATAATGCCGAAAGTCAGTAAAAAGAGCATTGACCCCGGTGACGTACTGGACATTATCGATATGCTGGTACCTGAGGAGGAAATGAAAAAGCTTGATAAGCTCTGCCTCAGCTTTGAGGACTTTATGACCTTTATCGAAGCGGCGATATCCCTTGTGACAGGTGCTGACGACGCGGGGGAAGTTCTGACCCGTACTACGACCTGATCGACGATTTTGATTTGATCGTCAGCTCATTTTTTTCGGAGTACGGGTATCGTATATATTCGGAGGATTTTAAAAATATGACCTGGGATGAGTTTTCGTCCCTGCTTTGCGGTCTCAGCGCGGACAGCCCTCTCGGGCGCATTGTGCGGATCCGCAGCGAAACGGATAAGGAAACACTCAAAAGATTCACAAAGGAACAGAAAAAAATAAGAAATGACTGGTTGAGGAGAGGTAAAACAAAAGGAGAAGCTGACGAAAAAATTATTGAAAAACGTGATATTTTCCTGAAGAATCTCGCCGATTCCTTCCGGTCAGCAAAGAAGGGCAGGTGAGAGAGTGGAAAAAGATTCGGTCGGACAGGTAGCGCTGGACGTTGTTGCCAACGAACAACCCCTACAGCGTCAGATCGCAGGACTGGGGGACAAGCTGCAGGCGCCGATGTCAAAGCTCGGCTCAAAGATAGCTGCAGCGTTTTCGGCTGCGGCTATCATCAAACTCGGCAAAGACAGCATAGAAGCGGCAGCACAGGTCAATGCTGCTAATTCTCAGATGGCTCAGACCTTTGGGAATTTGGAGGATAAAGCGCGCGGTGTGATCTCCGGTATTGCAAAGGACAGCGGCATCCTTGAAACCAGACTGCAGGGTGTCGGCACATCCATCTACGCCTTTGCCAAGACATCAGGTATGGACAGTGGCTCCGCTATGACCCTGATGCAGGACGCTCTGCAGGCGACCGCTGACAGCGCGGCATACTATGACCGCAGTCTTGAGGATACTGCTGAAAGCCTTAAATCCTTCCTTAAGGGCAATTATGCCAATGATGCAGCACTAGGTATAAGCTGTACGGAAACGACCCGTAACGCCGCTGCGAACAAGCTCTATGGTAAGTCCTTCAAGGACCTGTCGGAGGCACAAAAGCAGCTGACCCTGCTGCAGATGGTCAAGGACGCAAACGCTCTGTCAGGCGCTATGGGTCAGGCGGCGAGAGAAGCAGACGGTTGGGAAAACGTCACAGGCAACCTGAAGGAATCCTGGCGTCAGCTGCTTGCGGTTGTCGGTCAGCCGGTTCTAAAAATCGCTACGACATTTGTCAAGCGGCTCACCTCCGGTCTGCAGCAGCTGACTGTTTACGCTAAGGCTGCGGTGCAGTCGATCGGGAATCTTCTGCATCTTGATTTTTCGGGTGTAGCAGACTCCGGGTCTGATGCAGCAAATAATATCGGCAGCGTCGCTGACAGTGCAGACGACGGAACGGAGAGCATCAAAAAAACCACCAAAGCCGCCGAAAAGCTGAAAAAAGCAGTCGCAGGCTTTGACCAGCTCAATATACTGTCCTCTGACAAATCATCAGACGGAAGCTCAGAGGACAGCTCTGCGGACAGCTCTGCTTCCGGCGGTTCGCTGACAATGCCGGATACCTCAAAGGCGGAGACGGCTATCGACAAGCTGAACATCAAGCTCGACGGGCTGAGGAATAAGCTGAAAGATATTTTTGAAAAGAGCGGAATCGGCAAGGCGATTGATAATTTCAAAAAGCACTTTGATAAAATCAATTTTTTGCAGATCGGAAAAAATCTGCAGTCGATCTTTACAGCTCTGTTACCAGTCGCAAAGGCAGCTCTCGAAGGTACAAAAAAAATCGCACAGAGTACGCTGGGCTTTATCGGCACACTTGCCGGCGGGATCGTGCGCACTGTTGCAAATAATTTCCAGACGGCCACCGGCGGCATAGCTCAGTGGCTTAAAAAAGATAAGGAAAAAATCGCAGAGTTCATTAAAACCATAACCGACAACA
>CAMVQZ010000112.1 GCA_947169745.1 uncultured Clostridia bacterium
ACAACCGAGCGAATGGAATGAGCGATAACGCGAACACGGGTGCAGCGTCACGCTGCCGAATCGCTCAGTGCGAGCACGCACCGCTGGTGGGGTTGATTATGGGAGGGGTTTCTGTTATAATCTTATTTGGAGTGAAATAACCGGATGATTGCAAGCCGGAAACTGTGGAAAAAACCGTGTGAGGGCTTTGCATTACCGGACAGAGCTATGAACCGTGTAATTTTCATAATATCTGCAACCACTATCCATCAAGCCGTCTCAGACGGCGATACCGGGGTGATATCATGCCTGCGTTTTATGTTAATAAGGAGGACAACGACAAAATGTCAGATTCCGAAAAAGGACAAAAGGTGGCTCCGAAGTCACGACAGAGAATACATTTCCTGGATGAGCTGCGAGGCTTTGCGGTATTCTGTATGGTATTCTATCATGCTTTTTTTACCACCGGATATGTTTTTAAATGGAGCTTCGGCATTACTCTTATGAATTTTTTCTCTCCTGCAGAACCGTTTTTTGCAGGTCTGTTCATATTGATATCGGGCATCGCCTCAAATCTGAGCCATTCAAATATTGAAAGAGGCGCAAAGCTGTTCTTTATTGCCTATGCGGTAACTGTAGTATCGTTTTTTGCAGTAGGCGAGAAAGAAGCCATCCGGTTCGGGATACTTCATATGCTTTCTGTAAGTATGATGCTTTACGGCATACTCACAAAGGTCTCAAGGCTTATCCCTACCATCATCGGTATTGCAGTAAACGCCCTGCTTTTTGTCTTTACGTTTACTGTCCAGCTGGGATATTTCCAGATACCATTTGTAACAAGGATATTCCCTCCGGCAGAGCTGTATAAGACTGATATACTCTATCCCTTGGGATTTCCGGGCACCGGATTTGTTTCCGGTGATTACTTTCCCCTGCTTCCCTGGCTCTTCTTGTTTTTTGCCGGGGGCTTTCTGGGAAAGTATGCAGCCGCAAAGAAATTCCCGTCATTCACATATAAAAAGCACTGTCCGCCTTTTTCCTTTATCGGCAGACACGCTCTGATAATATATGTCCTGCATCAGCCTGTGATATTCGGAATATGCGAGCTGGTCGTCAGGCTCTTACCTATACAAAAATAACCGGAGGTCGGAGAAAATGAGCAAGAAGAAAAAAACATATCCCAGCGAACAAAATACACCGGAGCCGCAGCCCGAAGCCGAAGAAACCGGGGCTCCCGTCTCTGAAAGCCCGGAGGAAAAAACTGCCGGCGGGGACGCAGATGATAAAGAAGAAAAATCCCCTGGGAATACTGCCGGAAAAGATGCCGGAAAGCCTGAGGAAAATGCAGAACCGGAGGAAGCCTCTGATAACGGCGCAGCAGCCGGCAAGGACAAGCCTGACAAAACCGGAGACGATGAAAAAAACAGCTCCGGAAAGGAAGCTCCTGTGTATGAGGAAAATGCCGCCATACAGGAAAGCCGCCGGAGGGCTAAGCTCAAAAAGGACAAGAACTACAGAAAAGGCAAGAACATATATGACTTCGGCGTACTTTTGATGTGCGTTGTCCTGATGATGAATTTCCTGCGGTATATGTTAGGCATAGAGATAATGATAGGCGGTGTGTTCTGCACCTCTTACTTCTATTTCCTCGCTGTGATACCCCTGGCTATGATGATAACCGGTATAATCATTTCCGGAAAAGCTGCCAAGGCATATGACGTAAAGGAGAAAAACAAGCTCTGGCTGACTATCTTTTCGATCCTCAGCGTTTTTATCATTGCACTGGGTGTTTCAGATATCGTATCACCGTCCTACAGAATATACAAAGTAAAGGATGTTTCTATCGACAGCACCGAGCTGGTGGGTGTGGAATATCTGAGGCTGAAGCCCTTTGAAGAAGCTCCTGCTGAGCTTCCGGATTATCACTATGTTGACGTTTACAGGAAATATGGTATATTCCTGAAAAAGGGTATCGGAGCCGCTGTCTATAACGGACAGTACAAAATCGAAAAATCAGGAGACAATTATACCCTGAGCATTATCGTTCTGGGAAATGAAGAAAAATTCCCCTTTGTAAACTGATAAACAAACTATCATCGGCGTGTCCGGACTCTCCGGGCGCGCCTGAATTATGGCAGCACGCCTGATGCCGATATCCGGCAGAAGGCTTTGGCGTGAATTGTCACAAAAATCCGATTAAAGCATCTTATTGGATATTATTACACGGAAATCGGTATGAGAATAAAAAAAGAAACCAGGAAAGAGGTAAGCAAATGAATTATCCGCAAATACTTGCATCGGAGTTTTCTATAAAACCTGAATATGCACAGAATATCATCACCCTTCTCGATGAGGGAAATACTATCCCCTTTATCGCAAGATACAGAAAGGAAATGCACGGCACCCTTGACGACCAGACTATAAGAGCTATCAGCGAAAGACTGGAATATCTGAGAAATCTGGATAAGCGCCGCAGTGAGGTTTATGACCTCATCGACGGTATGGGAAAAATGGACGATGAAATCAAGACCGCTCTGGACAAGGCCTCTGTGCTGGCTGAAATAGAGGATATCTACCGTCCCTTCCGCCCCAAAAGAAAAACCAGAGCCTCCGTTGCGAAGGAAAAGGGGCTGGAGCCTCTGGCAGACGCTATCTTCTCTCAGGGGGATTTCTCCGTTATGGAGGAAGCCGCAAAATATATCGCCCCTGAAAAGGATGTCCCGGATGCCGATGCCGCCCTGCAGGGAGCCTCTGATATAATCGCAGAAAATGTCTCCGATAATGCGGAAATAAGGAAACGCCTCAAAAATATCATCCGGCTGAATGCAGTCCTTCGCTCAAGAGCCTGCGACCCGGAAAAGGACAGCGTTTACCGGAATTATTATGAATATGAGGAGCCGGTCTCAAAAATTGCAGGACACCGCACACTGGCTATCGACAGAGGAGAAAGAGAGGGCTTCCTTAAGGTCACTATTGAAATAGAAGCTGAAAAATGCCTGAATATCGTTTTCCGCCTCCTGATAAAATCCGGCAGCGAAGCAGCAGATGTGGTAAAGGCTGCCTGTGAGGACGCTTATTCCAGACTGATATTCCCCTCACTGGAACGTGAGATCAGAAACGAGCTTACTGAAAAGGCAGACGAACAGGCCATCTCCCTGTTTGCCCTGAATCTCAGAAACCTGCTTATGCAGCCTCCGGTCAAGGGCTTTACGGCTATCGGTCTTGATCCCGGATACAGAACAGGCTGCAAGCTGGCTGTGGTCAGCTCTACCGGTCAGGTTCTGGATACCGCAGTCATCTATCCCACCCACAGCAAGGCTCAGATAGAGAAATCAAAGGATACTCTCCGGAATATGATAAGAAAATATCATGCGGAGATAATAGCTATCGGAAACGGTACCGCCTCAAAGGAAACAGAGATCTTCACCGCAGACGTGATCTCCTCCGTTCCGGAAAAGGTTTCATATATGGTGGTCAGCGAAGCCGGAGCTTCTGTGTATTCCGCTTCAAAGTTGGCTGCCGCTGAAATGCCGGAGCTGGATCTGACACTGAGAAGCGCTGTCTCCATCGCAAGACGTCTCCAGGATCCTCTTGCAGAGCTGGTAAAAATAGAACCAAAGGCAATCGGCGTTGGTCAGTATCAGCATGATATGCCCCAGAAAAGACTGGGCGACGCTCTCGACGGCGTTGTTGAGGACTGCGTTAATACCGTGGGCGCAGATCTGAATACCGCCTCCCCGGCCCTGCTCTCAAGGGTATCCGGAATTACTAAGACTGTCTCTGAAAACATCGTTAAGTACAGAGAGGAAAACGGAGCTTTCCATTCAAGAAATGAGCTGAAAAAGGTCTCCAAGCTGGGTCCCAAGGCTTTTGAGCAGTGCGCCGGATTCCTGAGAGTACCTGAAAGCAGCGATCCCCTGGACAATACCGCTGTGCATCCTGAATCATATCCCGCCGCAAAAAAGCTGCTGGAGCTTTGCGGTTTTTCCGTGGATGATATCACCTGCGGTAAGCTTTCCGGTCTGGATAAGGCGGCAGAGACAGCTGGTATCGGGGCCCTTGCAGAAAAAACCGGCGTCGGCGTGCCCACTCTCCGGGATATTATATCAGAGCTTATGAAGCCCGGACGTGACCCCAGAGACGAGCTTCCGCCGCCTCTCCTCAGAACAGACGTTATGGATATCAACGACCTTAAAGAAGGTATGCAGCTCAAGGGAACTGTCCGGAATGTTATCGACTTCGGCGCCTTTGTGGATATAGGCGTTCACCAGGACGGACTTGTGCATATTTCCCAGATAAGCGACAAAAGAATACGTCACCCCTCCGATGTATTGGGGGTAGGAGACGTGATAGATGTCAGGGTGCTCTCCGTGGATACAGAAAAGGGACGTATCTCCCTGACTATGAAGGGAGTAAACAATGAAAAAATATGATATTGCTCTCTTCGATCTGGACGGCACTCTCAGCGAATCCGGAGAGGGAATACTGGATTGCGTCAGAATGATATTCCGGGATATGAACAGACCTCTCCCGGATGAAAGCTCCCTCGCCGCATTTATCGGCCCTCCTATGTATGACAGTCTGAGACGCTGCGGCTTTGACCATGAGGACGCCCAAAAAGGCGTTGCAATTTACAAAAGTCATTTTATTTCCCACGGTATATACAAAAACAAGGTGTATGACGGCATTCCTGAACTTCTCCGGAAACTCAGGGACAATGGCGTGCGCCTCGGTGTGGCTTCTACAAAATATCAGAAATTCACCGACCGGATAATCGGAATGCTGGGGCTTTCTGAATATTTTGACATAACAGGCGGATGCAATGCCATAAACGGTGAGGCCGAAGGCGGCGGAGAAATACGGCGTACAAAAACTGATGTTATGAATTATGTCATCCGTTCTATGAAAAAATCAGACAGCGACCGGGTCGTGATGATCGGTGATACCAGATATGATGCCGAGGGCGCCTGCGCTGTGGGCTGCGATTTTATCGGCTGCCTCTTCGGATACGGCTCCCGGGAGGAAATGATCTCCCGCTATACCTGCGGAACACCGGTATTTGTTGATTCACCGGCGGAGATCGCAGGGCACATTGTCTGATAGACTATCCCGCTGTTTCAGGCGGCTCAGGATCAACGGAGAAGCCTGTGCAGAAAGCGCAATGTATTCAGAGAGTTCCTATATTTATTTTTCCATAATAATGGCACAGGATCTCTTTGTAATCTGCGCCGTCCTTTGCCATACCGTTGGCGCCGTATTGGCTCAGCCCCACGCCGTGACCATAGCCCCTTACTGTGAAAATATATTTATTGTCCCGGCGGCCGACCTCGAAGGCTGCACTTCGCAGGGAAAAAAGCTTTCTCAGCTCTGCGCCGGTATATTCATTATTTCCCACAACAGCACTCAGAACAGTCCCGGCGGCTGTTCTCTTTTTTATGCGTATTTCCTCTCCCCCTGTCTTTTTTCTGAATTCCTCTCCGGAAACCTCCGTCTTAGTCAGAAAGCCCGGAGCCGCTTCATCCCAGGGACTGGCTGCAGACCTGAGATTTTCGCTGTCAAAGCCAAAAATATCCCTGCTGTTTTCCGTATTTCCGGGAGATATGGCATGATAAGCCGCATCAATCAGAATGCCGTCTGAGCCTTTTATCACAAGCCCCTGCACGCTTTTGACTGCAGCGGCTGTTTTTTTCTGGTTTTTTTCATAGTCCTTCCCCCACTTCTCTCTGAGAATATCCTCTGTGAGATATATCTCTCCCTTGCTGAGATCCGCGGTGACATCCTCTTCCTTGTCCCTGTTTTTCTCCCGGAGACGGCAGAAATGGGTATACAGAGCGACAGCCTGAGCCTTGAGAGCCTCCTCCTCAAAGCCGGGCATCATTTCATAAGCCAGTGCTCCCCGGCAGAATTCCCATTCATCCACTACAATCGTTTCCCCGGTGCTGACATCTCTTATCCTGAATCCGGAAGGCTTTTTGTTGTTCACTTCCGAGCCGGATTTTCCCCCGGAGGAAAAGTCCCCCACAGGAGAAGCCTCTGCTTTCACTGCAGACTCCGGCTTTTTTGTTTCCTGCTCTCCTGCCCCGTGAGCAGTCTCTGTCAGTTCCTCACTGGTAACGGAGATCAGGGGTATACTGAACATCAGAAAAACAGCTGTTAACCACAATATCAGTTTTTTTATCATACTTAATCACCTTTGATTCCAATGCGTGGCGGCAGATAATTCAGTAGTATTGTTATAGTGAAGTCTGTTCGCGCCTGGTTTGTTCTTTTCGAGCCGACAGCTCCAAATATGTTCTACCCGACAAACACAGCAGGGGTTCAAGGAGGGGAATTTCAAAAACGGGCAACCTCAAAGGGGGCGCCGCCCCATTTTTGGTCTCCGTTTTGTCCCGTGCCGGAGGCACGCACCGCAGAGACTATCGCCTCAGAAAACAAACCATATACGCACAGACTACCCCCATAACAATACCTCAATACCTATCGCCGCGCGACGAGAGTATATGTACGCACGACAGAGCGAATGGAATGAGCGATAACGCGAACACGGGTGCAGCGTCACGCTGCCGAATCGCTCAGTGCGAGCACGCACACCGCACCGTTAGTGTAAAATAATTCTGGGAGAAAGCAGGCGCTCGCTGTCAGAAGATTGAAAAGCCAGAAGTTAAAGTAAACCAGCCGCGAAAAGCAGCCTGTGAGGGCTGCGGCGGCGAGGGGTGGGAG
>CAMVQZ010000113.1 GCA_947169745.1 uncultured Clostridia bacterium
GCTGATACTGCTGATCGTACCCCTGCTGTTCATAGCCCTGCTGATACTGCTGATCGTACCCCTGCTGTTCATAGCCCTGCTGATACTGCTGATCATACCCCTGCTGATACTGCTGCTCGTATCCCTGCTGTCCATAGCCCTGCTGATACTGCTGATCGTACCCCTGCTGATACTGCTGCTCGTATCCCTGCTGTCCATAGCCCTGCTGATACTGCTGATCGTATTGACCATACTGCTGTGCATCATAGCTCTGGGATCTGTCAGAATCAAGATACTGCTGGCTATTGAACTGTTCAGCATATTCCTGAGTAAATCCCTCGGAATAATCACTGCCGAACTGGGGCTGATCGAAACGATCATCATAGCTTTTTATTATGGGTTTACCATCAGGACCGATAGGTCTTCCGTACTGATCGTATTCAACCTTCGGCTTTTCTTCTTCCTGAGCATTAAGATCAGGCATATAAGCGGCCTTGAATTCCCTTGAACCGCATCCGATACAAAACGCCGCGCCATCTGGCAACGAAGCGCCGCAAGAAGCACAAGTTTTCATAATATCCTCCCTTACAACAACAATTTTATTATTTCTCAGAGAATCCACATTCTCTGTCAACACCATTTTCGACTACAATTATATACCAATCATTTCCTCTTTGTCAACGGCAGTGTGACGCTGGGCAGCGTGACGCTGCACCCATGTTCGGTGCGTGCTCGCACTGAGCAATTCGCGTTATCGCTCGTTTACACTCGCTCTGTCGTGCGTTCCTATACTCTCGTCGCGCGGCATCCGGCGCGCATTGCCCCGGACAACACTCCCCCTCCGCCGCCGCACCCCCTTTCGGGCTGCTTTTCGCGGCTGGTTTACTCCGACTTACGGCTTTTCACTCCACAACAGTTAGCGTCTGCCTTTATGAGCAGCTGCAGTCACGCAAAATCTTACTATATACAACCACAACTATTCACTTTTCCTCATAGACTTTATATTTCGACTTTCCGTGGCGCTTGACATAATAAAGCATCTGATCCGCCTGGTTCAGGGCTCTCTCAAAGGAATCCTTGGAGCCGCCCTGAAATGAGGAAATACCGATAGAACAGGATATTTTCTTATCATCCGGTATGTCGATCTTCTTTTGCAGCTTCACAGCAATTTCCTCACGGAAGCCGTCGTCTATTTCATGATAGATTTCCTCCGCAAGGATCACAGCATCCTTCTCGTTCTGATCATAAAGCAGAATAATGAATTCATCTCCGCCGTATCTTACGGCAAGTCCCTTGTCATATGTCATTCGTTTGAACATTTCTGCAAAACACACCAGAACAAGATCTCCGATCTCATGGCCGAAGGTGTCATTGTAATATTTGAAATTATCCAGATCAAGATAGAGAATAACATTTTTCTGTTGGTTGCTCTGAGAACAAAGCTTCTCCACCTGACGGCTGAAGCCGTTTCTGTTTGTTATTCCTGTCAGATGGTCGGTAATTGCCGACTGCTCCAGCTTGTGGTTCATACGTTCGATTATGATCCTGTTGTCGATACGTCTCATCATTTCACAGAACTGACTGAATGCAAACTTCAGTATCATCAGATCCTCGCCGTTGAGAAGCACTCTTCCTCCAACAGAACGGCGCTTGATCCTTACATTGGCAAGAAGAACGGTTTCTGTTCCCGATCTCTCGATAATGGGGATACCCACCATTGTCATTATCATTTTAACTCCGAAGGGCTTCATCACCGGTACGAACTGAGTGAAATTCTTATCTATACGGTTTGTAAGAAAAGCCTGTTTATAGGTCTTGAAGAAATCAAATATCTCAGAAGCCTGGTTATTGCTGATAGGGCTTCTTTCACCCTCGTGCATTATAGTCTGTGCGCCGTCCTTGCGGCGGAGGATCACCAGCTCATCAAGATTATAGCTGTTTTTGATAACAGCCGCTGTATTCTGGAAAAGATCCTCTGTTGTCAGATTTTCACGGCTTATTGCCTCCTGCAGGACTGTCAGGAAAGAGATATCCTTTTCTCTTTTCACCAGCTTATGCTGAGCGGCCGCCTGTCTTGCAACACGGAGTATCTGTTCCACAGGCAACTCTGCCCTGGTCTTGAATATAGGCTCCATCTGCTTTTTCCCGTTTTCAAGGAAGTACTGCATACGCTCCCTTTTCTTGGAAAGACCTTCTTTTTCAAAATAATTCATAGCATACCGGATGATCCTTTCCGCCTCTGATTTTCTGTCCTGACGGAGATAGAGAGATGCCTGCTCTACTGCATATATAGGCATCGTAAAGAACAAAGATCCGGAGGTATTGACCATATATTTTTTTACCTGATCGAATTCATTCTGACAAAGTTCCAGACTTCCCTCGTAGCTGTACATCATACCCTTTACAAGATGGTAGAGAAGCAGATCCTCATCCCAGACTCCCTTGTCCGAATCCTTGATAAGCATAAGCATATGCTCAACGACCAGCTCTATCTTACTCAGATAATAATAGCTGTTATAATATTCCTCCTGATAATAGCAGCTAATCGCGATTATACTGTACAGCTTTGTCGTGCTGCAGGCACGGATGGACTGCAAGTTCATTTCTTTGAGCATTTTTATTATCAGATCAACGACCTCAATAGCGCACCTGTAGGATTCTCCGACAAAATAGTTCATCGCCAGATTATAAAGAGAATTCATAATATCATCCGGCTCTTCCAGATCAGTAAGAGTACAGACGCTTTCGATAAGATATTCAGTAGCCTTTTCGTGATCCTCCAGAATGATACTGTTATAACCCAAACCGGCAAGCATATGAGATTCCCTGACCGGGTTAGGCCTTGTCAGAACCTCAAGCCTTTTCTTATACATCTCGCGGACAAATTCGTGATATCCTGCCCTTGAATACAGGATGATATTTTTCATATAGGCATTGAGGAGCATATTCTCATTTCCGAGACTTGTTCCCAGTTCTACACCGAGACGGAAATAATAGGGTTCCTTCTCTCCCATAGCAATAGCGCGGATCGTTTCCTTATCGTTTTCAAAGCCGAAAATATAAAGGTATGCAAGAAAATTGGAAAATCCCAGCTCGCTTGTCTTTTTTATCATTTCCATATCGACCCGATAGGAAAAATCATATTCAAAAATATCCTTGCCTATACCGCAAAGAGCTGACAGCAGTATTATCTGCGCCTTACACTCCAGTATCTCATCGCCCAGTTCCCTTGCTATTTCGATACATTTTCCGCAGTACTTCTTTACCGGCAGAAGCTGGCTCATTATCATTCTTGCACGGGCACAGGTATAGTAATAATCATATTCCAGTCTTGGAGCGTCAGGCATATGGCTGTAGTTATCCGCCATCTTATCGCAGAGAACAAGAGCTCGGTTAACATTATTCATATTCATATCCGTCAGAGCCGCCAGCTTCAGGAAGGGCATCTGCTCTTCCTTTGTGAGCCATATGGTTTTTTCATCAATACGATATATGATATCAGAAAGATAATAATATGCATCATGAAGCGCAAAGGTATGGAACATATTAGTTATCCTGGAAAGGTATTCCTTATGGCGGTTCTTATCGAACCAGAATTCATCCTGTATGTCAATAGTACGCTGACTGTCCAGACTTCCCCATTCCAGCTGAAGATTCTGATCGTCAGCCTCCTGCATCAGCTGATCCCAGATCTTCTTTTTGTATCCGGCAATAATGAACTCGTCATTGTACATTATGATAGTTTGTACTCCGCTTTTCAGCTTCATTATTCTGCTGAGGAGCCGGATCGTACCATAGGGAGCGAGATGGAATTTTGACAGTATCAGAACAAGGCTGTGTTTTCTGGACACATACTCGATTATGCCGAAAAGATCCTTCAGCATTCTTTCTTCCTCATACTGTACTTCAAAATGCAGAGCATCTTCCTTTCTACGGCATATCCCGTCTTTTATATATGATACGAGAGGTTCAATATGCATCGGATAGACATTAGCATTTAGAAGAAAATCCCCGGGAGACATAGAATCTCTGTAATACATCTCGTAGCAATCTCTTATCCAGTCAAGGAAGGGCGCATAAGCTTCATGCATATCATTCATTTCATATTCATGATACAGGAAGGTATCCTTGCTTGTATCCTTCACGCACGCAAGGATCTCCTCTTTGGAAATAACCAGAGTATTATAATGCTTTATGAATATGAAATTTTTATTCTTATTTTCAACATAGGAAGCGACAACGCTTTGCACATATGTTTTATAATCCATGAGACCACCTCTGCGTACTTCCGACCCCACTTTATCTCGCCGGAATCATTTTAAGACATATCATCTGAAGGTTTTGCCTTATATTATCTCAAAAAATAGCATATATAGTAATTATAACACGAAATAAAAAGAAATCAATTAAAAGGGGAGAATATTTTTGTTTATTTTACAATTATTTTTATTCACCACAATGTGATTTTATTGGGAAATAAATCAGCCCTCCTATTGCAGATACTCTGTCCGGAAAACACAACAGTGCCTTCGTCACCCGGATCCGATAGCTGGTTTTACGTCTTGGCTCTGTCTATTCATTATTCACTGTTGGTATACAGGTTTGGTAAAAAAATTTCTGCTAATATGACAGTACAACGAAAGCCCTGTTTCTGTTATAATATAATGTAAACTGAAATTATTATATGATACTATGGCGGTGAAAAGATGAAAGGGAAAATATCTCTCGGATTTATTATATCCTTAATGATATTATCTGTTATTTCCTTTAACGCTTATGCTGTAGATCCTTTGACAGGGGAATCAGGAGAAGCAGCCGTCTCGGACGAAGTCTCCGGCTCTGAACCGGACGCTCAGGATGAATTATCCGGAGATCAGGGTGACACAGATAGCTCCGGAGATGAAGGCACCGGAGAGGACGAAAGCTCCGAAGGCGAAGGTTATAGTGAGGAAGAAACCACCGAAGCCCCTGCAGAAAGCTACTACGAAAGCAGCACTGATTATGAAGAAAGCTACTACGAAGAGAGCTATACAGAAAGCTATTATGAGGAAAGCTACACAGAAAGCAGCGAAGAAAGTTACTATGAGGAGAGTTTTTACGAGAGCAGCACTTATTACGAAGAAAGCACATACGAGGAGAGCAGTATCGAGGTAAAGGATCCCTTCAAGGCCACTGCCTCCCTGAAATACATTATTCCGGCGGATGATCCAAAATCAAAAAGCAAGGAAAACTCCGGAACAGAGAGCAGCTCCGGCGGCACAATCGGTTCAAAGAAGGATGTTCTTGCCCCGCCTCCTCAGATCACGACAGATAACGGTTCCGCATCCACGGAAGCTGCCGGTTTTCAGGAGACAGACAATTCTACACTTACCGGAATAATATTCTGGTCTGTTCTTGGGATAATCATAGTCATAACTCTCATCATCCTGATAAGCAATAAAGGAAACAGCAACAGCAATTTCGGCAGAAAAAGATATTACAAAAAAGGCTATACCAGGTCAAAATACAAGTAATACCGATTTCCGGCAACAAGCATTTGGATATCAACATAAATCCAAGGCGCTGGCGCATTATGTGATCCAGAATAAGTAACATCAGAACAAGGACATCAGTTTTTGGTCAAGCCTTTTGGGGAAGGCTTGCAGAGTCCAGAGACAGAATCTCTGGTCGCACTCCGCAGAGTGCGGAACACTTTTATACAGATCCCTCGGCAAGGGGGGAATTCAAAAACAGTCCGGTGGACTGTTTGGGGAGAGGGGACGGCCCGGGAAAGAGGTCGTCCCCTTGTTACATTCCTGAAAAAGTATCAATGCAGCCGTAAGGCTGCAAGAAAAGGAGCTGTCGCATAAGAGTAATTGCTTAGTGCGACAGCTCCTTATTTTTTCTGTTTTCCGTCTGTCATTTTCTCGCTTCGCATTGAAAATGACTGCTTTCTATGGGAAGGAGAGCTCCTGTTATTGCTGCCTGCGGCAGTCGGGGATTTCGCACTCTGCGGAGTGCGACCAGGGGCGCGCAGCCTCCCCAAAGGCTGGCGAAACATTTTTTACGGTCTTACAAGAGCGATATATCCTACAGCGCCATCCGGCCAGACATATGTTCCCACAGCATATTCCTTTCCGCCGTCATACCAGAATCCGTCAAGCAGAACGTTTCCTGCGCCTGTGACTGATACTTCTCCTCCGGAATAATGCCCCTTGAGCACACTGTCTTTGTCACCGACATCAATAGTTTTTCCTTTATTTTTGAAATACCGCTTATCCCACTTCATTGTGAGATTTACAGCTTCATCACTCCCGGAAATATTGATATTCATATAATCTGCGCAGCAGATACCCCGTTCATTTTCCGGATCAGTTATTATAGTAGCCTTCCAGCCGCCTGTAAGGTATTTCAGATCCTCTATCTCGACTGCATTTTGTGAGAGATTTGTCCATTTCGGCTTGCCGCCTTCCCAGGAAAATCCATAGGCATCCTTTGATCCTGCGATGTCGTCAGTACTCATTTCAGAAGCATCAGGTATTTCTTCATCCGAGCCTTCGCTTTTTTCAGTCTCCGCCGACTCCTCCTCGCTGGATGTCCTGCTGCTTTCATCGGAGTTCTCTTCGCTTTCCTCTGACACGTCGCTGCTTTCATCGGAGATTTCTT
>CAMVQZ010000114.1 GCA_947169745.1 uncultured Clostridia bacterium
CTCCCAGAATTATTTTAGCAGCGTGACGCTGCACCCTTGTTCGCGTTATCGCTCGTTTGCACTCGCTCTGTCGTGCGTACCCATACTCTCGTGGCGCGGTTGTCAGATCTGTGTAAGGAGGATACCGACTATATTTTTTCCATTTGGGAAGGAAAATCAACAACAATACTTATGCGCTCAGCCTTCAGCGGTCAGCAAACTGCTTATTGCCGTTAACAGCCACTTCCACAAGCCGGCGGTTGTTATATCTGAGTTTGAGAGAAAAAAACGGATCTCCCCTTTCCATCATTTCAAGAAAAATCCTGTCACCCTCCCATATTTTAAGTTCTCTGAGCACTCTTTCCTTTTCTACCCAGACAAGCTCGCCTTCGCTGCACTGGCTGATCTCTCCCTCATATCCTGTGCACGAATACAGAAACATATACTCGTACCAGTCTCCTTCAGAAAAACTGACTATACCTCTTAGCTTATAGTCGGTCATAGTCAGACCGGTTTCCTCTCTGACCTCTCTGAGCACACATTCCTCCGGGCTTTCTCCTTCTTCAAAATGGCCTCCGACCCCCAGCCACAGATCCTTATTCGGGTCATTTTTCTTTTTAGTACGGTGCAGCATAAGATATTTGCCGTCCTTTTCGATATAGCACAATGTTGTAAGCTCCGCAGACATAACTGCCATCCTTTCTGATATTACAGTAATAAAACCCAGGCCCCCGGCACATTGTGACGAGGGCGCTTAAAAGCTTTGCTTTGTGGTCATATTTTTTATAAAAAAAGCCCCTTCGCACGAAACGAAGGGGCGTATGGTGGGAACAACAGGGCTCGAACCTGTGACCCTCTGCTTGTAAGGCAGATGCTCTCCCAGCTGAGCTATGCTCCCATATCAGACACATTCTTTCCGAATGCTTATTCATTATAATACAACTCCCCCATTTTGTCAACCCCTTTTTTCCCATCCAGCGTCGACGCTGCCCGACGCACCCCCTACGGGCTGCTTCTTGCGGCTGGTTTATTATGACTTCAGGCTTTTCAATCCTTTGACAGTGAGCGCCTGGTATTATTTAATAGGAAACCGCTAAAAACTCTGTTTTTGCGTAAGCTTACTATAAAGGGAGCGCAGCGGTAACGACAAACATTCATTTTTATTTATCTGTTATATAATTTGAGCCCCTCGACGTAAGACGAGGGGCTTTTCTGCCGGTGACCGGACTTGAACCGGTACGGTATTAACTACCGAGGGATTTTAAGTCCCTTGCGTCTGCCTATTTCGCCACACCGGCAAATATGTAACAAAGAGATTATACCATAATGCAAAACAGATTTCAATACAAATTAAAAAATTACGCGGCAGCGTGTTGCAGGTGGCAGCGTCGACGCTGCACCCGTGTTCGCATAATTGCTCGTTTACACTCGCCCTGTCGTGCGTACCTATCCTTTTTGCCGCAAATGGCAGTGGTTGGTGTAGCAGAAAGTACCCGTTATCTGCTTTTATGTTTTCAACCGTTTCCCCGGAGGTGTTGAAAACTTCTTTCCCGGACAAAGTAAAAAAATGCCGCAGAATCACTCCTGCGGCAGAAAAATATGTTTTTATCTGTACTCGTTACCATACTCGACAACGTAGATGGTTACATCACGTCTGCCGAACTGGCAGCATTCGTCATATGTGGGATAGAAAAGGTCTACTATTGCAGAGCCGTCCATAAGAGCTCCGCCTGTATCACCTGCAACAGCATAGCCGTAAACGACCTGACCGTCATTTGATACGATGTAAAGCTGTGAACCATAGGGGATGATATTGGGGTTGACAGCAACAACACCATACTGAGCACGGCGTCCTGTAGCTGTCAGCGCACCTGCGTCTGCATAATAAGCTGTACCAGAACCTGTAAGTACCTCTTTATATGCTACAGTATTGCCCTGTGAATCTGTAAATGTCTGACCGCCGTTATCTGAGGTGTTTTCATCTGAGTTGTTATCTGATGAACCATTATCCTCTGCTGCATCCTGGTCATCGCTGCTGGAAGCAGGCTTCTCAGATGCATAATCACCGGCTCTGTCTGTATTGTTTGTGATGTTTACCTTTTTAGCTGTACCCTTGAGTACAACCTCGTCAACAGCCTCTTCTGTTACCTCAGAGCTTATCTCTGTCTTTGAAACCAGCTTGCCGTTAACATATTTCTTCTCTACAGTAATGGTCTTTTCTCCGTCACTGCCCTCTGTTTCTACCTTCGTCTCGCCTTCAAAGAGAGTAGATGTCTTTTTCTCTACCTTCTTGAATTTGATAACTTCCTTTTCTGTTGCTTCAAGAACAACTGTTCTTGTGATAACGATCTTATCGCCATCCTTTAAAACTGTTTTCTTATCAACATTAAGGCTGTCCTTATCTGTAAGCTTGATATTAAGATAAGCAAGAGCGTCAGCAACCGTTCCGGCAGGAACATCCTTGGATATCTCCTTACCTCTGAGGTTGACCTTTATTGAACGCCACTCATCAATTGTTACCTCTTTATTGGATACTTTTTCCTTCTTAGAAAAAGCGCCCTTGTCAGACTCCTTTACAGTCACCTCAATGCTTGTCTCATCTTCAGTTGAACCTGCATTGAAAGCGTTGAGAACGGAATCTCCAACAGAATCTTCTGCAAACGCATCTCCTGAACCTATTTCTACTACCTTCTGAGCTGCTTCATCATCTGTTACATTTTCTTTGCCGTCTGTTACCTTTACTGTCTGAGTAAATGCTGCCACAGAAACTGCTGCTGTAAGACAAATACTGCCCATTACAGCAATAGATACTGCCTTTTTAAGCATCGAATGCTTCTTCTGCTTATGACTGCTCATATTGTAATCTCCTTAAATCCCGCACAGGTCACAAAGAGACCAGGCGTGTTTTTGGTTGTTATGGCTATTATATGACGTAAAATCGTGATTGTCAAACAAATGACAGGGGTAATTTTGTCTATAATGCCGAAAACTGCAACTCGCATACAGTCATATATTGGGGTTTGTTTCTTTTAAGGAAATATAACTTTGAAATTTATGTGCATTTCGCAGAAATCGCCGATAACAATTTTGTTACTAACCTGTCAGTCATTTATTCACCCGCGTATTTCTCTGAAACTCCGCTTTTTATCCTGTTTTTCGACTATTTCCCCCAACGCCGGCCGCCAAAGGAAACGGTATAAATATTACATTTTTTTGCAAGTATTATACAATTATAAGACCCTTTTGTAACAATTCCTTTTACCCCTCCAAAGCCAGAAACCCCCATCAAATGCCCGTTTTACATTTTGTATCAGAGTTTCAGCCTGTTTATTTCAAACTATATTTTGTATAATAATGCCCATAACCGTTATTTCGACACAATATATTGATTTATTCGTTTTTAGTTACAAACTTGTAATATTATTGAGTAAAAAAACAAACAGCGGAAAAGCTCCGCTGTCATATAGAAAAGTTACTCTTCCTCGCAAACGATAAGCTCCCTTGCATAGGGAAGCTTTCTGACCTCATCGCAGAAAACGTGCCACTCATCCAGCTTGTGACTTTTCCGTGAATGATAGATGCTTATGAGATTTTCATAATTCATAGTACAGGTTCTCATCTGTTCAAAGCTTGAAGGCAGAAACTGGATTATATCATACCAATACTGCTTATCCTTTGTTTCCAGGAATCTTCCTCTGAGCACTTCCAGATAATCTATCACTGCCTGCATATGTTTTTTTGTTTCCTCATCCATCCTGTCACAGCTGAACTGAGACATATCAAAGGGCTGTGAAGTAATCTTATGCATTGTACTTGTAGAATTAGCCACAGTACCCACTTTATATGTATCATATTCCTTCCACCAGTAAAGAGGCGCAGTGATATCCATAGTCACAAAGACTTGTCTGAGATATTTTCTGTGGTCGCTGCCGGCTTTTCTCAGGCGCACCGCAAGTGAAAGATCATTATCTCCCAGCACAAAATTTCCATGTTCATCATAGAAGCTGTCGGATCTCGCCCAGCTGTTCATAGGGTTTCTTGCTCCCCTTATAGCATTATGGAGATTCATAACCTCCACTCGTTCTATTTTAAGCATTATTATCTTTTCCTTTTTTGAAATTTATAACAAAAATGAGTTATTGTTTTATCCGGCAGAAGTCTTTTAACAAATTTAAGGCATTTCATTTTCACTGTCGGGATAACATATAGCTTACCCTGCATCACCCCGTCTATTGCCTGAGTTGCAGCCGTTTTACTGTCGATAGGAGCTGACGCAAATCTTACATGAGCCACCTTATTGAATTCCGTATCAACGGGACCGGGACAGAATGCGCTGATTTTCACATTACTGCCTCTTCTCCGGAGTTCTTCATAAATAGCGCCTGTCATAGACACCACATAGCTTTTTGTAGCATAATAAGTTGCCATCATTGGTCCGGAAAAGAAACCAGCAATTGAAGCAACATTAAGAATATATCCCTTGTTTTTCAGCATAAAGTCCTGAAGAAACAGTTTTGTGAGGACATGGACAGCCTTTATATTGGTGTCTATCATATCCATTTCCTTTTCAAGGGACGTCTCGGTGAAAAATCCGCAGAGACCGAAGCCTGCGCAATTGACCACCATTTCTATATCTTCATTCTGCAGCACCTCATGGAGCTTCATACATTCATCCATATGAGAAACATCACATCTGACGCATCTGGCGTGCTTTCCCAGTTCTTTTTTCAATTCCATAAGTCTGTCTGCTCTTCTTGCCACAAGAATCACATCCCAACCCCTGCAGACAAGTGCTCTTGCTATATCTCTTCCGATACCGGAGCTTGCACCGGTAACCAACGCTTTCATATTTCCACCTCTTTAACATTATATACAGTCTGTGCGTTATTCCTTGTTACTTCAAGAACAGTCTGTATATCAGTATTTTTTATTTCAGCAATACGCTGTGCAGCATACCTTATATATGTAGAATCATTTCTTTTCCCTCTGAATGGAACGGGAGCAAGATAGGGGCAGTCTGTTTCCAGGACTATCCTCTCCAGAGGAAGCTCTCTGACAACATCCACTGTCTTTCTTGCGTTTTTAAATGTGACAACTCCGCCGATACCAATATACATACCAAGTCCCGTCACTTCCCTTGCCATTTCCACACTTCCGGAAAAGCAGTGAAGTATCCCCTTCGGGTGGTATTTTCTGAGAATATCAAGAGTATCGCCGTGTGCTTCTCTGTCATGAATAGTTACGGGAAGCCCCAGTTCCTCAGCCAGTTCAAGCTGACGGATAAACATTTCCCTCTGCAGTTCCCTCGGAACATCATAATAATAGTCAAGACCTATTTCTCCGATAGCCACCACCTTCGGGCAGGATGCAAGCTCCCTTATAGCAGCGATATCCTTTACACTGTTTTCATCAAGGCATTCAGGATGAAGCCCGACAGCGGCATATACTCCCCTGTATTTTTTTGACAATCCAACGGAAAACCGGGATGTTTCCACTGTTGTCCCCTGATTCACGACAGCGCAGACGCCCCCGGAAAAAACCTTTTCCATAAGCTCATCCCTGTCCTCATCAAAGGCCTTGTCATCATAATGAGCATGAGTATCAAAAATCATATCCATACCATTTCTCTTTTCACACAATTTTCCAGATATGATTATAATGTATCTCAGGCTCTTTGTCAAACAACCTGTATGTCACAAGTATAAAACTTTTGTAATATATGCCGTATATCTCATATCTGTTCTGCGGAAGTATTTCCTGTTTTATCGGTGTTATATTTATCATAATAATATTTGATCACATCTCTGCGGGTAACTATACCTATAAATATATTCCTGTCATCCGTCACCGGCACAAAATTCTGATCCATAACCCTCAGAAGCAGTTCCTTCATTGTTGTGTCCACCCTGACCGGAAAATTTCTTTCCTCATTTACTATATTGATAACATGGTTACTTTCCGCAACAGAGCGTTCATGTCCTCTGTTTTCAAGAATAAACCAAAGAAAATCACCATCGCTGACTGTTCCGATATATTCTCCGTTATCATCTATGACCGGTATTTCAGAATAGCCATAAGCCTTCATTTTTTCAATACCCTGTCTTATTGTATTATTCTTTTTAATATATGCCACCGTAGCCTTAGGCTTAAGCAGGTGAAAAATATTCATAGTTACATCTCCTTTTCCGGGATCTTATACTGATTTTCCGACAATAAGCTTCAAAACAGTTTTTTTGCGGAATTAATAGTTCTCTGTCGAATACCGGCATTACCGGATTCCATTCTATTATAACAAATAACACCTACAAGTATATAGACAAATTATTAATATAATCATAAAATTAAAAAAGCATAATTTATACTTGCATTTTACGGAATTATATGTTATTATATTATGGCAGTCCGAAAGGACAGTGTGCGCCGGTAGCTCAGCTGGATAGAGTGACTGGCTACGAACCAGTAGGTCGGGGGTTCGAGTCCCTCCCGGCG
>CAMVQZ010000115.1 GCA_947169745.1 uncultured Clostridia bacterium
ATCCGTGATATATGTAGCAGCCAGACCTATTTCATTTGGGTCGCCGCTCTCAAGCACGAGCTTTGCTATATAGTCAAGCGCACTTTGCTTGATATCGTTAAAATCGTAGACTGTCATTTTATATCCTCCTCATATGTATGTCTCAGCAGCCAGCCTCTGGCGCTCTGTACCTGCTCAGGGGTCAGGCTGATGAAGTCACGTCCTTCCATTTTTGTGACGACCACTGTACCGTAGATCCTGCCCCAGAGGGTCTTTAAATTCGGTTTGCCTCTGCGACTGCTGTTCATGTTCATGATAAGCGTCAGGCTGTTATCCGGTATCGTTACCGCTGTTGACATTCCGCCGACAAGCTCGTTCAGCGCTTCGACTGTGTTTTCCGTTTCCACAATCTCTGAGATTTCTCCCGGTCGCTGGATCACGGCTTTGATTGTTTTTTGACCCTTGATTTTTTCCTTGCTTGAGGATATAATATTCTCAGGAAGATTTTTTATATCCTTTTCCGTTGCCGGGACTGCTATCCCGACAGCGGATTTTTCTTTTATACTGTTCATTTTTTTGTCCCCCTTAGTACTCCCTGAATTTTCTTCCCTGATCGTGATAGACATCCCGGCTGTGGCGCTCGCGCTCGTCAAGATCCTCCGGGTCAAATTCCAGTCCGATCTCCCTCAGGCGTTCGTCTATCCGGTACCATTCCTCCGGCTTGCTCACCGTGTCGTTGCTTCCATCGAAAACCGATTGAAGGAATCTCTCCAGCCGCCCCAGACCGAAGCCGAAGTCCTGATGCAGCACCAGACAGGTAATCTTGACGACCCGTGATATCGCCCTGTCCTGCTCTCTTTTTGCCGCCTCCTCGACTTCCGTCTGCACAAGCTTTGTAATGCGCCTGACCTCGCTGTTTATGGGTGGGGTGTATCGTGCCTTCATCTATCATCCCCCCCTACCAGAGCGCACACAGCAAAGCCGAATACAGCCCCGGTAACGAACATGATGAAGTAACCCAGCACCGTCATACCGCACCTCCCTTTGCTCTTGAAGCCTCAAAGCCGCTGTTTATATCCTCGGCGATCTTACCTGGTTTCTTCTTGCGCTGCTGTTCCGTAATATACTGCTCGGCCAGCTCCGCCTGCAAAAACTTGATAGCCTTTTCAATGTCTGCCTTTGTCTCCAGAGGTGATTTGTAAGTCACTCTGTTGGTTCTGATCTTAATTTTGTTTCTCATTTTTTGTTCTCCTCTCTATTATCAGCCATATTGCAAGCATCAGGGCTTGCAGTCTGTTTTTATGCTTCCTGTTTGTCATGCGGGTCGCATCTGAGCTTCTTCGTCAATAAGAACAACCGGTACTGTCGGGTCGTTGCTCAGCAGTTCATTTATTCTTCTGCTCACTCTTTCATGTGCTGACTCTCTGACCCTCTGCAGCAGCTCTTCATTGCACTCCGTCCACTCTCCGGTATCCTTATCCTTGGCTCCGACATAGAGGACTTCGTTGTTGTTTTCGGTATCTACCGCAAAATATCTTGGCATATGCTCAGCTCCTTTCGTTTATTTTTATGCATGATCAGTTACACTGTTGTCTTTGTCAGGAAAAAGTTTATAAAATACTGCTGTCCCTTACCCGTTACCTTCGTGGTTCTGGTCACTCTGGAAGAGCCGTCCGGGTTTGCCACAACTGATTCCTTTACCTCAAACAATCCCTGCTCCATATAGCGCTGTATTGGCATATTCTTTGAACTGCCGGACTTGATCAGATAGCCGTTTGTCCTCATCCATTCAAAAAGCCTTTTTTGTCCCATGTCAACACCGTTCTGCTTGATGAGCTTCGCCAGGTCGCCGATCAGGATTGAAGTCTTTGCAGTGGACACCGCATCGGCAAACACAACTTTCGGTTTGTCTTGCTCGATCTGGTGTTCTTTTACCTTGACCTCTGTTTCAAGAGCCTGACGTTTTTCCCGCTCGGCTTTAAGCTCGTTAAACACCTTGATAGCAAAGTCGGGATTTGCAAGTAATTCTTCCGTTGCATACATACCGTGTCTGCGGATGGTGGGAAGCACCTCGCTTGTCACCCAGTGCTTGAACTCTTTCGCTTTCGGGAGCTTACTGGAAAGTATCAGGCTGTACAGTCCGCTTTCGTTGATTACAGCAATATTTTGCTTTCCGCCGGGGGTGTCCATTTCGTTCACCCCTTTATCTTCATCATCAACATGGTCACGGATAGCTTTTTGAGGATTACTATACCCCAGCACCTCAGCTACGTCTTTGCCCACAAAATATGGTGTACTGTCAATTTCCACCGTCCGGATGCTGCCGAACTCAGCGTTCTCAAAGATTGTTAACTCACTGCTCATGTTTTCACCTCATACTGTCAAGCTGTTTTCTTGCTGTCCTGCGCCTGACGCACACCCTCAAAGAGTGCGACCATCATGTTAAGCATTGCAAGAATCAGAGCTTTGTTACTCTCCGAAAGGCTGTTGTAAAGCTCGTTTGCATTAGCAGTACTTGTACTGTTTTTCGGTTCTCTGATATTTTTTTCGCTCATGTTTTAGACCCCCTTTATTCCGAGAAAATCACAAATTTTCTCTTTCACTGTTTTTCGTATAACCTTACCGCTCAGGACGGAACTGACCACCGAATAATTAATGTCTGTTGCTCTTGCAAGCTCTTTCAGGCTCATGCCGTTTTCAATAAGCTTCTTTTTTGCCGTTATGTTCCAACGTTCCGACATTTTTCTCACCCCCCATAAGAAGTGTAGCATACCCGGTGCAAGCACCGGGCAGCATACCCGGGAAGATATTGTCAATACTTTTTTGCAAATTTCTTTGCAAACTTTTTTCAGAATGTGCCTGCGGCAGCTATGATAAACCATATCAGAGCTACAGCAGCACCGCAAAGCCCCGCAAGTTTGACGATCTCAAAAGTCAGCTTTAAAATATCTTTTGCCACTTGACATACCTCCTTTTTAATGTTAGTATTTATATAAACCCTTTCCTGAGGGGCTTACCCCTCAGTACTCGGTTTATAGGTTCTTTATAGGTTGAACCATATTTGAATGATGGTTTTTATCGCCATCTCAGCTAAAGTAATGTAGCCTAAAAGCTCTACTATCTTTAGCACCAGCTTACTGAGTTGTCCAACCAGCTCGGTAAGCTTTTTTATTTTATCCTTCATTTTCTCACCCCCCGTGTTTCATTGATATAATAATAACATAAATCGTGTTAGTAGTCAATAGGTTTATACCATATTTTATGTTAGCTATATGTAAAAATCTTGATACTGTTTTTGTATATGATGCATAATTAATGTATGTTTTCTTAAATGTTGAATATATCTATATTGACGAGTAACATTTTTTATGTTACTATAATAAAAATAGGAGGTGTATATCTAATGAAAAACAATATCAAAGCTATCCGAGAACATAAGGGAATGACACAAAAAGATTGTGCTGATGCTTTCGGCGTAACCTTGAGAGCTTGGCAGACTTATGAGCAGGGTGTAAGCGAGCCAAAATATGAAATGTTATGCAGAATCGCCGACTTCTATGGCGTAACCACCGACTACCTTTTAGGACGTGAGCCGGCTGTGAATCCGCTTGCAGGATTGAACATTGATGTCAAAGCAGTGGACAGCGACAAGTTTATTGAAACCTATGAAAAGCTCCCGGAAACGGCAAAGCAGATATTTATTGACACCATGCTCAAACTGTCGGAAGCCGCTGTAAGCGGCAACAAAGAATATCTCTACAACGGTTGGACGACACAGCAGCTCCACGCAGAGCTTGACCGACAGCTCAAAGCCGAAGAGACAGCAAAGGAAAAATCCGGAGCCTCCTGATATGGAAACTCCGGAATGTGATAAGTATTATATGATGTTGATAGACTATGGAAGTAAGAGGTGAAGCTATAATGGAAATAATCAGATATAACGATTATTCAAGCGTGGAGGAGGCTGTAAGGAAGAATGAACCCCTGATGGCTGTTATCTCCTTTGACGGCTCAAGGGCTTATGTATGTCATCTGGATGACGGTGTGGAGCATCATATACTTCTTATGAAAGCAGGTCAGCCTGCCCGTGACATAGACAAGTATTACCGCATTATCTTTGACAGAGACGGTGCTGACTGGACCTTTGTATGCCCTCCGGATTACAAGAATATCCCCTACAAGGACAAGCGCATCAGGCAATTTTACAAAGACGGCATCAGCGCCATTTCTGAATTTCTTTCAGATTTTGGCTATCTGTGTGATATACAGATTCCGAAGCGTTACAAAAGGCATTTAGATGCTATGATGGAATAAAAAAAAGCCCCGCCGGCGCTGGTAACACCGACAGGGGAAAAGCTATGTTAGTACATAACCCGTAGCAAGGTTATTATATCATAGCTCCAAGAATAAATCAAGAAAGGAGCTGATTTTATGAAAACAGCCGCCGCATATATCCGTGTGTCAACGGATGATCAGATAGAGTACTCCCCTGCCTCCCAGCTGGAGAAGATCAGGGAGTATGCAAAGCGCAACGGCTACATCCTTCCGGAAGAATACATCTTTATGGATGAGGGCATATCAGGACGGCATACGGCAAAGCGCACAGCCTTCAACCGGATGATAGGCACAGCAAAGCAGAAGCCCAGGCCATTCGACGCCATACTCCTGTGGAAATTTTCCCGTTTTGCCCGCAACCGGGAGGACAGCATAGTCTATAAGTCAATGCTCCGGAAGCAATGCGGAATTGATGTTATCTCGATCAGTGAAAGCATCGGTGACGACAAGATGTCTGTCATAATTGAGGCTATGATAGAGGCTATGGACGAATACTACAGTATTAATCTGGCTGAGGAAGTAAAACGCGGCATGAACGAGAAGGCAGGCAGAGGCCAGGCTGTGAGTATACCGTCATACGGATATCTCATTGAGGACGGCAGGTATATTCCGGATCCTGATACTATGCCGGTGGTCAGAAAAATATATAGTGATTATCTTGACGGCAATCCTATGATCCGGATCGCCCGGTGCCTGAATGATGCCGGGCTGCGCACGCGCAGGGGGAATCTGTTTGAGAACCGCACCGTCAGATATATCCTGACAAATCCAGTCTACATCGGAAAAATCCGTTGGAACAGTCGCGGCAAAACCAATTATCATAACATTGACGACCCGGAGAAAAACACCATCGACGGCATACACGAGCCGATCATAGACAAGGAAGTATGGGATAAGGTACAGAAAAAACTCGCCTCAGAGCGCACCACAAAGTATATGCGCACAGCGCCTGCCGCTGTACCCTTTATGCTGCAGGGTCTTTGCCGCTGCAGTGCCTGCGGAGCGACGCTTTGTATGGCTGTCAATCACACATCCCTGCAGTGCTACTCATACACTCACGGCAGGTGCAAGACATCTCACAGTATAAGCCTGAAAAAAATTAACACAATGGTTATAACAGCCCTTGAAGATATCCTATCAGGCAACAATACAAAAATAACAATTAATCACAGAATAAAACAAAACGATGAAAACATTCCTGCCCTGATAGAAAGAGAACGAAAAAAAATCAGGAGAATAAAAAATGCATATGAAAATGAGGTATACACCCTCGAAGAATACAAAGAGAGCAAACTGGCAATTCAAAAAAGAATTGATGAGCTGAGCGCAAAGCTGACTGTCCCCCCGCGTGACGATTTGGCTGATCGCAAAAAGCTGACAGACAGGATCGCGGCAGTACTCCCGTCCCTGAAAACCCCTGCCGTCCCGGAGGACTTCAAAAACTCCCTTTTAAAATCATTTGTTGAGAGGATTGTTTTCTATCGTTCACGCTGTGATATTGATATATTTTTTTATGTGTAAATTATATCTTTTTGCAATGTGGCGGACCCGACGGCGAATTAAGCGCTTCACTCCGGTATCTGAGTCAGAGGTACACCATTCCCTATCCTGAGGCCAGGGCAGCTCTGACGGATATCGGCACGGAAGAACTGGGACATCTGGAAATGGTGGGAACCATCGTATACCAGCTTACTAAAAATATGGATATAGAGGATATCAAGGCAGCCGGTCTTGACGCTTATTTCGTGGATCACACCTCCGGAATATATCCTGCTGCAGCCTCCGGAGTACCCTTTAACGCCGCCGCCCTTCAGGTCAAGGGAGAGCCCATCACGGATCTCCACGAGGATCTTGCAGCCGAGCAGAAGGCTCGCGTGACCTATGACAACATCCTGCGCTTCTGCGACGACCCCGATGTTATCGATCCCATTCGTTTCCTCAGAGAAAGAGAGATCGTGCATTATCAGAGGTTCGGCGAGCTACTCCGGATTGTCACCGATAAGCTGGACAGCAGGAATTTCTATG
>CAMVQZ010000116.1 GCA_947169745.1 uncultured Clostridia bacterium
GTGTTGGTACGCATAACAGAGCGAGTGCAAACGAGCGATAACGCGAACACGCTCAATGCGAGCACGCACGCTGGTGGGTTAAACTTGACAAATGGGGATGGGGAGTGTATACTTAAATGTAATAGCAATGAAGGGAAGAAGTATGCGGAAAGAAGCGGGCGAAGAGAGGATATGGCAGGTGTAAATATCCGACGCAGACAGCAGAAATACATCCTTGAGCTGACGGGTGAAACAGCAGTAGCCTTGTCCGTGTGCGAGCGTTAAATCGCAGGGGTATTATATGTACCCGTGAGGCTGCTGTTGTGAGACAGCAGTAAATTGAGGTGGTACCGCGGTATTTATCGCCCTCTGTAAAATAGCAGGGGGCATTTTTTGTATATGTCCCCGGAAATCAGGAAAGGACGATCAAAATGGGAGTTTATGAAGAACTTCAGAGAAGAGGTCTGATAGCACAGACCACAAACGAGGAGCAGATAAGAGATCTGGTCAATTCAGGAAAGGCAGTATTTTATATCGGGTTTGACCCCACAGCAGACAGCCTTCACGTAGGTCATTTTATGGCGCTCAGCCTTATGAAAAGACTCCAGATGGCAGGAAATAAGCCCATAGCTCTTTTAGGAGGAGGCACAGGCTATATCGGAGACCCTTCAGGAAAGACCGATATGAGGAAGATGCTTACCAAGGAAGATATTGAGCATAACTGTGAGTGCTTCAAAAAGCAGATGAGCAGATTTATAGACTTTTCTGACGATAAGGCTTTGCTGGTTAATAATGCTGACTGGCTGCTGGATCTTAATTATATAGAGCTTCTCAGAGAAGTAGGAGCCTGCTTCAGCGTTAACAGGATGCTTGCGGCAGAATGTTATAAGCAGAGAATGGAAAGAGGCCTCAGCTTCCTGGAATTCAATTATATGATAATGCAGAGCTATGATTTCTACTCTCTCTTCAAGAGATACGGCTGTAACCTTCAGTTCGGCGGCGACGACCAGTGGAGCAATATGCTGGGAGGCACAGAGCTTATCAGGAGGAAGCTGGGAAAAGACGCAAACGCGATGACGATCAACCTTCTTCTCAATTCCGAGGGAAAGAAAATGGGAAAGACAGAGAAGGGCGCAGTGTGGCTTGACGCCGAAAAGACCACTCCTTTTGAATTTTTCCAGTACTGGAGAAATGTTGCAGACACAGATGTCATCAAATGTCTTAAAATGCTTACATTTGTTCCCATCGAGGAAATCGAAGAAATGGAGAAATATGAAGGCAGCGAGCTGAATAAAGCCAAGGAGATTCTTGCATTTGAGCTTACAAAGCTGGTACATGGCGAGGAAGAAGCCCAGAAAGCCCTTGAAGGAGCAAGAGCACTGTTTTCATCAAAATCTGATACAGATAATATGCCATCCACAGAGATAACCTCCGGAGATCTCACAGAGGGAAAAATAGGACTTATAGATCTTCTCTACCTTGTAAAGCTGGTACCCTCAAAGGCTGAGGCAAGGAGACTTATCCAGCAGGGCGGCATATCCGTAAATGATGAAAAGATCACAGATGTAAAGGCGGAGATAAGCGCTGATTCATTCAGTGACGGCTTCATAGTTGTTAAAAAAGGCAAGAAGGTATTCCATAAGATAATTTTAGCGTAACAGATTTCCGGTAAGCTTATGTCTCAGCGCAGGCTTACCGGCAGTATTATACTGAAAGGAAAATTTCTATGAGTGAAAAGGAAACAAAAAAGCAGATGCGCCATGAAGAACGCAAGGAAGCGTTTTATCTTTTGTTTGAGCAGATATTCCGCAAGGATGATATAAAAACGATAATCGAGGATGCAAGGGATGCAAGAGACGCTGAAGTCGGCAGTTACACAAAGCTTATTGCCACAGGTGTCAGCGAAAAGACAGAGGAGCTGGATAAATACATAGAAAACAATCTCCGTAGCTGGAAGATGAATCGTATCTCGAAGGTAGCTCTTGCGATAATGCGTATTGCAGTTTATGAAATGCTTTATGTTGAAGAGGTTCCTGTCAGTGTATCGATAAACGAGGCGATAGAGCTTGCAAAGGAATTTGCGACTTCAGCGGACGGTTCCTTTGTAAACGGTGTTCTTGGCTCTGTTGCAAAGCAGATAAAAAGCAGCGGTGACTGAAGATGCCATATTTTTTAGGTATAGATACAAGTAATTATACTACCTCTGCGTCTGTTTATGACAGCGACAGCGGTAAAATGATAATGAAGAAAAAGCTTCTCCCTGTCAGAAAGGGTGAATGCGGTCTCCGTCAGAGCGATGCTGTTTTTCACCACGTAAGACAGCTTCCGGAAATAATGGAGGAGCTTTTTTCCGGTTTTAACGGAAGTCTTGCTGCGGTAGGTGTTTCTTCACGACCCAGAGATATTGAGGGCTCATATATGCCCTGCTTTACTGTAGGTCATTCTGTTGCCAGAAGTATTTCACTGGTAGAAAATATACCCCTCTATACGTTTTCTCATCAGAATGGTCATATTGCGGCAGCTCTGTACTCCTCCCAAAAAACTGACCTGATAGGAAAGAGCTTTCTTGCCTTTCACGTTTCCGGCGGTACAACAGAGGCTGTAGAGGTAGAACCGGATCCGGAGAATGTTTTCCGCATCAGGATCGCTGCAAAGACCCTTGACCTGAATGCAGGACAGCTCATAGACAGAGTGGGTGTAATGCTGGGGCTGGATTTCCCGTGCGGTATGCAGCTGGAAAGACTTGCTCTGAAAAATAAAGAAAAAATCTCTCCCAGACCAACACTAAAGGGTTCAGACTGCTGCCTTTCAGGTGTTCAGAATATCTGTGAAAAGGCATTGAAGGAAAACAAAAAACCTGAATATATAGCAGCCCTCTGCCTTGGATATGTAGAGGCTGCAATAGAACAGATGTGCGCAAGGCTCCTTGAGACCAGGGGACAAATGCCTGTGGTATTTGCCGGAGGTGTAATGTCCGATAAAATAATAAGAGAAAAACTACAGAATCGGTTTGTGTCATATTTTGCTTCTCCGGAATATTCTTCGGATAATGCCAGCGGAACAGCGCTTCTGTGCTCCGTCAGATATGATGCGGATACAAATCAGAAAACTCTCTGACCTGATCGCAGATCAGCTTCTGTCAGATAATATATATTTCCGGTCAGGGAGAAATTCCGGTCGGATGTACTCTCAGAATGGTATCCATTCAGAGAAAAGATCATATTATTAAAAAGAAAAGGAGAATCACTATGGGCAGATTATTTGGAACAGACGGCGCCAGGGGCGTTGCCAATACCGAACTGACAGCGGAGCTTGCAGTCAGTATAGGACGTGCCGCAGCAATGGTGCTGACCGAAAATGCAGAGAAGGAGCATTCAACTATTCTCATCGGTAAGGATACAAGACTTTCCTCGGATATGCTGGAGGGTGCGCTTGTGGCAGGGCTTTGTTCATTCGGAGCTGATGTTATCCTCCTTGGCGCAGTGCCTACTCCGGCAGTTGCATACCTTGTGAGGAAATATGGAGCAGATGCCGGATTTATGATCTCGGCTTCCCATAATCCTTTTGAATTCAACGGCATAAAGATATTTGCGGGAACAGGCTATAAGCTTCCCGATAAAATGGAAGAACGTATCGAGGCAATAATTCTCGACGGTTTAGAGGAATTGCCTGTTCCCACAGGCAGCGGACTGGGAAGGGTCAGGAAAGCAGAAAACGCAGTACAGGATTATATCGATCATGTGGCAGAAACTGTTTCATTCCCTCTTGACGGTATGGAGATAGCAATAGACTGCTCCAATGGTTCAGCCAGCAGAACAGCTCAGGAGCTCTTTTCAAAGCTTGGCGCAAAATGTCATATGCTCTCATATGAACCGGACGGTATCAATATCAATGAGAACTGTGGTTCAACTCATATGGAGAACCTCCAGAAATATGTCAGGGAACATGACCTGGACGGCGGAGTTGCATTTGACGGCGATGCAGACAGATGCCTTGCTGTAGATGAAAACGGCGAGCTGCTTGACGGAGACTGTATAATGGCTATCTGCGCTCTTGACCTTTCATCAAGGGATCTTCTCAAGAAAAAGACAGCAGTGGGTACTGTTATGTCAAATCTGGGATTTCAGCGTTTCTGCGCAGATAACGATCTGAATTTTGTCGCTACCAGCGTGGGGGACAGATATGTTCTGGAGTCAATGCTTGAAAACGGATATAATTTCGGCGGCGAGCAGTCCGGACATGTGATATTCCTGGATTATTCCACAACCGGAGACGGTCAGCTTACAGCTGCTCAGCTCCTCAGTACAGCAAACAGAAGAAAAGAAAAGCTTTCTGAGCTTGCAAAGATAATGACTCATTATCCCCAGGTTCTGATGAATGTCAGAGTTTCGCCGGAGGGCAAAAAGCAATATCCGGAAAACAAGGCTATTGCTGAAAAGGTCAGAAGCGTGGAAGAAACACTTGGTGATAACGGCAGGATCCTGGTTCGTCCCTCAGGAACAGAGCCTCTCCTCAGGGTAATGATAGAAGGTCTTGATCTGTCTGAGATCGAAGAACTTGCACAGGAAACAGTAGACGTTATTGTAAAAGAAATAGGATGATTTATGCACTCTGACTAAAATTATCTTGAAATTTATATAAAAATTCTACAGCGATTTTTCACGAATGAAGTCTTTGGTGTGTTATAATGAATACAGATCATCACATAAATACTGAATAAATATCCTATTAGCATAGTTTCAGTTGTTTTTTGTTTTAACAATAATACGCCGTGATCTTTTAATACATTTTGTGTGATCTGAATCAACTATTATATGGAGCTGTATTATTATGGCAAGTATAGATATTTCGGTTATAATACCGTCAAAGAATAATAAAGCTGAAATCGCTGAAATAATAAAGAGACTGTCCGACCAGACCAGAGATATCGTTCTGGAGTATATCATTACAGATATGAATTCCACTGACGGCGGAGTTGTTGATTTTCTTGAGCTTGTCAAGGAGAGGGACCTGAACGGATGTGTTATACAGAGCGGCGGAACAAACGTAAGTGCGGCTCTTAATACTGGTCTTTATAAGGCTAACGGCAGATATGTGACCTTTGTTTTTCCTTCCCGGTTTTACAAAGACTATTTTAATGATTATTTTTATGCCGCAGAGAAGAAAGGCGCAGAATTCATTTTTGCTCAGCCGCCTTCAGCTGATGACGGAGAGCCTGTGATTCCGGAGGGGATACTGGGCACAGATATTGTAGTGCGCCTGATAAAAAGCTCTGTGAATATTGATTTCACGGCAGTTATGCTCAGGCGGGATTTTCTGATGAAAAACAAGCTTCGTTTTGATGAGGATTGCACCCTTGGTTATGCTGAGGCCTTTATTTACTCTGTATTGCTCTGCAATCCTGCTATAGGTTATGCAGATGTTCGGTTGGAGAGAGAGAAGCTTTCCGAGGACGGAGGTTCTTCTTCTCCTGCGACAAATAATTGCTTCGACCGACTTGATGCAATGGTAAGAGTGAGCAGCACCGCTAAGGATCTTCATAAGGACGACGGAGTTTTAAATGATGCTTTCCGCTATGAAAAGCTTCCTGCAATAATGATGAGCTGCATAGATAAGCTTATCGATGAGGGATTCAATAAAACCTCGATTAAAAATATAATAAAATCAAAAGGCTATGACGGTTATCTTAATTTTTCTTCCTATACATCCTCTGATCTGAGAAATAAGATTCTGGTATGGAAGTATTTGCCGTTTGTTTATAAGCCTTGATAATATTCGTGAAACCGTAAAACTATGGTTTCACGATTTTTTTTCCTCCGGACAAGAGTGAAACAATATTTCAGTCTGCGAGTATTATGCCGGATAATGAAGAATAGATAATAAAGGATTAATAAAAATGAATAATTGTGGTTTCGCTTCGCTGCTTTTAAAGTAAGCTTATGCGAAAACACAGTTTTAACGGCTTCTGATTAATTTGTATATAAAAGCAGGCGCCAATTTCAGAGGGAGTGGAATACCGGAAGTCTGAAAAAGTCAGCCGCATATAGCAGCCCGTAAGGGGTGCGGCGGCCAGCGTGACGCTGGACCCGATTCGCGGGGTTCGCTCATTCCATTCGCTCTGTCGTGCGTGTGGACACTTTTGTCCCGCGGCAAAAAGATAGTCGGTATCCTCTTTACACAGATCTGACAACCGCGCCACGAGAGTATATGTATGCACTACCGAGCGAGAGTAGCGAGCGATAACGCGAACACGCTCAGTGCGAGCACGCACCGAAC
>CAMVQZ010000117.1 GCA_947169745.1 uncultured Clostridia bacterium
GTTAGTAAAAACCAGCCGCGTATAGCAGCCCGTAAGGACTGCGGCGGCGAGGGGTGGGAGCATTGTCTGAGGCGGTGAGCGCCGGATGCCGCGCCACGAAAGTATATGTACACACGACCGAGCGAATGAAATGAGCGATAACGCGAATCGCTCAGTGCGAGCACGCACACGCTGGTGCACTTGACAATATGGGGATGGAGTAATATTATAATGAAAACAGTTTCTGGAAGGAAAGGGTGAAAAAATGGATACTATGCTTGAAATGATATCATTTGTTCTCCGGCTGATATCGCCGGCTGTGGCATTGCTGATAGTCTGCCTGGGATTCTATTCTCTGAAAGGCGGAAGGAGGGAGGAGCACGCTCTTATTGTTCTGGAAAACGATCAGGAAAGGCTGGCATATCCTGTGCTGTATTGGGAAAATTCCATCGGCAGGAGCCGGGGCTCAGATATAAGGATAGGCGACCCGACTGTATCAAGGGATCATGCTGTTCTCCTGCGAAGAAACGACGGCTGGTTCATAGCTGATACAGGCTCAAAAATGGGCGTATATGTCAACGGAGAAAGAACTGTGGGAAGATGTCCTGTGGGCGTAGGAGATACGATTACACTGGGAGAAACAACTCTTGTGCTCAGAAGGAGCGCAAAAAAACCAGCGGAGACCAAAAGGAAAAAAGAATCCCGGACAATCTCCTCAGGTCTGATAATGACCCTGTTGACGATCTATATGGGGCTTCTGACAGCTCAGGCTTGTGTTAATATGAAAGGTATGGGTGCTCTGACGTACGGAGCAGGCTTTACAGTAGTGATGTGGGTGTTCTATATCCTGTCTTGTACTGTATTCAAGAGAAAGAATTTTGAGCTTGAGGCGATGGCACTGATGCTTTCCGGTACAGGTGTCATAATGGCGGCGGTACATAATACGGATACAAATCAGGCTGTAGTACAGCTGGCGGCAGTAGTCCTGGGGATAATGCTATACTGCTTTATGCTGTGGTTTATCGAGATACCCGACAGGGTAATGAAATGGCACCTGATTATATCTGTGCTGGCGCTGCTGCTTCTGGGTGCGACCCTTGTACTGGGGTCGGTTCAGAACGGCGCAAAAAACTGGATACGCCTGGGGCCGCTTTCTGTTCAGCCCTCGGAATTTGCAAAGGTGGCATATATTTTTGTGGGAGCGTCTACCCTTGATGTTCTCCAGACAAAGAAGAGCCTTACAGAATTTGTTATAGTCTCTGCCCTCAGTGTGGCGCTTCTGGGATTGATGAGCGATTTCGGCACAGCAGTCATATTCTTTGTGACATTCCTTGTGATCGCATTTATGCGTTCCGGAGATGTCAAGACGGTGGTTCTTGCTGTTGCTGCGGCAGCACTTGCGGTAATAATGATCCTGTCGGTGAAACCGTATATAGCAGAGCGCTTTGCCGCCTGGGGACACGTCTGGGAAATGCCCGACGACAGCGGTTATCAGCAGGTGCGCTCTATGATATATATCGCAAGCGGAGGGCTTTTCGGAGTGGGACTGTCCCAGGGCTTCCTGCAGTATCTTTTTGCTTCGGAGAACGATCTGGTTTTTGCCCTTGTCAGTGAAGAGGCAGGCTTTATCATTGCGCTCCTTATCCCTGTTACACTGGGCGGTTTTATGATATATGCAAGAGGTGTCGCAACAAGGAGCCGCTCTACCTTCTATTCTATCGCAGCCTGCTCTGCAGGAGGACTGCTGGTCTTTCAGGCGGCACTGAATATTTTCGGCATAACGGATATACTGCCGCTGACAGGAGTTACTCTTCCGTTTGTCAGCTACGGCGGCTCCAGTGTTGCTGCCTGCTGGGGACTTCTGGCATTTATCCGGGCTGCGGATGAGAGGACGTATTCTCATAAGCTGCCCAAGGCAAAAAAGCAAAAGACGGCAGAAGAAGAGCCGGAATTTGTTGAAGTCTGAGGAGGTGTGATTAATGAAGCGGACACGTTCAAGATCTCTGCCTGTTCTGATAATCACCCTGGGATTTTTTGTGGGTATTGTATATTTTGTAGTAAATCTTGTGATCCACAGTGCCCAGTGGGCGTCAATGCCTCAGAATGCCCATCTGTCCGATAATTCCGAGCTGGGCAGCGCAGGAACAATAACAGACCGTAACGGCGTTATACTGGCAAAAAGCGAAAACGGACGCCGGGTCTATAACGACGACGAGGATGTCAGAAAGGCTTGTCTCCATGTTGTGGGGGACGACAGTGTTAATATTTCAACAGCAATACAGACTCTTTACCGTTCTGAGTTAACGGGATATGACTTTATTTTTGGTCTGGGACTGCCCTCGGAGCTGAAAAGAGGTAAGGATATAAAGCTTACTATCGACAGTAAGATTCAGAAGGCAGCATATAATGCCCTGGGAGATAACCGGGGAGCAGTTGTGGTATTTAATTACAAGACCGGGGAAATACTCTGTATGGCAAGCACGCCTACATATGACCCGATGGATAAGCCGGAGGATATAGATTCCAATGAGGACTATGAAGGCGCTTATCTGAATAAGGCGGTTTCTGCAGCATATCCGCCGGGATCCACCTTCAAGCTTGTGACGGCTGCCAGCGCTCTGGAAAATTTCGATGACGCAGAAAGCCGGGAAATGGAATGTACCGGAAGTGATGTTATCGGAGGTCAGGAAATAAACTGCTTTGAGGTCAGCGGTGTTGTGGACCTGAAACACGCACTGATGGAATCCTGTAATGTATATTTTGCACATACGGCGGTGGATCTGGGTAAGGATAAAATGACAGCCCAGGCAAAGAAAATGGGATTTAACAGGAGCTGGAAATTTGACGGAATTGAAACTGTGAAAAGCAGATATGACGTCTCAAAGGCAAGTGAGAACGAGCTTGCCTGGTCTGGTGTTGGTCAGTATACTGTCCTGGAGTCGCCGATGAATATGGCTCTCAGAACAAGCGCTGTTGCAAACGGCGGTGTGCCTGTAAAGCCGATGGTTGTAAAGAATATTTCCATGCCCCTGGGTGTGCCCTCTCCCGACAAAAGCTCTTCGGACGGCGACAGGATGATGAGCAAGGAGGCTGCTGATAAATTAGCGGATATGATGGATTATACCGTTGAAAATTATTACGGAAAAAGCTCCTTTACCGACAGACTGGATATATGTGCTAAAACAGGTACGGCAGAGGTTTCTGAGGGAGGAAATGACGCTCATGCATGGGTGACGGGTTTTTCAAAGGACGAGGATTGCCCTGTCGCATTTTCTGTTATCGTGGAGCACGGCAATTCCGGCTCCGGGGTAGCGATCCCTACTGCATCAACTGTGCTTGAAGCCTGTGCAGACGCATTCGGCAAGTGACGGTCTTAAAACTTATGTTTTCAGAAAAGCTCCGGCAGGAGAAAAAACTGCCGGAGCTTTAACCTTGATTTGAATAGAAAACAGAAAACTATAATTTTGCAACGGACTCCCCGTGACTCTGCTGCAAAACTACGAAAAGTCCCTCCTGCCTGCTCAGTCGGCGGTTCATAATACTTCTGGTCGGATATCGGTATCAGTGGGTCTTTGTATACTTTATGAGAAAAATACAAATAATAGATCAAAAGAGATACGGAGGCAATTTAATGGACAGCAGTCTTCATACAAGTCATCCCTTTGCACTCAGCGAAAAAATCAGGCTTTCCTTTCTTCTTCTGCTTCTCCCTCTGGCAGAGAATATACTTTATCATCCGGGAAGAACCTGGGAAACTATATCCTCAATGAGTCTTTCGGCTGTTTATGCGGCAGCGGCGGTGGTCTGTTCGGTGGCTTCCTGTCGGAGCAGTATTTACCGGCTGGAGGGAGGCAGGATATTTGTACGTTCCGGGTTGTTTTTCCGGAGAAGATACGAGGGTGAAGTGGGAGATATCAGCGCTGTATTTTTTCGTCAGAGCCCGGGCGCAAGGCTTACAGGAGCGGTCAGGGCAGCCTTTCTCCGCCGGAACGATATAGGGAAAACAATACTCACTCCCATATACATTACATCTTCGGCGGCACAGGAGATTGCAGAAGGACTTTACGGAAGGCTTAAAACAGCAAAGAGCTGCAGGAAAAAGGATATTCTTCTGACATCAGCTTTTTCTTCCGATTTTGCCTCCGGCCTGCTTATTCTTGCCCCTGTGCTTTATGAGGCGGGAAAGCTGTACGGGGGTCAGCCGGGAAGGCTGGCAATGGAATATCTCGCTGTGATCTCTCCCGTAATAAGCACAGCGGCTGTTCTTTTTCTGACAGGATGGGTGGTTTGCTTCGGAGACAGACTGATAAGATACTGGGGTCTCCGCTATGAAAACAGGGGAGATCATATTTGCATAAGAAATGGTCTTGTGTCTAAAAATGTCACCTTTATCGAAAAAAAGGAAATACACCGGGCAGAATTCAGCCGTGGGCTGATGTCGGTGATATCCGGGCTGACAAGCCTTTATATCAGTCCTGGAAAAGGTCGTTTCCGTGACAGGAGGGTGCTTCTCTGGGCAGGAAGAGCGAATGAAGGAGAGGAACCGATGGTGGATCTTCTTTCGTTTTCTGTCAGGGAAAAGCATATTATTCGTCAGGCTCCCGGAGCAGCCGTTATTTATCTGCTGCCGCCGGCGGCTGTTTTTGCTGTTCTGTTTGCAGTGAGCAGGATCACGCCGGGCATAATGCCCTATGGTGACTGTGTGCAGCAGCTTCTGTGTGTGGGATATATACCGGCAATATGGTGGGGAGCGCTGAGGTTTTACGGCTGCAGAAAGGCCTGTGTTTCAATTTCTGCAAACTGTGTTGTAATATGCCATACACGCCGTCTGTCCGTTCTGAAAACATATATCCCTTTTTACGCTATCCGGAAAATGACTATGACCAGAGGTATGTTTTCCACAGACACTCTGAGGATATATACGACAGACGGTAATAAACCGGACGCCGTAATGAGATTTCTGGTACCCCGCAGATAGGTGCTTTATATACGATATCCGCGCTCCTGTTATAGTAAGTTTGTACGTGACGATAGTGATTACGGCTTCTGATCAATATGTCTATAAAAGCAGGCGCTCGCTGTCAGAGAATTGAAAAGCCGGAAGTTAAAGTAAGCCAGCCGCAAGAAGCAGCCGGAAACGCCCCGCCGACGGACAGCCGGAAACGACGATTCGTGCAAGCGTCGCCGCAGCAATGCGGACAGGCAGGCTTTGAAAATAATACTTGAAAAAGTGCCGGAAAATGTGCTAAAATAAGGCAGTAGATTATCTGTGCAAATATATATTTCTGGGGGTACGTTATGAAAAAAATAATTACAGTCGCCCTTGCACTTTTAATGGTCACCGGCTTAACAGCCTGCGGCAATGCCGGCAACAAAAGCAGCAGTCAGGGCAGCAGCACTTCCGCAAACTCAACGGTCGATAACTCACAGTCCGGCGAAAGCTCGGAAAGCAGTCAGTCCGGCGACAGCTCCGAAGGCAGTCAGTCCGGCGACACCGCCCCCGAAGCGGCAAAGCTGACGGCAAAGCTTGAGCTTATCAGCCTTGACGACAGAGATCCGTCGGTTCTCCGCGGCGTAAATATCGCGGGAAATCAGGTGGGTTCAACAGAGTTCAACAGCAGAAAACCCGCCCTTGAAGACGTCCGCTGTATTTTCGCGCTGAGTGAGTGGGTCGAGTTTTACCCCGACACCGACGCAAAGAGCGGTCTCAGGGTATGGGTGCTTAAACACAGAGACGATCAGGAGTATTACAACACCTGCACCTTCTCCGACCTTATGCCCGGCTTTGCAAACTACTGCGACCTTCACTATCCCGAGGACGCGGAAGATCCCGCCACCGCTTGCTGGGGAAGCTTCTATCTCCATGAGGAGGAGCAGGAACCCGGTTACTACGATTTCGTTTTCACCTGCGAGGGCAAGGCAATAGGCGTTCTTCTGACCCGCTTCTATAACCATGACGATATCTCAGACAAGAGCGACGAAGCTCTTGAAGCGCTTATGCACGAGTGATGAACGCAGTATCCCGGACGGGAAGCCCCGCGTTTTAGGCAAGCCGGACGAGAGCGCGCATTGTACGCGGTTTCAGCGCCGTTCGGTCTCCCGGCGCTTAGCACGAATATTCAACAAAAAACCTCTTTTGCCGTAACAGACAAAAGAGGTTTCTTTGATGGCAGGGGCAGAAGGACTTGAAGCGGAATGGGGATTTAATCAAATGTTAT
>CAMVQZ010000118.1 GCA_947169745.1 uncultured Clostridia bacterium
TCCAGCGTCACGCTGGCCGCCGCAGCCCTTACGGGCTGCTTCTTGCGGCTGGTTTTATTCTGACTTCTACCATTTCACTCCACTGTCACTGAGCGCCTGCACAGTGCCTGTGCTCTCTATTTCGCGTTATCGCTCGTTTGCACTCGCTCTGTCGTGCGTACATATACTTTCGTGGCGCGGTTGTCAGATCTGTGTAAAGAGGATACCGACCATCTTTTTGCCGCGGGACAAAAGTGTCCACACGCACTGCACAAAGCTATCGGTTCATTATAACAAACCAGACACGCAGGAACGCAGCAACAACCGGATTTTTTTATTTACAATCCACTTATACTATGAAGCATAATTTACACCATGTATATGTTTTGTAGTCTATACTACAGATGCAGGTATTATTGAATATTGTTTGTGAGATGGTGCAGTGATATTATATAGACACAACAGAGAAACAAAAAAACACCGCAAAAGGTGGCATACAAAAGGAGATTTTTATTATGAAAAAGACAGTAAGAACAAAAGTTATGGCTACAATTCTCGCAGCAGTATGTGCGCTTTCAACAGGCGCTGCAATATCAGCAGTTTCAGCAAATGCAGCAATAGTCCGAGTGATCCGCGTAGAGACCAGAGCAACGTCTGAAGCAAACAATGAGACAAAGCCGGCACCAAAAGCCACAGCCAGAAGCTGCGCATATACAATGACCGGCTATGACTGGAACTACTCAGCTGACAGCGTAAACGTAAAGATCACCTGTGATTTCAATTACAGCACAAAGACCTGCAGGTTTATCGGAACAGCAGTAGCTCCCGGCACGACAAATGCAACCCTTAAAGCAAAAAGGGCTGACGGCAAGTGGGACAACATTCCCGTCCGCTTCACAGTTGACAGCAGCCTTAACATCAGTGTCGTAAAGACAGGCAACGCCTTCGTCACAAGCAACTGATAACCCGAATGCTTCCTGGGATTCATAATACTGTTATCACTTACCCGGAAACTGCAGACAGCGAAATGCTACAGAGGCTGCGGGGCTCAGCCCCCTACAACCACTGCTCAGTATGAGAATCCCTTACGAATAAATCTCCATATAAGACCGCCGCACCAGTGTAAATCATACGAGGTGCGGCGGTCTGCCTTTATTTATTTTCTGTTCTGACTGCCCCCGCCGCACAAGACAAAGGCAGGCGAGGCAGATGATATAAGAAATGATACAGCTGTTCTCAGAGCCTTATGACTGCCGAACCGTATCTCAGCAGCCTGCCGTCCTGCATACGATTTGAGAAAAGCACTTCTTTTACAGTATCTATCTCTGCATCCTCATCTCCGGCATTCACTACCACTCTGATATTTCCCTTTGAATAATCTATAAGCCGCTTGTTTTCCTCATGGTGGTGAAATACGATATCGTATCCGGAAAGCTCAGAAAGCTCCTTTCTGAGAGCCGTAAGAGCGGATACCTTTTCTCTGAATAAGCTGTTTTCAATCGTACCGAGACTATCCCAGGGCATACACTGGCGGTTAAAGGGTGGATGTTTCCCCCTCAGCGCGATCTCTGTCCCGTAATACATACACGGAGTACCCGGCATAGTCATAAGAACAGTCAGCTTCTGGAGCAGAACATCCCTGTTTTCGCAGCTTTCCATTGCTCTTGGGGTGTCGTGGGTATCGAGGAAATTAAACAGGGTCTCTGTTATCTGACGGGGATAAAGGGAACGGCAGTAATTGATGGAATACATAAAATTCCTTGAATCCAGCTTTTTGTCATTCCAGAAATCATGGACTGCTCCCGGAAAAGGATAATTCATTACGGAATCATATTCTGTTCCGTCCAGCCAGGTAATAGAATCCGTCCAGATCTCTCCCAGAAGATATATATCCGGCTTAACAGCCTTTACCTTCTGCCGCAGCTCTCTTATGAATGTGTGGGATACTTCATCTCCCACATCAAAGCGTATTCCGTCCACGCCCAGATCTCCTGCCCAGTGGCAGACAAGCTCGGTAAAATACTTCCTGACCTCAGGCTCATTTGTATTCAGCTTCGGCATAACCGACCAGAAGGAAAAGGAAAAATACCTGCCGTCCTCCGTGGAGAAGTCTTGTTTTGCAAAGTCATCACTGTTTATGAAGAACCATTTATAATAAGGTGAAGCCTTTCCGTTTTTAAGAACATCCTGCCAGGGTGCAAAGCCCAGTCCGCAGTGATTGAATACCGCGTCCAGCATTATCCGCATTCCTCTTGAGTGAGCCTCGTTTATAAGTTCTCTCAGATCCTCTTCTGTTCCGAAATCCGGATCCACCTGTCTGTAATCTATTGTGTCATATTTATGATCCGAAGGAGACCGGAATACAGGCGTCATATATACTCCTCCGATACCCAGTTCCCGGAGATAATCCAGCTTTTCTGTAATACCCCTGAGTGTGCCGCCGTAAACATCCCTGTAGCAGGGATTAGTCAGATCTCCCCAATCCCGGAATTTATCATTTTTTTCAAAACGGCTGCCCCGGTTATATCTGTCAGGCATAATCTGATACCACACCGTATTTTTCACCCAATCCGGCGGAGAGATAACATCTGACGGATTCAGCCAGGGAAATTTGAAATACTGTTTATCCGCAGCGTCCTTTTCAGAAATATCGCATATACGATTTTCAAAAAGGCAGCATTTCTGATCTGCAGATTCCAGCTCAAAGCAATATTTAAGCCTTTTATACCTGGGCGTTATCCTTATACTCCATAGATAATGCTCCTCCAGTTCCATTGAAAGTTCCATTTCTCTTTTTTCTCCGAACCATTCCCGGCGTCTTTTCAGTTCATGGATAAAGGGATCCTCGCAGATAATATATACCCTCTCAACATCCTTAGCTGTTCTGACGGTTATTATAACATCGTTTTCATTGAGAGCATAGCAGTACGGACTGCAGGCTCTGTGTGTAACTGCTGTTCTGTTCATATTATTATCTCCTTTACGATACAGCCTTACCTGTCTCCAGCTGTCTTTTTTCTTTATTTCTTACTATAGCCTTTGCTTTCCATCTGCCGCTTTTCCAGCGCCAGATCATCAGTCCACCCCGGACGCACTCATCCATAGCTATAGCTATCCACAATCCATAAATACCCAGTCCGAATCCAAGAGCCAGTACATAAGAGCCAAGGACGCTTATTACCCACATTGAAAAGATAGCGCAGGCAGTAGGATAGTAAACATCCCCGGCACCTCTCAGAGATGAAATGATAACAAGGTTAGTCGTCCTGCCCAGCTCCAGAATAATATTTATCATCAGTATATTCGAGCCCATTTCTATCACAGCCATATCCGCTGTAAATATCCCCATAAGCTGCCGCCTGAATATGACCCCTGTCATACACACCGCCATAGATATTCCCAGAGCATAGAGATATGCGCTGTATACTCTGTAATATGCCTTTTCAAACCTTCTGGCTCCCACCAGATGTCCGGTCATTATCTGAGAAGCCTGACCTATAGAAACCGCAAAGATATAGAAAAACATAGTTATATTCTGCACATATGTTTTTGTTATCAGCTCTGTTGAAGTCAGATACCTCAATACCATAGAGGTTATCACCAGCTGGGAAAGATTATATAAAAAAGTCTCCAGGGCAGACGGGACCCCTATTCTGATGATATCATACAGATCACCAAAAGGAAAGGGTCTCAGAAGCCTGAAGACTGAGGGGGGTTCAACTTTTTTGAAAAGGATCGCTAAAATCACGACTGTTCCGCCGAAACGACTGACTGCAGTTGCCAACGCAACGCCCATAACACCCATTTTAGGCATACCAAAAAGTCCGGGAACAAAAACAACATCCAGACCGGTATTGAGGATATTCATACCGGCTGACACATACATCGTTATTCTTGTAAGCCCATGATTTCGGACTATTACCGCTGCAGCACTGAGTACTGCCTGAAAGAACAGAGAGCCTCCCACTATTGAAAGATATTGGGACGCAAAATCCATAACCGCTCCCTTCGCTCCTACAAAGGAAAGAACAGGGCGGCTGAAAATGACAAGCAGCAAGCTTATGATGATCCCTGTCACCAGATTGAAGGCAATAGAGACAGCTGCGATCCTTGACGCATTTTCTCTCTTTTTCGCGCCGAGATACTGTGATATCAGAACCGCACTCGCTCCGGATATCACTGTAAAGACGATAGTCACTATAGAAACGGCCTGGTTTGCTGTATTGACCGAGGAAGCTGCAAGATCGTCATATTTACTCAGAACTATGACATCCACAAAGCCCAGAAGCATAAACAGAGCAACCTCAACAAATATCGGCCATGCAAGATCAAACAATCTTAGTTTTTTCATTTTGGATCACCTCGCTGCCCTATGATCCGTAGACCTGTAAATATCCGTTTCCCGATACTCACAAGCTTTTTTTGCCACTCTCTTACACTTTAATTTTACCTCTTTATTCCTGTTTTTACCAGTCAAATTGTATCCGCTTTTTTGCACAATACCAATAAGTTATAAAGCGCGCAGCAACATAAACAAATACGCCTCGGATACTATGGTAATTATAACCTGTCGGAGAAAAATCAATGTCACAGGCAAATCCACGGGAGCCCGGAGTATTTTGCTGTCCGCATTTTGCGATTCCTGAATAAAGTGATAATATGCCGGAGATATCAGCAGATTATCCGATGAACAGAAAAAGCCGGCACCATTTTCGGTACCGGCTTCATTTATTCTGATTAGTTGATTATTTGATTCCGTCAGGATTTTTTGTCTGGAAATTCCATGTATCCGCGCACATTTTTTCGATATCATATTCAGCGTGCCAGCCCAGCTTATTGTTTGCCTTGGAAGCGTCTGCATAGAAAGCCGGAAGATCTCCCTCACGTCTGTCGCCTATGACATAATTAAGCTTTATACCGCTGACCTTTTCAAAGGCATTGATAATATCCAGAACGCTGTAGCCTTTTCCGTTGCCCACGTTATACGCCTCTATACCGGTAGTTTCCAGAATATTTGCAACAGCGCAGAGGTGTGCTCTTGCAAGATCCACAACGTGGATATAATCTCTGATACAGGTGCCGTCCTTTGTATCATAATCTCCGCCGAACACCGTCAGCTGAGGCAGCTTTCCGATAGCCACTCTTGAAATAAAGGGCATCAGGTTATTCGGGATACCATTCGGATCCTCTCCGATAAGTCCGCTTTCGTGTGCGCCGATAGGATTAAAATATCTGAGAAGAGAAATACTCCATGAATTATCAGAGCGATAAACATCTCCCAGTATCTGTTCGATAAAATGCTTTGTTCTTCCGTAGGGGCTGCTGACATCTCCTGTCTGCATATCTTCACGGTAAGGGATGGGATTATTTCCGTAAACGGTAGCGGAAGAGCTGAATACGATCTTTTTACAGCCAGCCTCTGCCATCACCTCAAAAAGAACAACACTGCCGGATATATTATTTTCATAATAAAGCAGAGGAAGCTTTGTAGATTCTCCCACAGCCTTCAGTCCGGCAAAATGGATCACTGCGTCTATCTTGTTTTCGGAAAAGACCTTTGCAAGTCCTTCTCTGTCCCTGATGTCACAGTCATAGCTTTTGACAGTCTTTCCGGTGATTTTCTCTACCCTGTTAAGCACCTCCGGAACACTGTTATAATAGTTATCAACAACAACGACATCATATCCGCTATTGAGAAGTTCAACGCATGTATGGCTGCCGATATATCCGGCGCCTCCGGTAACCAGTATTGTCATACCACTATCTCCTTTATATTATTCTATGATATTACCATTATAATTCCATCCACCCCATAAGTCAAGCGGAGTACCTCCGCTCTCTATTTCGCGTTATCGCTCCTTCCATTCGCTCTGTCGTGCGTTCCTATGCTCTCGTGGCGCGGCGATAGATAATGAGGTATTGTTATGGGGGCGGTTTGTTTGTGGCTGGCTTGTTTTTATGAACCGATAGCTTTATGCGGTGCGTGCCTTTGGCACGGAGCCAAAGGGGTGAACCAAGGTTCCCCCCTTGTGGAAATCCCTCCTCCTTTTCTTTGTGCCGAAGCTGCTTACGGCTAACGAAAGAAAGTATGGACATCTGCTTTGGTAAATGAATGAGGAGGGTCGTATGGAAACACGGAGTTCGTATGAAATGTAAGCTCTGTTTTGTCTGCCCGGTTCATATAC
>CAMVQZ010000119.1 GCA_947169745.1 uncultured Clostridia bacterium
GACGCTGGCCGCCGCAGCCCTCACAGGCTGCTTCTTGCGGCTGGTTTATTCTGACTTCCGTTATCCCACTCTCTCGGCACTGAGCGCCTGCCCTTATGAGCAGCTGCAATCATGCAAAAGCTTACCATAAAAGGATCGAAGCGACTAAAGTAATTATTATTTATTTCCGGTTCACCCCTTGTGAAAACCCCTCCTCCTTTTCTTTGTGCCGAAGCTGCTTACGACTGGCATAAGTGCGTATAACCCTCTGCTTTGGTAAACGGAAACGAAGGAACATACAAAGCCCCTGTTTTCATACAAACCGACAGCTTACATATATGTTCTGCCCGGTACATACCCAGCCGAAATAACCATACAACCATTATTATTTCTTCTGTCTTAAGTTTTCAGTATTCATTTTATCATTTCTTTTTTCTTTTCTTTTTATTTCCGGAGGACTGTCTTGCGGGTGAGCCGGCAGTTGTTTTTGCAGTGGTTTTTACTGCGGTCTTTGCAGCAGGAGCACTTACCCCCTGTGCAGCCGGAGCTCCATCCCAGACAACCTCATCCTCCACAAAGCCGTCTTTCTTTTTTGCGTTAATAACTATTCTTGCGATATATCCGCTCAGAAATACGAGGCCGGAAACCACCCAACCTGCAGCGATCTGAGCCCAGATGGGATAATCTCCGTAGGAGCCGCCCTTCTGACCGAAAAGAACGATCATATTCCACACAAACAGCCCGATAAGGAGAATGGGAGAAATAATCTTTACAGATGATGCGAACCACCAATAGGGAGCCTTGAATTTCTTTGTATTGCGGTTTATTTCCTTATGTACCTTTCTGAGGTCAAAGAACCAGCCGATAGCTATACATTCCAGAACACCGATAAGTATGAGGTTGATCTGGTTTGTCCAGTTGTCAACGATATCCAGCCACGCGAGACCGGCCTGTGTAACAAACAGCAGTGAAATAAGGCCGCATATAGAACAAACAGCAATTGTCACTGTCTTTGGTTTAATATGGAATTTATCTGATACCGCAGCTGACACGCCCTCGACAATAGAGAAAGCTGAATCGATAGCAAGAGTTATGAGCATAAGATAGAAAACTGCTCCGAAGCTGGCATTGAGCCAGCCTATACCTGTCAGGTTGACTATTGCCTGAGGATATACGATAAATGCAGTTGCGACTCCGCTGTCTGTGATCTTATCCAGCATATTTGTTCCGCCCATAGTAGAGAACATAACTATTCCGGAAAGAATGCTTATCGCCATATCGGAGAAAGCTATTATCATTGCATCCACAGCGACATTAGCGTCATCCCCTACATATGAACCATACGCAAACATTATTGCCATCATAATTGACAGACTATAAAACACCTGACCGATAGCATCCACCCAGAGAGAAGGGTCTGAAAGCGCAGAAAAATCAGGAATGAACAGCTTTGCCAGTCCTACCTCTGCTCCGGACATGGTACAACCCTTGACGGCCATAATGAGGAGGAGGAGAACCGGTGCAAAGACCGTGAATTTTACTACCTTTCCCACAGAGCTGGCGCCGTTGCGGATGCAGAAAAATATCAGTCCCCATGCTGCCAGCAGACAAACCAGCACTTCTCCGGGAATAAGGGTTCCGTCTATTGCGCCGGTAGTTTGTGTCAGGTCAAAAAACAGCTTGCTTGCCTGTTCAGACTTTCCTGTCATCCCGGCAAACTGCCACGAGTTTACAAACATCAGTATTACCCATGCAAAAACCACGGAATAATAGCAAACGATAACAAATGCATTTGAGGTTGATGCCCAACCGATGGGTTCAAATTGTTTTTTGATACCCCTCATTGATTCCACAGCGCCCTTGCGGAATTTTCTGGAAATTGATATCTCCATCATAAGAAGGGGTATACCCATTACCATCATAGCCACAAGATATACAAGCAGAAATGTTCCGCCGCCGTGCTTTGCTGCAAGCCCCGGAAATCTCCAGGCGTTACCCAGTCCTACTGCAGATCCTACGGCAGCCAGGATAAATGTCAACCGTGAGCTCCACTGACTTCGTTTTTCCATAATATAATCTCCTTAAAACATTATTCCAGATTTGCGCCGTAAATCATCTTAATTTCCGGCACACTCTTTTAATTATACATCAATTGTAAAATAATTCAATATACCAAAAGAACACACGCGATTAATTGTAAAATCCGACGAATATCTCACCGCAAAAATGAGCAAAAAAACGAAAAAAATGGAGCTGTCGCATAAGAGAAATTACTTAATGCGACAGCCCCAGGGTATTATCTGATTTCTTTGTAGTTTCCCAGGAATGAGAAGCCTCCCAGCTCATCCGAAAGAGCGCACAGCATATTCAGTGTATCCTGGTTAACAGCGCTTCCCTCAAAATCAAGGTAAAAGAGATACTCAAATGATCTTCCCGGTCTGGGACGGGATTCAATCTTAGTCAGATTCAGTCCCTTTGCTGCAAAACGGCACAGAATGCTGTACAGAGAGCCTGTGACATGAGGAAGAGAAAAGCAGAGGCTGATCTTATCCGCATCCGGAGCAATATACAGTTCCTTTGAGATAACAATGAATCTCGTGGTATTGTCAGGCGCATTCTGGAAGCCCTTCATCAGTATCTCCAGACCATATTTTTTTGCTGCATCCTCCGAGCAGATAGCTGCCGCCGAAGCATCTCCGGATTCAGCTACATTTTTTGCAGCCTGGGCGGTGCTTACTTCCTTTTTGGCTGTGATACCCGGATGTCCCTTCATAAAGTCAGAGCACTGCATAAGAGCCTGTTCATGAGAAAATACGGTTTTTATTTCCCGGATATCCGCACCGGGCAGAGCCGCCAGGCAGTGATCTACACTGATATCCACAGCCGCAGCAATATGGAAACGGTAGCTGAGCATCAGGTCATAGACCTCTGAAACAGATCCGGCAGAGCTGTTTTCAATTGGTATTATCCCGAAGTCAGCCCGACCCTCCTGAATAGACTTAAAGACCTCCTTGAAAGGGGAATAGAACTCCGGACTTGCCTCCGGGAAAACTGTCAGAGCCGCTTTATGAGCATATGTTCCCTCAACCCCGAAGCAAGCTATCCTGACATCAGGACTGTCAAAGGGCACCGAGCTTTTTGCGCACATTATCCTGTTTCTCAGCTCCAGTCCGCTCCCCAGCATATCATGCTGAACAGCCCGGCTGAGATCCATTATCGTTGAATACAAAAGTCTGGCGCTTTTCCCGTATTCTCCTGCTTCTTCTTCGATCTGATCCAGCACTTGTGCCTCTCTTTCAGGATTGAATACCGGGATGCTGTTTTCCTGCTTATACAGCGCTACTCTTTTTGAGCAGTCCATACGCTTTTCAAAAAGCTCCACCAGCTCTTTGTCTATTCTGTCTATTTCGTCCCTGATCGGTTTTAAACTCATTTCATTTCCCACCTGTTCTTTTTATTCAAAGCATCCCTGCATCAGACATTATATTTATCACAGCAAGAGCCGCTACAGCCTCTACAACCGGAACAGCTCTGAGAGCAACACACGGATCATGTCTGCCTTTTATACTCAGTGTCGCATCCTGTTTTTCCTTCAGGTCAACTGTTTTTTGTTCTCTTGCAATCGAGGGCGTAGGCTTGAAGGCTGTACGGAATATCACCGGCATACCTGAGCTTATTCCTCCCAGGATACCGCCGTGATTATTTGTCCTTGTTTTTACCGTATCTCCGTCATAATAGAATTCGTCGTTATTCTTGCTGCCTCTCATTTCCGATGCGCTGAAGCCGGCTCCGAATTCTATTCCCTTTACCGCAGGAATACCGAAAATAACCGAGGCTATCACATTTTCTATTCCCTCAAACATCGGGGAGCCTGCTCCGGCCGGAAGGCCTGTCACAGCGCATTCTATCACAGCTCCGATACTGTCCCCGGAAAGCCTGCATTCCTCAATAAGCTCCCTCATACCCGTCTCAGCCGTCGGATCCAGCAGTGCGAATCCTCCTCCGGAAAGGCTGTCCATCAACTCATCAGGTATATTTACCGGATCAAAGCGCTTATCCTTTATATTTCCCACAGAGCATATATGAGCAGCTATTCTCACACCCCTGCGAAAGAGTATCTGCCGGCATACAGCTCCTGCAAAAACCAGCGGTGCTGTCAGCCTTGCGGAAAAATGTCCGCCGCCTCTGATATCATTAAAGCCCTTATACCTCAGATTTCCGGTAAAATCAGCGTGTCCGGGTCTTGGTCTGGTCATCATATCCCCATAATCGCCGGATCTTGTATTAGTATTCATTATAACGGCGCAGAGAGGAGCTCCGGTAGTGGTATCGTTCATCATTCCGGACATTATCTCCGGGAAATCCTTTTCCAGTCTGGGAGTAGCTGTTTTATCATTTCCGGGAGCACGCCTTGCCATTTGCAGCAACACCTGTTCCATATCTATTTTTTCTCCGGCAGGAAGTCCGTCAATAACCACGCCGATACCCTTGCCGTGACTTTCTCCGAAAATAGAAATCTTTATTTTATTCCCCCATGATGACATCTGCTGCACCTCCGAGTTTCCTGTAATCTTCAAAAAACGAGGGATATGATTTTCTGACGCTTTCCATATCCGTGATCACCACATCATTTTCACAGGCCACTGCCGCTGCAGCCATAGACATCACTATCCTGTGGTCGTTATATCCCTCAACAAAGCCTCCGCTCAATCGTTCTTTTCCGTTTATTATAAGCCCGTCGGGAGTTTCCGAAATATCCGCTCCCATCCGGGAAAGGCAGTCTCTCACAGCCTTTAGTCTGTCGCTTTCTTTTATCCTCAGCCTTTCTGCGCCGGTAATAACAGTTTTCCCCTCAGCCACAGCGGCTGCAGCGGCGAAGGCAGGAACCATATCTGGTATATCGGAAGCATCCAGGCTGATTCCCCGGAGCTTTCCCGGTGACATCTTCAGAATGCCGTTCTTTTCTTCAATAACAGCTCCCAGACGCCTGTATATATCCACACATTCCTTATCTCCCTGAATAGAATCCAGAGAAAGGTTATCTATAGTAATTTCCGAGCCAAGAGCTGCGGCAGTCATAAAGAAAGCAGCCTGAGACCAGTCTCCCTCGACCTCATAGCTTCCGGGAACATATTCCTGTCCGCCCTTTATCCTCCAGCCGTTTTCCGTACTCTCCACAGCGACACCAAAGTCTCTCATAGCCTTAAGCGTCATATTCACATAACCCACAGACTGCAGTCCGGAGGTAAGTCTTATCTCGCTGTCTCCTTCTGCAAGGGGCAGAGCCAGAAGTAATCCTGTTATAAACTGAGAGCTTATATTTCCCGGTATCTCAAACACTCCGGAGCTCAGCTTTCCGGTAATCCTCAGAGGAAGTCCTCCTGATGTCTCACACCGGACGCCCTTTACGGGAAGCTGATCTGTATACACGCCGATGGGTCTGCCGGGAAGCTTTCCGTGTCCTGTAAATTCAGCTTCCACTCCCCCTGCTGCCGCAACCGGTATCAGAAACCTCAGGGTCGATCCGCTCTCTGAGCAGTCAAGCTGTGCCGACTTTACTCCGAAAGTATCTCTTCCGTCTATATGAAGGGTTCTTCCGTCTGCTTCTATTTTTGCACCGAGATTTTTCATACAGCTTATAGTTGCCTTTATATCCTCGGACATTTCTACTGGCCCTACAACGCTCTCACCCTTTGCCAGTGAAGCGCAGATTATTGCTCTGTGTGCGTCGCTTTTTGAAGGCGGCACTGAAACGTTTCCCGATAACTTCCGGGGAGATATCCTGACCTTATGCAATGCAAACATCCTTTTCTGATTTCATCATTCCTGCCCTTTCAGGCTGATATTGTCTCTCTATTCTACCACACAATCCCCGAGATGTAAAGCACAGTGCCCAGCGTCGACGCTGGACCCATGTTCGCGTAGTCGCTCGTTTGCACTCGCTCTGTCGTGCGTACATATACTTTCGTCGCGCGGCATCCGGCGCTCATCGCCTCAGGTAATACTACCGCCCTCCTCCGCCGCAGCCCTTACGGGCTGCTTCTTGCGGCTGGTTTGCTCTGACTTCCGGAGTTTCACTCCCCTGACAGCGAGCGCCTGCTTTCTCCCGGAATTATTTTGCAGCGTGACGCTGCACC
>CAMVQZ010000120.1 GCA_947169745.1 uncultured Clostridia bacterium
TTTTAGCAGCGTGACGCTGCACCCGTGTTCGCGTTATCGCTCATTTCATTCGCTCTGTCGTGCATACTTATACTCTCGTCGCGCGGCATCCGGCGCACAGTGCCCCGGACATTACTCCTACCCCTCGCCGCCGCAGCCCTCACAGGCTGCTATATGCGGCTGGTTTTTACTAACTTCTATCATATCACTCTCTCGGCACAGAGCGCCTGTTTCTCCCAGAATTATTTTAGCAGCGTGACGCTGCACCCGTGTTCGCGTTATCGCTCATTTCATTCGCTCGGTCGTGTGTACATATACTTTCGTGGCGCGGCATCCGGCGCTCACCGCCTCAGACAATACTCCCACCCCTCGCCGCCGCAGCCCGTACAGGCTGCTTCTTGAGGCTGGTTTATTCTGACTTAAGGCATATTTTCTCCCTGATAGTAAGCGCCTGCTTTTGTATATAGGTTTATCGAAAGTCGAAAGAACCTCCATTACCCACGGACTTACTATAAAAAGGAGCGCAGCAAGAGGTGTGCTGATGGGCTGAAGATTGACATAGAAGATAATTTGCTTCAGGGAATAAGTATACAAATAATTTTTGTATCGGATAAAAAATATATGGAATTATTATGTTATCTGTGGTATAATCGACTTATAAGATCTGACGCTGTTTACGGCAGCGTATATATCAGGGCTCAGATCAATCAATATGGTCGTAGCCCGGAAGCGCTTAGATAAAGGAGCTGGATAATAATGCTTAAAAAAATAATAGCAGCATCATCTGCTGTTGTCATTGCTGCAACGGGATTATCTATGACCGCTGCTGCTGAAAATGACAAAAAAACCGAATATAAGCTGCCCTTTGAGTTAGAGGCTCCCACAGGGGTTGCCGTATCCTCGCTGAACGGAGCAGATTCCCAGACATCTACTCAGCTTTCTTATTCGATGAATAACAGCATGAGCGAGTGGCTGGGCAAATACGCTGACAGCAATTCCCACGACAAAACGCTGGAGGCTCTGAAAAAGGACTATGGCTATGATGATCTTTACATCAACGCTCAGGTCGACTGGGCGATAGACGATAAGGAAAACGGCTGGCACTGGTCAAAATACTGGGACGGCGAGATCTTCAAGGATGGCGAGGGCAGAGAACAGTGGGCTGGCTTCGGCATGGACAAGGACTATAAATATCAGACCAGCTCATGGGATTGTGTGGCGGAAGGAGTCAATGCGGAAACCACGAACGGCACCTGGGCGCTGAGAGGCGGCATTGTACATCCGGATGATCCGGGGGAGTCTGTGTGGTTCTACGGCAACGACGATACCGTGGGTGTAAAGAGCCAGCTCAAAGACGATCAGTACACATTAAAGGATACCTCCGAGCCGGGTGAAAAGGAGCTTGTCATAGACTGGACAAAGCACACTGCATATTTCCGTGTCCGCTGGGCGATAACTGTATGCATTGATAAGGAAGAGGGAACAGTATCAAGACCTGTATTTTCCGATTGGTCGGAGTCTGTGGGAAGAGGCAAGGATGAAGTGAAGGCTGAACCCCTGACGAAGGAGACCCTCAAGCCTCCTGTTATCACAGATCTCAGGTATTACGAGGAGGAATTCAACGGATACCCCCAGATAGCCTGTAAATTAGAGGTTCCCGATGATCTGAAAAACAGCATCTCTGCTGTTACAGCCAACGGCGGAGGGATCACCATCGAATGGGAAGCAAGAGTTCCGGACGGAGAATGGGTAGGACTACAGGGAGACGGAAAGATCACAGCCGGAGAAAACGTGATAGCCCTGCAGAATCTGGCGGAGTCTATAATAAAAGAAAACAGTGAAAACGGAAAAGAAACCTCCGGAACTGTCCTGAAGGAAGGTTCCCCTGTGGAGCTTCGTGCCCGTTACTATTGCAATCAGTATGAAAGCTACGGCGGAGAATTTATAGGTGAGATCTATACTGACTATTCTCCTGTACTCACCTTCGGTACTCAGGAAATGAGCAAGACAGAGGAGTCTGTGGCAGAGAGCAGTGTTGAAGAAAGCTCTGCGGAGATCTCAAAGGTAGAGGTAAAGCCTGATGTAGGCGTAAAAAAGGATAAAGCCGAAAAGAAGGATAATAAATGCAGTCTTTGCGGTTTCTGTCCCCAGCCTCTCGGCTTGTGCATATTCATATGGATCGCTATTCTTGTTGCTGTTATAATAATTGTTATAGTGATCATTATAGTTGTAAAGAAGAGCAAGAAGGATGACAGTGCACCTGCTCCAGATGTCACAAGGTCAGATGATGACAAGAAAGCTGAAGATGACAAAAAGGAACAGTAAGCTTTAATGCAGTGCCCCTTAAATTATAACAAAGGATTGCCGATAAACCTGGAACAACAGTGTTTATCGGCAGTTTTATATTTAGTATTATGGGCTTGCAGGTATATTGGTATGGGAATAATTGTTTTTTTACATATCAATTCTTTATGGGAAACAGCGTCAGCTTGTTATTATCGTAACATATGCCAAGAAAAATTTCCTTTGCGTGCTTGTATCCATGATTTTCAATTTCTTTTTTCAGCCATTCAACGCTCAGCCCTTTTCTTTTCAGGTTTTCGCCCAGGATTTTCCCGTCCATAATGATTTCCGTGCCGATATGCTCAGGCTTCGGGGCAAGCTTCATATCCTCCGGATTAAGCGGACGTTTATTGCTGACCGGCAGAATAGAGAGCTTTCCGTTGTATTCAAAGACAGCGGTCTGGATATCATTCAGATTAAAATATCCTTCCTGACGGCAAAGGAGCAGAAATTCGCTTAATTCCAGCTTAGCTTTTTTCATATTTTCCCGGTACAGCTTGCCGTTATTCAGAACGATTGTGGGGGTGCCGTTGATAAATTTTCTGGTTCGCGGCAGTATCCTTGTCAAAAGGCTCAGACAGACTGCCACGGCGCCGAACACAAGCATTGCTATCGTCGGCTTCCACCATGGTTTATCCAGAGTGGTTGCGAGCTCTGCAGCGATCGAACCGATGGTTATACCCGTTATATAGTCGAAAAATTCAAGCTGAGCGACCTGCTTGTGGCCGATGATCTTAGCTATCAGAAAGAGCGCTGCTGCGGAAAACAGTGATGCGAGAATGACATTTAATACTTCCATGATATCCCTCCGTATCAGACATAGTATGCCCGGATCAGCCGGGGATTATGTTTTTGTGTTTTTACATATCTCCCGCCTTGCGGCAATGGTTGTCAGTGTGTCGCCTAACTGTACCAGTACAACGGATAATAAAGACAGCTCTTCGTTACTGAGCCTGCAGGCGAAAGCGTTTGCCACAGCAGTGATCGAAGCTGTTAGTTCACACGAATCCATTTTGATCATTCCTTCCATATCATACTTATTTATCCGGTATTACATATTATGTAGGAATATACAAAAAGACAGCCCCATATATTCCGGAGCTGTCTTTCTTGATCCTGCAAAGATGTTTGTGGTGTTATTTTCAGGATCATTTTTAGTATCGTTTTTCTTTTATGACGGCAAAATATTCCTCCCGGAGTACAGGGAGAATGCCTGCATATGTCCGGGTTTCTTCATTACTTGCTATATAAATTTTTCCTCACGGTTACTGTGGGTGAAAGGATTTTAACAGCGTCACCGCCGCAGTTTTTTCCCTCGTGAATGTGAAACCCGAAAAAGCCTGTTTCGTTTTCCGGCAGACCGACAATTTCTGCTTTTACAAGAACACTATCCTTCTCCTGAAAGAATAATACCCTTCCCCGCAGACCGGAATATTCTTCCGATCCCTTTACCATTGCTGTTGCCTGTGGCTTTCTGTTACAATGCAGCATAAAAACACCTCCGGATTATTCTATGAATTCAGATGGAGATGTGGTACGAAAAAACCGCCTTTTCCGGAAAGAAACAGGCGGCATAGGTTGTTATTTTGTTACATTCTGCGGATCCTGAAACAACGGAATACCCGGAGTGACAAAGGTAAGTATCACGAAAAGTATACCGATAAGGCAGAGGATTGCAAAGGCAAGCCAGGGATGATTACAGCGCAGACTATCCTTTTTGAAAAAATGTGTTTCCGTTATAAAAGCTGTTGCTGCTGACACAAAGAAAATTGTGATGTTTACTGGGGAGGATGATTTCCCGAATGCTCCGTTGTATGTATAGAACAGTACGGGAATCAGTATTATTCCGGCAATAATGCCAATCAGTTTTACACACCAGAAGTTTTTAAATCCCTTCATAAACCTGTTTTGTATCAGTGCAAAACCAAACAAAGGGACGTACATCAGCTTCATATGCTCCCATGTTGATTCATTCACGGCAGAAAACGGTGCAGCAAGCAGACTTTTATTTGTCCATCCATACAAAAAGTGCAGCAGCGTTCCGACGATCACAGTTATAACAAATCCGCAGAATTGCAGAATTGCAAGGTTTTTCTTCATAGCCATTACCATCCCATACATTGTATTACTAAATTCTATGCAGGAATGTATAAAACTATTACAACCAACATTTTGAAAAAATATGGTCAAAACAGCGCATTACACCGCCGCTCTGTTGCCTGGATATAATCAGGCGGCTGAAATATTCATATAGTTACGAGCAATTCATCGAAAAACAGAACTAACGCCGATAAACCTGAAAAAACCAGTGTTTATCGGCGTTTCTTGGCGCGCCAAAAGGGATTCGAACCCCCGACCTTTCGCTTAGGAGGCGAACGCTCTATCCTGCTGAGCTATTGGCGCAAATTCAGACCTTTACTATTCTATACTATTTCCTACCCGATGTCAAGCAATTTCTTCTTCCACCAGCGTCGACGCTGGCGCGCTGGGGGTTGTGGAATGGAACGGGATGTGGTATTATTATAATATAAAAATCAGAAAAGTATAAAAGGAGAAGTGAGATAAAATGAAGTTAGGAATAGTGGGACTGCCGAATGTGGGAAAGAGCACACTTTTCAATGCCATTACGAATGCCGGTGCACAGTCGGCGAATTATCCCTTCTGCACCATCGAACCGAATGTGGGAGTTGTTGCTGTGCCGGATAAGAGGCTGGATAAATTAGCCGAAATGTATGAGCCGGAAAAATATACCCCTGCCACCATCGAGTTTGTGGATATAGCCGGTCTTGTAAAGGGAGCCTCCAAGGGTGAGGGTCTGGGAAATAAATTTCTCGCAAATATCCGTGAGGTAGACGCTATTGTTCATGTAGTCAGATGCTTTGAGAATGATGATATCATCCATGTGGACGGTAGCATTGACCCTAAGAGAGATATTGAAACGATCAATGTTGAGCTTATCCTTTCCGATATAGAAATGCTTGAGAGAAGGATAGATAAGACAAGAAAGCTTATCAAGGGCGATAAAAAATACCAGACAGAACTGGATTTCTTTATCAGGGTAAAGGAAGCTCTGGAGGAAGGAAAATCTGCAAGAGCAGTAGAATGTACTCCTGAAGAGGAGGAAATGCTGGCAAGCGTGGCTCTCCTGACAAATAAGCCGATTATATATGCCGCTAATCTCAGCGACAGTGATTTCAGAGACGGTATTGTCGAGGGTAATAAATTCTTTGATTCGGTAAAGGAGATTGCAGCTTCAGAAAATGCGGCAGTACTTCCGATCTGCGCCGAAATAGAAGCAGAGATCTCAGGAATGGAGCCTGAAGAGAAGGAGCTTTTCCTGTCGGAGATGGGGCTGGAGCAGTCCGGCCTGGACAGACTTATCAATGCCTGCTATGAGCTTCTGGGACTTATTTCCTATCTCACAGCAGGAAAGCCGGAGGTAAGGGCGTGGACTATCAAAAAGGGAACAAAGGCTCCTCAGGCTGCCGGAAAGATCCATACCGATTTTGAAAGAGGCTTTATCCGGGCAGAGGTAGTGGCATTCGATGACCTTATGGCCTGCGGAAGTATGGCGGCCGCCAAGGAAAAGGGTCTTGTGCGCTCCGAGGGCAAGGAATATGTGATGCAGGACGGAGATATTGTCCTTTTCAGATTTAATGTCTGATGATAAATAAACTTCTGATCGCGCCGCTGCCGTCTGGCAGCGGTAATTGTTTATGATGA
>CAMVQZ010000121.1 GCA_947169745.1 uncultured Clostridia bacterium
CCGGATGCCGCGCGACGAAAGTATATGTACGCACGACAGAGCGAGTGCAAACGAGTGATTACGCGAATACGGGTGCAGCGTCACGCTGCCCGGATGCCGCGGCACAAAGGTAAAGGTTTGCACGACAGAGCGAGTGCAAACGAGCGACTACGCGAACACGGGTGCAGCGTCGACGCTGCCGCACCGCTCAGTGCCGAGCACGCACCGCGAACACGGGCAGCTGTGGTTGCAAATGTGGGAGAAGTATAGTATTATAGTAAGTGAGGTGTGAGAGCTATGGAACTTAATATTGAACAAAGCGCAGACAGGAATATGATATTTTACGGAGTGTATGATACCCGGAGCGAATTGCCGGAGGGAGATATGCTCTGCGGTGTGAGGAGAAGATTCTTTGAAAGCGGCAGGAAACAGAAAAACAGGAGTACTGTCAATGTTGGAGGGATCTTGTACAGATGCTCATATAATATAGAGGACGGCAGACCTCTCAAATGGAAAAAGCTGATCGAGAACCGCATTTCCGAGAGGGTTACCATCACCGGAAGCGGCTACTATATTGAAAGCCTTGATTCCGGGCGCAGGGTGTATAAGCGCAGTTATTTTGATTTTCATCATAACTGGCTCCATAGTGATTTTCCGGTTGCAGCAGGAAGGACGGCTGCATATAGCCTGACGCCCTCCGATGACGGCGAGAGACCGGTCATAATAAAGAAAATGGGGAAGAACGCTCCCCAGGCGCTTTATCCCTTCGAGCATATACTGGATAAAGCTATAACAGACAGACTGAATTCCGTAGCAGGGGAGCCGGATGTGCTTTGCGCCACCAGCAGCGGAAGCTTTTATTTCCTTACAGTGGAGGAGTGCGCCGCAAGAGAGGCTGCACTTGAGGAGCTGCTGAATAATAAAAATACAGCAGATGAAAAAGATACTGAGGATGAGATTATCGAACCGGGCTTTGAGATCCTGGAAGAAGATACCGATGAACCTGAGAACGGCGTGAGCGGTGAGAAGGCTCCGGATGAGGAAGAGGAAGTCAATGAGCCTTCTGCTGAAAATGAACCGACAGATGAAAACGATAATAAACCGGAAGAAACTAAGGAAATAACAGAGCCGGAGGAACCGGGGATACAGGACGGCGGAGAAGAAGAAAATAAAAAACCGGAAATCTCCCCTGTGGAAACAACAGAGAATTATCCCGCTGAGGAGTATGAGCCGGCATATGCTGAGGCTGACTGTTCCTTTGCGGAAGAGTGTCCGTATGAGCACATAGAAAAGATGATTATAGAATCCGGCGGCAGACAGTATTTTTATTTCGGAGATATCGTGGAGGATAAGAGATCGGGATCGGGAAGAACTGCAATGTCCGACGGCAGGACTGCCTATGAGGGAGGATATAAGGACGACAAACGTGACGGCTTCGGAGTATACTATTATAAATCAGGCAGACTTTGTTATGCCGGAGGCTGGCGTGATAATAAGAGAGACGGTCTTGGAGTGGCTTTTTCCTCAGGAGACGGAAGCGCCTTTGTGGGGAAATGGGAGGAAAATACTGCTACAGGAGTAGGAGCAAATTTTGACAGAGACGGCAGACTTGTATATGTGGGAAAGACTGTAGACGGAAAAAGAAACGGTACAGGCATTACATATTCTGAAGAAAGAGATACCTTCTTTGTCGGGAAATATAAAGACGGGGAATTTCTTGAAGAAGGAACACAGTTTGACAGCGACGGTAATATGCTGTATGTGGGAGGCTATAAAAACGGAGTGAGATCCGGAAAGGGAATATCCTACGACAGCGACGGCGCAGTTGTATATAAGGGCGAATGGAAGCATAATCTTTATCACGGCGAGGGTATCCTTAATCTGGAGGGGGGCCGCAGATTAAGAGGAAGCTTCCGCAAGGGTAAGGCATTCGGAAAATGCACACTGACCTCCGCCGACGGACGGGTCATCTATATGGGAGGCTTTTCTGAGGATCTTTATAACGGCACAGGCAGGCTGTTCTCCGGGGACGGAGGCTATGCTGAGGGTCGTTTTGTGGATGGCGAGCCTACCGGCGTATTCAATGAATATGACAGCAGAGGAAAGCTGGTATATACCGGAGAATGGAACGGTATGACCAGGAACGGCTCCGGAGTTGAATATCTTGACGGCAAAAAGGTCTATGAGGGAGGCTTCCGTGATTCCCTCTATGACGGCCAGGGCAGACTGTTTAAAGACGGAGACCTTGTCTATACCGGAGAATTCAAGGCGGGCAGAAGATGCGGCTTTGGTGTGGAGCTTTGCAAAAGGAAAAGTATCTACAGAGGAATGTGGAAGGACGATCTCTATGACGGCTGCGGTATCCTTTTTGAGGACGGCAGCGCAAAATATGCCGGTGAATTCTCAGAGGGAAAACGAAACGGCAGGATTAATGAGATATCTGCAGGCAGGATCATCAGAAAGTGCATATATGCCGATGATGAGCTGATGTATATGTGCGAGTATTCTCCGGAGGGAGCAATAGTGTATTACGGAAATGTTTCCGGAGGAGAAAGAAGCGGAATGGGATGTTCCTTTGATGAAATGTGCGAGAAGGAATTCGAGGGAATATTCAAAAACGGTAAACCCAGTAAGCCGATGCAGGTATTCTTCAGGGATATGGAGGAGCTTCCGGAATGTGAGGCTCTTGCAGACGGAGAATATGAAAAATACAGACGTGCTCCGGAATATGTTATTGAGAAGAGCGTTTCCGACGGTATTTTCACAGGACAGTTCCAGGGAGGCAGACCGGAGGGCAAGGGTACTATTTTCTACTTCGACCACAGATATACCGGAATGTTCCATAACGGTGTTCCCGGCGGAGAGGGAGTTATCTATATGCGGGACGGCAGTGAGATAAAAGGACGTTTCTCCACTGTTCCGGCTCAGGACGCTGAGGAGCTGAAATTCACAAACATTACATATTACCGCAGATAAATGCAGAAGGAAGGGTCATATGTCGACATTATTTATATCAGACCTTGACGGGACTCTCCTGGGAAAGGACGGCAAGCCCGGAAGGGATACTGTCAGGATGATAAACGATCTGATAGACCGGGGCGTACTTTTTACAGCGGCTACGGCAAGAAGCGTCAGCTCCCACAGTATACTCCGGGAGCTGGGGGTGAGGATACCTGCCGTGAATCTGAATGGCGTGCTGATATACGATCCTTCGGCGGATAAATATTCCGGAAGTACACCGATAGATACACAGTCTGCCAGAGAGGTATTGGATATAATGAAGGCATTTGACAGAATGTCCTTTATATATCGGGCGGATGAGGAATTCGGCATCCATGTGGAATTTGAAAAGCTTTCAAATGAAACCGAGAAACAGTTTTTTGAGGCCAGAAAGGACAGCGATTACAAGAGCTTTGCAAAGGTGGACAGGATAGAGATATCCGATGACGACAGACCTATATATTTTACAATGGTGGATACCTATGAGAGGCTCAGCCCCATCCACCGGGAGATATCCCGGATAAAGGGAGTGAGAGCTGTACTTTACAGGGATAATTATTCAGATTTGTTTTTTCTTGAGGTATTCAGTATCAATGCCACAAAGGCTCTGGGAATGAAGAGGATAAAGGAGCTGACCGGCGCAGACAAGGTGGTAGCCTTCGGAGATAATCTGAATGATATGGAGATGCTTCAGTCGGCGGATGTGGGTATAGCGGTGAGAGACGCTGTCAGCGAGGTAAGAGACGCCGCTGATGTTGTTATAGGAAACAGCTTTGAGGACGGCGTTGCACGTTGGCTGACGGAAAACGCAGATTCTTTTATGTAATATCAGTAAACCGGCACTTTCGGGGAATATCCCGGGGTGCCGGTATTATTCTGTCTCCGGCAAAAAAAGACCGGCCTGCCAAAACAGGTCGGTCAGAAAATATTATCTTACTGATTCCGATAGGAAAGATAAAAAACTGCAGGGTATCAGGATCAATACCAGTTTGTAAGATTGTAGTAAAGCTCCTCGTATCTCTTTGCTGAGCGTGCCCAGGAATAATCCATTCTCATACCTCTCTGGGCGATCTCATACCAGCGGTCTCTCTGGGTGAAATAAACCGTCTTTGCATAGTTGATAGCGCTCATCATCTCATCAGCATTGTAATTCGCAAAGGAGAAGCCTGTTCCGGTGTTGTCATACCAGTTGTAGGGCTGAACAGTATCTCTCAGTCCGCCGGTCTCTCTTACGATGGGTACTGTACCATAGCGCAGGGAGATAAGCTGTGTAAGTCCGCAGGGCTCAAACCTCGAAGGCATAAGCATCGCATCAGCTGCAGCATAAAGCTTGTGCGCCCTGTTGTCGGAATAATAGATATTCGCCGATACCCTCTCCGGATATTTTGACTGATAATATCTGAAGGTATTCTCATACTGAGAATCACCTGTTCCGATCACAACAAACTGGGTGTGCTCGTCTGTGATCCTCTCAATTGCATAATTCACAAGATCAAGACCCTTCTGGTCTGTAAGTCTTGAAATTATAGCCAGCATAAACTTGTTGTCATCCACAGGCAGACCTAATTCCTCCTGGAGACCTCGCTTGTTGAGTACCTTTTTTTCCGGAAGGCTCTCTGCAGTGTAGTGCTCATAAATCTGGATATCGTGCTCAGGATTGTAGACATTATAGTCTATACCGTTTACAATACCGCAGAGGGAATGGTTCTTGTGGCGCATCAGTCCGTCGAGACCTTCACCGTAATAAGGCATCTGAATCTCGCCGGCATATGTATCACTTACTGTTGTAACGTAATCCGAGAAAACGATACCGACCTTGAGCATATTTCCGTCTTTGAAATACTCCATATTCTGGGGAGAAAAAACATATTCCGGAAATGCTGTCAGATATCTGAAGGTCTTGATATCCCAGATACCCTGGAATTTCAGATTGTGGATCGTCATTATTGTCTTGATGCCCCAGAAGAAGCCGTTATCCTTGAAAAGCGTCCTGAGAAAAACAGGAACAAGAGCTGCCTGCCAGTCGTGACAGTGGATGATATCCGGCTTGAAATCAATGACCGGAAGTATAGCAAGCACAGCCTTGCTGAAGAATGTAAACTTCTCGATATCCCATTTTATATCGCCGTAGGGACTGTCTCCTCCGAAATAGCCTTCATTATCAATAAAGTAATACTTTATTCCCTCGTGCTCATACATCATTATACCAACATACTTATGCTCCTGTATATGACCAAGATCCATATAGAAGCTGGTAACATACTGGAAATGCTGTCTGTATTCCCAGGGTATGCACATATATTTCGGGATAACAACTCTGACGTCAAATTCATCTTTGTTTATCATCTTCGGCAGCGCTCCTACAACATCTGCAAGACCTCCGGTTTTTACAAAAGGATAGCTTTCCGAAGCAACAAATAATATTCTTCTCATACTTGACCTCCTGTCCTGATTCTGCATACAGCAGAAATCTGTATTACGAAATAATCCAAATAGTTAAAGCTGGATACTCCTGCTATAATTATAATCCATCAGACGGAAATATTCAATACATATTTTTTTATTTTAATTAGATTTTTGTGTAGTTTTGTGTAGTTTTATGCATTGCGTGCCTCCGGCACGGGGTCGGTATGTCTTAATGCTGAGTGTGGCTTCGTATGTACCGGGCAGAATGTATAAGAAGCTGCAGGTTATACGAAAACAGTGGTTCCATACGACCCTCCTCATCCATTTACCAAAGCAGATGTCCATACTTTCTTTCGTTAGCCGTCAGCACTTTCCGGCTCAAAGAAAAGGAGGAGGGATTTCCACAAGGGGGGAACCTTGGTTCACCCCTTTGGCTCCGTGCCGAAGGCACGCACCGCATAAAGCTATCGGTTCATAAAAACAAGCCAGCCACAAACAGACCGCCCCCATAACAATACCTCATTATCTATCGCCGCACCACGAGAGTATAGGAACGCACGACAGAGCGAATAGAAGGAAGGATATTGCGTGAGGCGGTTTTTAATTGATACGGAAGGTTTATGCGGTTTTCTGCGTATCCTGCTTGTTTATTTCAAC
>CAMVQZ010000122.1 GCA_947169745.1 uncultured Clostridia bacterium
TAAAAGTTAAAAAAAGTGTGAATCCCATTTTTTAACTTTTGTATTTTACTCAATAGTAAGTATATCAGTAAAGCCTGTTATCTCAAAGACCTCCATGATCTCCTCGCCGACATTGATCACCTTCATTGAGCCCTGCTTGTTCATAGTTTTCTGTGCAGAGAGAAGAACACGAAGTCCTGCGGAGGAAATGTATTCGAGCTTTGCGAGGTCAAAAACAAGCTCGGTAATGCCGTCATAGGATGTCTTTAATTCTTCTTCAAGATTTGGTGCTGTTGAGGTATCAAGTCTGCCTGTAATTGTAATTGTGAACTTGCCTGCGTCTTTTTTTGCTTTCGATTGTCATAATAATCTTCTCCTTAAAAATCAGTTCCGAAGGGAACATAATAACTGTATCATACTGCTTTTATTATCAGATCAGCCTTTTCTATACCGCCGAGCAAATCCTTCATAATTAATGAAGAGAAGTATCTGCGTTTTTCATCGGATATAACATCGGAAAATACAATGCCCCCGAGATTTCTTATGAGAGCATAGCTTTTAAGTGATTCTTCAAGCTCTGCAACAGCTTTGTCATCATCTGTTCCAAGATAATCCCTGATAAACATATTCCACATTTTTACGGCTTCCTCTGTCGTCATACCAAGGTATCTCATTGCTACATTTGGATTTTTCTTCGGGGTAAGGCTCATAAGCTGATATGTGCCGAGCAGGTCTATTACCGGATGACCAACAGAAGCATCTCCCATATCTATCAGGATCAGCTCATCGTTTTGTACCATTATATTACCGGGGTGAAAATCTCCGTGTATAAAGGTATTACGCAGGGGTATGGAATCTATAAGATCATATACCCTCTGCATATCATCCTTGGTGTAATAATCGCTTTTTGCGGCAATATCTGCCCATAGTCTGAGCGTCATGCGGGCATCAGGCATTGTATCCTTTTCCATTTCGGTTGAATGGAGCTTTTTCATCAGGGCAGACATACTGAGAGCATATTCTCTGAGCTTTTCGGGATTGTTATGCACTACGCTGCCAAGAGTCTTTGCATCAACAAGCTCATATATCATGCCAAGCTCATCACCAACTCTGACAAGCTCAAAGGGTATTGCCGAAGGAACGCCGTGAACGAATGCCCTTCTTGCCGATTCCTGCTCCCGTCTGATCTTTTCCGGCGGGTTGGATATTTTGTTATACACCTTAACGATTCGCTCTTCATCAACACGATATACCCTGCCGTTAGCACCGGCACCGAGCAGTTCTGCATTATCAACATTGATCTCTTTAAGCTTTTTATTGACAGCCAGTATCTCTGTAAAGCCTGTGACATTGAATATTTCATAAACCCCGCTGCTGACGTTATTGACTGTGACATCACCGACAGCCTTTGCGAGCTTCAAAATGGCACGAAGTCCCGCACTGGAGATATACTCCAGTTCCGAAGCATCAAGCTCCGCAGGTTTTGCCGCCATAAGTTCCTTTTCAAATTCTGCTGCGTTTGTGGAATCGATTTTTCCTTTGATCCGGTACATAGTTTTACCTCTTGAAAATACTTTTTTTGATCTTCTTGTATTACGCTGCCTGTGCAGCAGATTCTTCCTCTGATGATTACTGCGGGGTCTGTGTTTCCTCTGATTTTTCTGAACCCTTGTAGGTAACGCCGTCCCCGTAAATAGTTGTCCAGTCGTCCTTCATAGAAATAGCGGTATAGCCGTTTTCCTCGCAGGTCTTACGCATTTTGTCTGCCTTTTCAACATTGCCGTTTTCACGCTCTGTATCGTCACAGCAGAGCATATAGGCTGCGCTCTTGTATTTGTTATTGTTGATGGTGAAGTTAGCCATAGCCGAGTCGCCGCCGCTGTTGCCGAAGGCAAGAACAGGCTGAACGCCGATCTCCTGTTCGATGACCGTTACCTTATTGGTTTTCAGGTTCTTTATAAGGAATTCGCCGCCGGTAACGACCTTATCGTCCTTACCAAATGTGTAATCCAGACCAGACTTATCGCCCTGGCCCGTAGCTACAAGGCTTTCATCTGAACCGATCATCTGCGCAAGTGGGATGTTTACCACACCCTCGGCAAGACCTCTTGTGATAAGTCTGTCTGTGCCGCTCACGATATAGACCTTGAAGTCGTTTGCTATAAGATAATCGACTACTTCAAGCATCGGCTTGTAGAATGACTGACCGTTTGTCATACCTTCATAGCTTTCCATCGGTTGATCTCTGTATGCCTTTACATAAGCGTCAAATTCATCGATAGTCATACCCTTGAAGGCTGTTGCCACTGCCTTGCCATGCTTTACGTCAAGACCGCTGGGATATTCGCCTGTTTCAAAATAGGTCTTGATTATCGCGGCAGTTTCCTTTTCCTCTTTGCTTGCCTTGTCCTTATAATCGGGATCCTCCATTACACGATGATACAGCAGCTTATGGTCGAAATAGCCGGGATCTGTTTCGCAGCAGAGAGTGCCGTCCATATCAAATACAGCGATACGGTTCTCTACGGGAATAAAGTCAGCACTGCTTTCATCCGTAACGGTCTTGATATATTCGATAAGCTTAGATTTGAGAGGTGCGGAATCAGTCCAGAGGGAAAGTGCATCTGCGGTAGTATTGGCGTCAGTCTTTTCGCCTGTCTGTGTATCGGTCTCGACCTTCTTGATAGCATCGTTTACATCCTTTGCAAGCTCCATGCTCTGGAAGTCGCTGTTATCGGACAGCTCAAGATCAAATTCGGGTGTTATATCAAGCTCTGCCTTTGCATCCATGAAGGAAAGCTCCAGAATATGACCGCCCTTTGTCCTGTCATCAGAAATGAAATGAAAGTGCCAGCCTGTCGCATTAAGACCACCCATATAATCGGGGCAGTAAAGACCTACAACAGTACCTGTGATATTCTCATAATTAAATTCACGCTGATCTGTTTCAAGAGCCTTATCAAGTGTTTTGTAGGGCTTTTCCTGCTTCAGCTCGCTGCGGACAAGCATTTTTTCAAATGTTCCGTTTACCTTTACTACATAGAACATATTCTTGCCCTTTTCAGCAACGGTCTTGTTAAGCTCAGCCTTGAAAGAAGCCATATCGTTTATGTTCTTCAGATCAACAGAAACATCACTGTCAAAGAAGGTGACATTGGAGAAGGGAACTGTTTCGTCATCGGCGGCTTCCTGAACTGTGCCGTCACCGAGAGCCTGATACACTTTGCCGTCAATGACGATCATTTCACCGTTTACGCCTTCAAATGTGCCGATACCCGTATCGCCGTGTCCCTTTAGCTCACTGACTTTGATAATGCCGTCATAGTAGCCCTGTGTCAGGGACTGCAAAAGTGCCACCTGATAAATGGTTTCCGTATCTTTGGAAATCGAATCTTTGGAAACCGAAGGAGCAGATGTTTCGGTTTTCGAGCTTTCAGTGTTGTTTTGTTGATTGCAGCCTGCAAAAGAGGCAATCATCATTGCTGCAAGCAAAACGGCAGTGAATTTTATTTTACAATTTTTCATTTTGGTTTCCTTTCTTTGTTAATAATAGTATGTGAATAAAAAGCGTTGAGGGTTAATAGTTTTAAAGAGCATTAAAACATAGATTCCCAATTTAATAATTATTGTACCACATCTTGTCCAACAAATGTCCAACAATAACAGTATCGACGGATTTATAATAATTTGTCGATTTAAATAATTCAGAAGTCTTATAAATCAAAATAATAGGCAAAAATAGACAATTAAGCTAGCTGTTTTCAATAATCAATATGTTAAATACATCTATATAAGCCCTTGATTATTTGTTAAATACTCCGAATTTATATTTTCCCTTCTTATTTGTTGGACATTTGTTGGACAGGGAATGTTATTATAAAGGAACTGAAAACAAAAATTTACAGGAGGCAGTGCCTTGCAGGATCAATATATCATTTTAGCCCCCCTAATGCTTCAAATTGTCGGATTAACACTTGCGGTCATTATTGACCCATACATCAAAAACCAGGACAGAAAGATCATGCTGATAATCACCGGATTGGTGTTCAGTCTGGTGATCCAGAATTATGTTGATTATATCAGTGATATTCTGAATATAGACTTCATCCGCACAATAGCTACTTTCTGGGGTTATACAGTACGTCCGGTCATTCTGATAATATTCTTCTATATTCTTAACAAAGACCGAAGCTTCAAGCTGTTCTGGGGACTTGCGGGAATAAATGCGGCGGTATATCTTACAGCATTTTTCTCCAAAGTGTCCTTCTGGATAGAAAACGGTCGCTTTAATCGCGGTCCGCTCGGCTTCACGTGCCACATCATAAGCCTTATCATGCTGGTATATTTCCTGTATCTGACAATCTGTGAGCTGAAACGCTCCCCGAAAAGAGAAACGATAATTCCTGTGCTCAATGTACTGCTGATCTTTGTCGGAATCGGAATTGATTACTTTGTTGCTCATCAGCAGATGATATCATATCTTACTGTAACCATTGTCAGCGGAAGCCTGTTCTATTATATATGGCTTCACTTGCGGTTTGTCCGTGAGCATGAGCGTGCTCTTATGGCGGAGCAGAGAATACAGATAATGATGACACAGATACAGCCGCATTTTCTATATAATACACTTTCCACTATTCAGGCACTTTGCCGCATAGACCCCGAAAAAGCCTTTGATACGACCGAGAAATTCGGTATGTATCTGCGGCAGAATATAGATTCTCTCAGCCAGCCGGATCTGATACCTATACAAAAGGAACTGGAGCATACTAAAATATATGCTGATATTGAGATGATACGCTTTCAGAATGTGCGTGTGGAATACGATATCGAGGCTGATTCCTTCAGCGTACCTGCCCTGACGATTCAGCCAATAGTTGAAAATGCGATAAAGCACGGTGTCCGTATCCGCGATGATGGCATTGTTATGGTCAGTACGCATACAAACGAAAAATATCACGAGATAGTCATAAGCGACAACGGCAAGGGCTTTGATACGACACATCAGCCGGAAGCGGAAACAGGACATATCGGAATTAAAAATGTTGAAGAGAGGCTGTACAAGATGTGTCACGGAACGGTAAGTGTTGAAAGCAAGATCGGCGAGGGTACGACTGTCACACTGCAAATACCGATTTAAGGCAACACCGCTGGGCGACTGCCTGACGGCTTTGCACGCCATCTTTCGGCAAATGATTGGTATACAGCACAAGGGTATGACTGGGCTTGAAGGAAAACGGGTCCTTATACTTCTTCTCTGCAAATATCTCATCCGTTGAGCAGAGCTGCTTGACCGTTGAGGTATTCAGACGCATACCCTCTTCAAGCTCCGAGGCTATCAGGAGGCGCTTTCCCTTGGCTTCTGCAAGCTCTGGCTTGACATTTCTCTTGCACCCTATAGTTAAGGCAACACCGCACAAAGACCGCCTGTCAGCTTTGCACGCCATCTTTCGGCAAATTTTCCGTCATTTTCGCCAAAATTTCCTTGAAATACGTCAGTATTCCTGCGTCGATTTTGTCAATCTGACAAAAAATTATGCTCGAAATCTGACGCGCAATCTCTGTGCGGTGTTGCCTTAATGTATCCGCTGAGATATTGCCGCTGTAGTCCCCCAGAGCGCCTGCTATGGAGTTCCAGAAGGTAGACTTGCCGTTACTGCCCCCACCGTAGGAGATTATAAGCTCCTCCAGATAGACATTGGATTTACTTTTTAAAGTTTCTTTGTCATTTTGTACTGCCCTCCTTTTGCCTATATAATACACATTTGAATTATCAAAAGTCAAGGGATTTTCTCAAGTTTATGCAACTTTTTCTCACAATTCGCATTTTTGATTTATCTTAAATAGACCTTCATAAATTTTCAACATGCACAATAAAATAGAGAGGCAGTTTTTACCACCTCTCAGGATGAGAAGACAATTTTATAAAAACTATCTTCTCATATCTATTCACATATTCACTATTTTATATTATAATTTATTTAGTGGCTCCACAAGAACACT
>CAMVQZ010000123.1 GCA_947169745.1 uncultured Clostridia bacterium
GAGCGCCTGCTTTCTCCCAGAATTATTTTACACTAACCACCACGCGTGCACAGTGCCTGTGCTCTCTATTTCGCGTTATCGCTCGTTTGCACTTGCTCTGTCGTGCGCACCTATACTATAGTCGCGCGGCGTCCGGCTCACACCGCCTCAGACAATACTCCCGCCCTCCGCCGCCGCAGCCCTCACAGGCTGCTACCTGCGGCTGGTTTACTTTGACTTCTACCGTTTCACTCCCCTGACACTGAGCGCCTGCTTTCTCCCAGAATTATTTTACACTAACCACCACGCGTGCACAGTGCCTGTGCTCTCTATTTCGCGTTATCGCTCGTTTGCACTTGCTCTGTCGTGCGTACCTATACTCTCGTCCCGCGGCACTCAGCTCTGTATAGGGTGGATGCTGTCCCTCTTTCTGACGCGGGACAAATGTATCCATACGCATAACAGAGCGAATGGAATGAGCGAACCCCGCGAATCGGGTGCAGCGTCACGCTGCCCGCCGCAGCCCTCACGGGCTGCTTCTTGCGGCTGGTTTACTTTGACTTCTACCGTTTCACTCCCCTGACACTGAGCGCCTGCTTTCTCCCAGAATTATTTTACACTAACCACCACGCGTGCACAGTGCCTGTGCTCTCTATTTCGCGTTATCGCTCGTTTGCACTTGCTCTGTCGTGCGTACCTATACTCTCGTCCCGCGGCACTCAGCTCTGTATAGGGTGGATGCTGTCCCTCTTTCTGACGCGGGACAAATGTATCCATACGCATAACAGAGCGAATGGAATGAGCGAACCCCGCGAATCGGGTGCAGCGTCACGCTGCCCGCCGCAGCCTGTACAGGCTGCTTCTTGCGGCTGATTTACTTTAACTTCTGTCTTTTCAATCTTCTGACAGCGAGCGCCTGCTTTCTCCCAGAATTATTTTACACTAACCACCACGCGTGCACAGTGCCTGTGCTCTCTATTTCGCGTTATCGCTCGTTTGCACTTGCTCTGTCGTGCGTACCTATACTCTCGTCCCGCGGCACTCAGCTCTGTATAGGGTGGATGCTGTCCCTCTTTCTGACGCGGGACAAATGTATCCATACGCATAACAGAGCGAATGGAATGAGCGAACCCCGCGAATCGGGTGCAGCGTCACGCTGCCCGCCGCAGCCTGTACAGGCTGCTTCTTGCGGCTGGTTTATTCTGACTTCTTGTATTCCACTCTCTCGTCACTGAGCGCCTTCTTTTATGTACATACTAATCGAAAATCGTAAGAACCTACATCACCCATAAGCTTACTTTAAAAAGGAGCTACAACCAGATTTTTTAATTTCCTGTTTTAGAATTATTCTCTGTTTATCTCCAATAACTATCGTTTTACGATTTTTTTGTATGTTTCTTATGTTTTGGCTTTTTTGCTATCAGCACAGCTGTTGATCTCGCTCCAAGCGTGATATTGTCTTTTTTCCATGAAAGTTCTTTTCCCGGCTCTGCCGATACTCCGTTTGAATCAAAAGCCATATGCCATTCAAGCCCCTTCGGGATAATCGGCAGACCGAACTGGTGTTCCTCCCAGTGTGCATTCACTAATACATACAGAAAACAGTCCTCCTCTGTTCCAAAGCGCTCATGATCTTCCGCCCACAAGCTTGCAAAACACAGTCCGGGGCTGTTTTCGTCAAGCTCCCATGGTCTTGTTCCGTGAAATGATAATTCAGGATATCCGGTACCGTTATATCCCCTTTCATGGTTTTCAGCTGTCAGCACAGGGTGTGCTTTCCGAAAGGCTATAAGACGGCGCACATAGTCAAACAATTCCCGGTTCTTTTCCAGAAGCGTCCAGTCAAGCCAGGAGATCTCGTTATCCTGGCAATACGCATTGTTGTTTCCGTATTGAGTATTGCCGAATTCATCTCCTGACAGCAGCATCGGTATTCCCCTGCTGGTGAGCAGTATTGTCATCATATTTTTCATCTGCCTGAGCCGCAGCGCAAGTATCTCCGGGTCATTTGTTTCGCCCTCGGCGCCGCAGTTCCATGAATTGTTGTCGTTGCAGCCGTCACGGTTGTCCTCACCGTTCATCTCGTTATGTTTTTCATTATATGAAACAAGATCTCTCATAGTAAAACCGTCATGACAAGTAATGAAATTCACGGAGGCAGCTGATGTCCTTGCTCCATACATATCAGGAGAGCCTCCGATGCGAAGGTACATTTCCGGCGCACATTCAGCTCCTCCTTTTATAAACCGGCGCACGCAATCTCTGTATTTACCGTTCCACTCTGCCCATCTCCCGTATGCCGGGAAGGATCCCACCTGATATAGTCCGCTGGCATCCCATGCTTCGGCGATAAGGACACAATTCCCCAGTACAGCATCATGAGCAATGCTTTCAAGCAAGGGAGGATTCATCATAGGTGTACCGTTTTCATCACGGCAGAGTATGGATGCCAGATCAAACCGGAATCCGTCAACATGATAGGCAGAAACCCAATAACGCAGACAATCCAGAACTACATTTCTGACAACAGAGTTATTACAGTTCATAGTGTTGCCGCATCCGCTGAAGTTATAATAATACCCGTCCGGAGTCAGAAGATAGTAGGTTCTGTTATCAATTCCCCGATATGATATGGTTGGGCCGTTTTCGTTACCCTCTGCAGTATGATTGAATACCACATCAAGGATAACCTGTATTCCGTTGGCGTGCAGACGCTTTATCATATTTTTTAGCTCATCAACTTCTGTGCCGTAGCGTGCGGAAGCAGCGTATCCGGCTTTGGGAGAAAAAAAGTTTACTGTGGAATACCCCCAGTAATTGACCAGATCTCCCCTGCTGTTTTCAAATTCATCAAACTCGAAGATCGGCATCAGCTCCACGCAGTTTACACCAAGCTCCAGGAGATACGGTATTTTTTCAATAAGTCCGGCATATGTACCTTTATAACTGACATTGCAGGAAGGATCGGCGGTAAATGAACGAATATGCATTTCATAGATGATGAGCTCTTTGCTTGGTAATTCCAGAGGCTTGTCTCCCTCCCAATCATAATCCTCCGGAACTATCTTACCCCGATGCTGGAACGGAACGTCCCTGGGCTTTTCGCGCCATACCAGGCGGCCGGATACTGAATGAGCATAGGGATCAAGCAAAACCTGTTCTTTGTTGAAGCGCAGACCGTTTTCCGGATCCCAGGGACCGTCAAAGCGAAAACCATATTCAAGTGTTTCAATATTCAGGTCAAAGACTATCATAGAATATACATTTCCTATCCGGAATTCCTCAGGAAATGGAATTTCCAGAAAAGGTTCCGGTTCATTATGATTATAAAGCACCAGAGTACAGCTTGTTGCATCCCTGGAAAAGGCGCTGAACTGTACCCCGTCCTCTATCAGGCTGGCACCAAACGGGAACACATGACCGGCTCTGTAGCGGATCCCCTGTATTTCATGGGTCGGATTCATATCAATTCTTTTCAAGCTCAATTCCACCTTTCACATCATATTGAATAATCTGTTTAACAGCCTAACAGTCTGACGATACGCTTGTATATGCAATATACTATAATAATTTTAAGATTTATTAAAACTATTGTCAATGATTTATTTGATCCAGCGGTGACGCTGCCGCACTGCAGTTAGTGTAAAATAATTCTGGGAGAAACAGGCGCTCTGTGCCGAGAGAGTGATATGATAGAAGTTAGTAAAAACCAGCCGCGAATAGCAGCCCGTAAGGACTGCGGCGGCAAGGGGTGGGAGCATTGTCTGAGGCGGTGAGCGCCGGATGCCGCGCCACGAGAGTATATGTACGCACGACAGAGCGAGAGTAGCGAGCGATAACGCGAACACGGGTGCAGCGTCGACGCTGCCGCACTGCAGGTTTTCCTTGACATAAAAAGAGATAGACAATATAATATAAGATGTTGCAGGTCTGTATGAAAACGGCCTGAATAATAGTTTCAGATAAGACAGAAAATCTAAAAAGGTGGTTTGTTTGTTATGGCAGAAAAGGTTACCAAAATAAAGCTTACTCTGGATGGCAAGAGAAAATATGAAGCAGAGCTCAATGAGCTCAAAACAGTAAAAAGAAAAGAGATCGCAGAAAACCTGCAGTCTGCCCGTGCTCAGGGAGACCTTTCAGAGAACAGCGAATACGATGAGGCAAAAAATGACCAGGCGAAGCTGGAAGCAAGGATAAAGGAACTGGAAACGATCCTCAGAAATGTTGAGGTAATTGACGAGAACGAGATCAACAATGAAAAGGTTCACATCGGATCCACTGTAAAAGTACACGACAAAAACTTTGACGAGGATGTTGTATATCAGATCGTAGGCTCAAGCGAAACAGATCCTCTCAACGGAAAGATCTCAGACGAATCTCCCGTAGGTCTTGCGCTCCTGGATAAATCAGTCGGAGACATAGTCAAGGTTGAGGCTGCCGGCGGAGAGCTGGAGCTTGTAGTGCTGGAAATCTCAATGTAAAACAAAGGGAAAGGAAAGAACGATATGGCTGAAAACACCGAAAAGAACAACAGTCAGCCCAGACAGCAGGATATCAATCAGCTGCTTAAGGTAAGACGTGAAAAATTAGCAGAATTAAAGGAAAACGGAAAAGACCCTTTTGTTGAGACAAAATTCGACGTCACGCATCACAGCTGTGATGTCAAGAATGATTTTGATACTCTTGAGGGCAAAAGCGTTACCATTGCCGGAAGGATCATCTCCAAGCGTGTCATGGGAAAGGCTTCCTTCTGCCACATCCAGGATCTGAAGGGAACTATTCAGTCCTATGTTGCAAGAGACGCTGTCGGTGAAGAGGAGTATAAGCTTTTCAAGAGAATGGATATCGGAGACATTGTAGGTCTCAAAGGCGAGGTATTCAAAACAAAGACCGGAGAAATATCCATTCATGCATCCGAGATCAGGCTTCTTACAAAAAGCCTGCAGATACTTCCGGAAAAGTACCATGGTCTCACCAACACGGATACACGTTACCGCCAGAGATATGTTGACCTCATAATGAACGAGGAAGTAAAGGATACATTTGTAAAGCGTTCTAAGATAATTTCTGCAATCAGAAGATATCTTGATAGTCAGGGCTTTATGGAGGTCGAAACTCCCATGCTGGTATCCAATGCCGGAGGCGCTGCCGCAAGACCCTTTGAGACACATTTCAATGCTCTCGACGAGGATCTCAAGCTCAGGATATCACTGGAGCTTTATCTGAAGAGACTCATAGTCGGCGGACTTGAAAGAGTTTACGAAATAGGCAGAGTATTCCGCAACGAAGGTCTTGACACAAGGCATAATCCGGAATTTACCCTGATGGAGCTGTATCAGGCATACACTGATTATCACGGAATGATGGATCTGACAGAGAATCTCTACCGCTATGTTGCGAAAGAAGTTCTGGGAACGACACAGATCGTATACAACGGCATTGAGATCGACCTGGGCAAGCCCTTTGAAAGGATCACGATGGTAGACGCGGTCAAAAAATATGCAGGCGTTGATTTCAAGGAGATCAAGGATCTTGAAGCTGCAAGGAAGATTGCGGATGAAAAGGGAGTAGAATACGAGCCTCATCACAAAAAGGGAGATATTCTTAATCTGTTCTTCGAAACCTTTGTTGAGGAGCACCTGATCCAGCCCACATTCCTTATGGATCATCCCATCGAGATCTCCCCTCTCACAAAGAAAAAGCCGGATGATCCGGAATATGTAGAACGTTTTGAATTTTTCATGAACGGATGGGAGATGGCAAATGCCTACAGTGAGCTCAATGATCCGATAGACCAGCGCGAACGCTTCAAGGCTCAGGAGGAGCTTTTAGCTCAGGGAGATGAAGAAGCCAATCGCACAGACGAGGACTTCCTCAATGCTCTGGAGATCGGAATGCCCCCCACAGGCGGCATCGGCTTCGGCATCGACAGAATGTGTATGCTTCTGACGGATTCCCCGGCTATCAGAGATGTGCTGCTGTTCCCGACAATGAA
>CAMVQZ010000124.1 GCA_947169745.1 uncultured Clostridia bacterium
CCCTGTATTTTTTCAGGATAACGCTGGCTTTCCAGACAAACATACCGCTGTTCCACGCATATTCTCCGCTTTCAAAAAATGACTGCGCCGTCCTGATATCCGGCTTTTCCAGAAACTGTACAACTGTCCTGACCCCCGGAGCCTGTTCACCAAAGCATCTTATGTAACCATATCCGGTAGCAGGAAAGGTGGGTTTTATCCCGATGGTCACCAGCTTTTCATATTTATCCGCCGCACGGACAGCCTGGGACAGTACTCTGGTAAATACCGCATTGTCCCGGATATATGCATCCGACGGAGTGATGACCATTATCCCGTCCCCATATTTTTTCACTATCTCCATTGCTGCATATCCGATACAGGCAGCAGTATTTCTTGCACACGGCTCAGAAAGAATATGATCCTCTCTGATCCTGCCTGCTGTTGCCTTCAGCATTTTATCCGCCTGCTCACAGTTGGTCACAATAAAGATATCCTTTCTGTCAGCAGTATATGAAAGACGGTCTATAGCTTCGTTTACCATCAGGTCATGTCCGGTCAGATTGAGGAGCTGTTTGGGTGTTTTCTGTCTGGAAAGCGGCCAGAAGCGTGTTCCTCCCCCGCCTGCCATTATTACGCCGTAGATATTCATATACTTTGCCTCCTTAGCCCTGAAAAGAAATCATATTTATCACAAAATTAGTGAAAAAACTGATTATACCCCTAAGACCGCCTTTACCGGATGGCTTATCACGGTAAAAGCGGTCTTTTATTCACTGCGGATTATATTATTATGGGAGCACAGGGCTCCCTTTTGTTTTTGTGTAATTTTATTAGTCTCTTCTGAAAAGATCTCTGGTGTAAACCTTTTCTTCAACATCACCCAGAACGTCCTCATCGAAGCGGTTTGCAAGGATAACATCAGACTCAGCCTTGAACTTTTCCAGGTCATTCACTACGGTGAATCCGGAAAAATCGCTTCCGTCCTCAAGTGTGGGTTCGTAAATAATGATCGGGATATCCTTTTCCCTGATCTTCTGCATTACACCCTGAATAGCGGATGCGCGGAAATTATCGCTGTGGGACTTCATAGTCAGACGGTAAACACCCACCTTGAGAGGATGCTTTGAAGTGATCTCATCAGCGACAAACTGCTTGCGGACATTATTTGCATCTACAACGGCGCTTATCATCACCTGGGGTATGCCAGTGTAATTGGCAAGAAGCTGTTTTGTATCCTTTGGCAGGCAATATCCGCCGTATCCGAAGGAGGGGTTATTGTAGTGGCTGCCGATACGGGGATCCATGCAGACGCCGTCAATTATCTCCTGGGCATTTAGACCCACCGACTGAGCATAGGTATCCAGCTCATTGAAATATGCAACCCGGACTGCAAGATAGCTGTTCGCAAAAAGCTTTATAGCCTCTGCCTCTGTGGGATGTGTTATCAGCGTTTTTATATCCTGAGGCTGCTGACCGGCTCTTTTTTCTTCAGTTTTTGCTCCCTCAAGAAGCAGGTCTGCAAACATCTCTGCCTGTTCCCTCTGATCGTCCTCTGCTCCGACAACGATACGTGAGGGATGAAGGTTATCATATAATGCCTTTGATTCACGAAGAAATTCCGGGCTGAAAATAATGTTATTTATGCCGTACTTCTTTTTTACAGATTCGGTGTAGCCTACAGGTATCGTGGACTTGATAACCATAAGTACATCCGGATTCACCTTCAGAGTCCACTCAATGGCGTCCTCCACTGCGCTTGTATCAAAGAAATGATGCTCATCATCATAATTGGTAGGAGTTGCAATTATCACAAGCTCTGCATTTCCATAGGCGGATGCCTTATCGGTAGTAGTATGCAGATTAAGGCTGCGCTCTCCTGCATTTGCTTCTTTGAAGAAACGCTCGATCTCGTCGTCCTGGATAGGGCTGATAAACTTGTTAAGCTTTTCAGCCTTTGCATCAGTAGTTGTGATAGCTGTTACCTCGTGATTCTGTGCCAGAAGAACTGCAAGGGAAAGCCCTACATATCCGACACCTGCAACTGTTATTTTCATTTATATTTCCTCCGAATTTATATATTTTTTTAAAAGCTTTTGATTTATCATCAGAACCTGAAGGTATCCCTGATCCCTGACCACTTCTGATCCTTTTCGCTGAGATTCAGGGGAGTACCGTCGGACAGGGTATATCCTGCGGCTCCTGCAGTACCGTCATATTCCCCTCTCACGCCGAGAGAAGCCCAGTCGATACCAATATCCGGATCATTCCATGCAAGTCCTCCCTCATCGTTGGGATGATAGAAATCATCGCATTTATAGCAGAACTCTGCTGTTTCGCTGAGAACAAGGAAACCGTGGGCAAAGCCTCTGGGGATAAGGAACTGCTTCTTGTTTTCCTCAGTAAGCTCCACTCCGAACCATTTTCCATAGGTGCTGCTGTTGCTCCTGAGATCCACAGCTACATCAAAAACCGAACCCTTTATTGCTCTGACCAATTTTGTCTGGGGAAACTGCTTCTGGAAATGCAGACCTCTCAGCACTCCCTTTGAGGACATAGACTGATTATCCTGAACAAAGACGATATCTATCCCTGCCTCTTTCATATCATTTTCATTATAGGTCTCCATAAAATATCCCCTGCTGTCTCCGTGAACTGCAGGTGTGATTATGCAGAGACCTTCTATTCCGCCTGCATTTTTCTCAACTTTTATCTGTCCCATCAGTATTCTATCTCCTTAAGGTATCTTTTCAGGGCGTCCTTCCAGTCCGGAAGAGGCCGGAAGCCGTTTTCCCTCAGCTTGCTTTTGTCAAGGCGGCTGTTATGGGGTCTTTTAGCCTTTGAAAGACCATATTCCTCAGTAGTCACCGGAATGACCTTTGTATCATAGCCAGCCTGACTGAATATTTCTTTTGTGAAATCATACCAGCTTATATATCCGCCCTCATTAGTGGCGTGGTAATATCCGTATTTATCGCTTTCGCACATATCCGCAAGAAGCACCGACAGGTCGTATGTGTAAGTCGGGGTTCCTATCTGGTCATTGACCACACGGACGGTATCGAATTTCTTCCCGACCCTCAGCATGGTCTTTACAAAATTATTTCCGTTTTTGCCGAATACCCAGGCTATGCGGACGATAAAATACTTTTCGAGTATACTGCTGACTGCCTGCTCTCCCCGGAGCTTGCTGTCTCCGTATACACACAGGGGAGCATAATCCCTGCAGTCAGGCTCCCAGGGCTCTGTTCCTTCGCCGTCAAAGACGTAATCCGTACTGATATACACCATCCTGCAGTCAAGGGACTTGCAGACCCTGGCTATATTCTCTGTTCCGGTGGAATTAACGCCGTATACCTTTTCCCTGTTTTCCTCATCCTCAGCAGCGTCAACTGCAGTCCATGCGGCGCAGTGAACTACCACATCCGGTCTGATTCCGGTAATGACCCTCTCCACAGATGCCTGATCTGTGATATCCATCTGCTCATAGGGCATTCCGGCAATATCTTCCTCTCCTGTATATGTCTCTGCGATATCGCTGCCAGTGACCTGATGTCCTCTGAGAGAAAGCTCTCTTACCACATCGTGTCCCAGCTGTCCGCCGACACCTGTAACAAAAACTATCATACAAATATCCTCCTGGTGGATTCTGCTACATTAAATACGCAACACACGAATTAATTATATCACTTAATAAATTACAATACAATAAAAAAAGACAAAAAACCTATCACTGTAATATAATTTCACATTGATTCTCAGGCTATAAAAAAAGCGTCCCCGCAGTGCCGGCGACACCACAGGGACGTGATATTTCTTCAGTTTATCAGACAGTTTGCCGCCATTGTAAGCCGGGCGGCAGTCTCCGGGGTACTGAAAAAGAAAAAAGCAAGAGCGGTCATTATTGCCAGTGCAAAAAACGAGCTGATTATCAGAAATGCCCTGCTGTAGGCTATCAGGTTTCTGTTTGTCTTTGCAAAAAACGCCAGCCACACAGCGGCAATAAGATTTATCACCGGCAAGAGCAGAATCGTCTGGACAGCCAGGGCTCTTGCGGTGGAAACAGGCATTTCGTTGTCCTCATATATGCCTGCCGGAACAAAGGACAGCTCCGGGTCGCTCCTGCGGAGAAATCTTTCAGCCCGCTGGGAAGCCTGCATATCCAGCCTTACACGGTTGATATCAGAAAAGCTTCTCCGGAAGGGCGGCCGGATATCTTCCTCCAGAATATCAAGGGTCTTTTCCCTGACATAAAGCTCCTCCGCCGTCTCCAGCACAATACCGCTTCCGCTTTCACCGCTGAAAATATCCGGCAAGCCTTCCTCCTCCCCCGGAGCTCCGATATCTTCGCCTATGCTTATCCCTCCCATGGATACCAGCTCTTCTATCTCTTCATCCATTTTTTTATCCTTGCTTTCAGAATTCCTGCTGACTTTTTCTTCCGGGTCTGCGCCCTTATCCTGGATCTCCTTCAGATCCTCAAAAGTCTCAGGTCTCTCCAATTCTTCATACCTCCGGTAAATAAAAATCAGTCAAAGCTGTTCATTACAAGTCCTGTTATCAGCTTGGGATAGAAATATGTAGACTTCTGGGGCATTTTTTCTCCTGCCGCAGCAACATCCCTTATCTCCTCCACTCTCGTGGGATTGAGGATAAAGGCGCACTGAGCCTTTTTATCATTTACCATACTCAAAGCGTCATCGAGCTTCTTCACATATGTGAGATTTATCTGTTTAGCCATATTTTCAGCATCTATACCGAAAATTCTTTCAAGTACAAGAGTATGGAGAACAGAAACATCCAGCTCGCAATAGCTCTTGCTTTTTCCGGGAAGAAGTCCGTTCATAACCGATATGTCCCTGAGAACCATCAGCCTGTAGCTGTCCCCTCCGTCATAAAAGGCAAAAGCCTTCTCTCCTGCCTTATATTTTTCTGAAAGAACATATTCTATGGTCTCGACCTTATCATATTCCCTGATATCAAAATATTCTGCACATTTTTTCATTGCCTCGTCTGCATCAAAGCCCTCCAGGTCTCTTACTATCCTGTGAGTCGGAAGCACTAATAGACCGGGATGCTCCATATCAACCAGCATCATCATCACATAATCCTCAGCCCCTGTGCCGATGCCGTTTTCACGACAGTAATTACGGTAATTCAGGGCTGTTTCATATCTGTGGTGACCGTCTGCTATATAAAGCTTCTTTTCCGCAAATTCCTTCTGAAGAGCTTCTATCTCCTGACTGTCTGTCACTCTCCAGAGTCTGTGGGTGACCCCGTCTCCGTCCTGAAGGCAGCTCACCGGTTCTTCCTGGCTTAATCTGTCAAGCCTTGCTGTGACAGCGTGCTCAGCGTCATTGAACAAAGAATATATCTGGCTGAAATTGCAGCCTGTAGCCTTCATCAGGTTGAATCTGTCCTCCTTTGCCTTGGAAAGGGTCTCTTCATGGGGAAGTACAATGCCCTTTGAAAATTCCTCTAATTTTACCCTGACAATACAACCCTTGAAGCTTCTTGTGATACCGTCAACGGTGAATTCCTCCTCATAGATATAGACGGAATCCTCCTCATCATTTTTCAGTATGCCCTCGCTTCTCCATTTTTTCAGGGTCTTTCCTGCCTCGTTATAGGGATCCTCTCCGGCAGGGAGCTCCAGCCGGATAATATTGTTTTCGTTTTCCCTGAGATATCCCTGTCTCTGCTCCTCGCTGATTATATCATAGGGGGGACATACCAGCTCTTCTATCCTTCCTGCCTTTTCTGTGTCAAATCTCAGTCCCCTGAAGGGTCTTATCTCTGCCATTTCACGCATCTCCTTTTATTTTTTTCGCCCGCTCGTTACCCGGACGCTCTCATACCCCTATTGTATTTTATTTCCCCCCTCTTGTCAACCAGCCAGCGTCGACGCTGGACCCGTGTTCGCGTAGTCGCTCATTTCATTCGCTCGGTCGTGTGTACATATACTT
>CAMVQZ010000125.1 GCA_947169745.1 uncultured Clostridia bacterium
CACTCCTCGTCAGATTTACGGCGATATCCTCTATCCTGTTGCCTGTCGCCACTGCCTTGCCGCCCTTCATCCATACAAAACAGATATACTGCGCTGATATATCACTTATAATGATATCATTTTTAACGCTGTTATCGTGTACATACAGGGATATCTGCCTGCGGATGCTCTGGTTAAACGCTTTGATCTCCTCAGCGGCAAGCCCCAGCTCCAGGGCACGGGCTACAAAGTTAGAATCGTTAGGAGATCGCACGCCGACAGTGACGATCCTCGCCCGCATATTTTTGATGTTACAGCCTGTAACCTCCACGGTCCCCGGCATATCATAAATTGTGACAATGATATTAGTATTGTTTACTATGCTGCAGCCGATAAGCCGCACAGCTGAAAATCCGTGATTAACCGTATCAATGGTAAATTCCGGGTCGGGTGAAGGATTTGCCCAGACTGCTCCCGGGTTGAAGCCGTTGGCTGCTATGAAACTGCAGCCATCAAAGCTGATTTCCCCCAGGGTCTGAGTATATCCCTTTGCCGCATATACCACATTGGCCTTGTAATTTTTATTATTATCAGATATCGACGCAAACGCCGATCCCACTGTAAAAACAACATTATCAAAAAATAAGCCATAGTTGTTGGCTTTGATAAGTCCGTAGCCCCCGGAAATATCATCAATGATAAGCCTGTGACCGTTGCCGATTATCAGTATATCATGTGAAGGCTCGGACTGAGTGGTACCGATATAATAATCGTTATCCAGTATCAGCGCATATAAATGACTGTTCCTCAAAAACTGCCGGAAGGCGTTTGTGTTCGCTGCTAGGTTTGCGCTGCCGGAGCGAAACCCCAGCTGAGATGCAAGCACAGCACGGGGCATAGTATTAATCTTATCGGCTAGTGTCGCATACGCCGCACTTTCACTGACCGGGTTGATTATCGCCGCGTCTATCTGTGTGTTCCTGATCTCGCCCTCGAGTTCGGTGCTGTATAAGCTGGTGCCGATCGAATCAGCGCTGTTTACAGCGGCTGATATTTCTCTATTCATTTTCTGCCACCTCCGAAAGTGCCGAATACGCTGTAGTTATCATCAGAACGCTGTCCCTCACAGGGATGTGGAAACTTCCGTCTGCAAGCTTTATACCGATATCATATTTATATCGCCCCCGGGGAATATCCGTGTCCGAGGCGGTGAAAACAAAAGGTACTGCATCAGTTGACCCGGCGGTGGTTTCCAATACCTTTTTTATAATATATTCCTCATCGCTGAGATGCTTTTTGACCGCAATGATAAGTTTCTCACCTGTATCAGCTACGTGAGGGGTCTCGCTGATCAGCCTTCCTGTGCTGTCATATACTTTATCGACGAGCCTGATACTACCGTAATATGTCGTCCCCTGGGGCACATTGAGAGTTATATTGCTGGAATTACTCAGCTGAGGGTCCTCTTTACTCTCCGGATACGCGACGTTAAGCGTTATCCCGATTATCTTTAATAGCTGGCCATTTTTAATGACATTGATTTCACACTGATAGCTGCCCTCTACCTGTGTAAACTCCTCCGGCAGTGTAAAACTGACTTTTCCGTCTGCCGCTGATGTTATCGTCCCCTGTGTCTGCGCGCGGGTCTCAACGATTAACAGGTAGACCGTGCAACCGGTAAGGTCAAGCATCAGATCGACAGGCTCTGCATTTGAGGTAGCTGCGACTATGCCGGCTTTTTCGATTATATTGAATCTGACTGTCCTGCTGTCAGCCTCACCGGTGACGCTGTATAGTTTTATCTGGTTTGTTTCATATGCGTATAGATCAAATTCCGATTCCAAATTTATCCCTCCTTACCAGGATGTGATTATCCCGTTTCGCACAATTACATTGCCTGTGGTCATACTGGTTATCCGGCCGTCAGAACTGGTTTCCATGGATTTTATAGCCCAGAAGGAACCTGTGACCGGTGTACGGTTATTTGTCGTCACTCCGGGAACAATGTTACCGTTTGTAATATTACCGCTAATACTGGTGTGACCGCCTATATTTACATTGCCCGTAACACTCAGATCTCCGATGAAACTGAAAGAGCCGTTTTCATATCGCAGCACGTTACTGTAATTTCCGGTGCTGCTGTTATAAACCGACCAGGTCATTGCATCGCCGCCCTTAAGATTAAACGTAATGCCGTAGGTATTGGCAGTCGCCGATTTTGTCACACCTATACTTCCGATCTCCACCATATTGTCATTATCATCCGGCCGGTAATATGTAACGCCGCCGTTATTGATTCGCATATATTGCTCACCGTTTTCATCGTTGATCTGAATACAGTTGTTGACGCTGTCGAAAACCATCGTTCCGTCATCGGAAACAAGTTTTCCGTTCTGCATCTCCCAGCCTGCTATCTGCCCTTTGGTAGCTATCACCGTAACCCCGGATAGGGTCCCTGCTTTTATCCAGTCAGCTACTATCCCGTCTGCCGCCAGTATGTTTACAACAGCGTTGCCGCTTTTGTCCATACCTCGCCAGGTGGTACCGCCGTCTGTGCTCACGGCGAAGCTGTCCCGGCTTTTTTTCCAGATCACCTGGCTGTCGGCAAGCAGAGGCTCGTCGTGCTGATATACGATCACTGAGCCGTCGTCCTGCTGCTCTTCCGTCTGATAAAAGCCCATAGCGTTGGCTGTAAGAGAAGAAAACTGCTTTGCCCGGACATCATATTCAGATATTTTACGGTTCATCCTGCGGCTTGCCTGCGCCACTATTTTAGCACTCGGACTGCAGGAAGTACGCTGCTTTTCTTTGACGGTTTCCGCATCACAGGATACAGTCATTTTACCGTCAAGCCGGTAGGTGAGATTGGTGATCGGCGTGCGGTAGGTGTTGCCGTGAAGGTCGGATATTGTGACTATATCCCCTGCCTCCAGCGCCGGGTCGGAAAGCACCTCCGCCTCAAAGGGCGTCAGGGTCATCCCGATAAGGTCATCCTGCCAGACCTGCTGTGACAGCGCTGCAGCGCTGGTTGCAAGGGGATTATCGTCTATCATCAGGCAGTAGCTTGTTGTTCCCACCCGATGGATAACATCCCCTGTATCCGTCAGCTGCACTCCGCTGATGGTCACGCTGCCCGAAAGCTTCTGGCGTTCATCGATAATATAATCCGTGTCCCGGTACCAGCCCATTTTAATTGTGCCGGTTACATCCGCATAAACAAACCGGCAGCAAAGCTGAGCGACATAGGATATCACATCCCGGCAGCTTGCATCCTCCGGTATCTCGTGGTTTTTACCGACCATTACATTGCCGCCGATATCCGGTGTTTCATACGCCAGAGAGCAGGCCGCGCATATGTTCTGAAAGAGATTTTTGAGGGATATGGGAAAGGTAACATTCAGGTCTGCAAAGGGTACATCAAGCTTTGACATATTATCATAGGCTGTTATCCTGATGTAGTTTTCGTCCACGGTCACTTCTTCGACAGTAAAGATACCCTTTCGCAGCCATTCAGGGGTCAGAGTATTGTCGTAGCTCTGACCCACGATCAGAGCAACCCTTGCATCCAGCTCCGCGTCCTCGAAGGTCATATTGTCATATCGACCGGAACTGTTATCAAGCTCGAAATCCAGCTGTCCTATTATTGCATTACCGATTGAAAAACTACCCTCGTCGGATGTGCCTGTTGTCAGGATAAAGCTGTCCTGCATTATATCATCATCCGTCAGCTGGGCTGTAGTGTCGCCGGGAAATGTAACCAGTATTTTTGATTTGAACATTCTTCCGGACTGCTTTATAAGGTCTTTGTAAAGACTTGAAGTATTCTGCATTTGTCACTCTCCCTACATCTCAATAAAGCTGCACGACAGACCGTTTACGTGGATATCTGCTGCAGACGGAATGATATAATTTCCTCCGCCCAGATCTCCGGTATAGAACCGGCCTGTTTTTGTTTTACCTGTCAGAATATCCGGATATGTCAGGCGCACTGCAGCACCCCGGTTTTTACACAGCTGCGCTACAGCTGACGCCTGGGACATTGTCAGTATGCCCCAGGTAAATGTCAGCGTGCGCTTCTGACCTATGATATCTTTTTGCATAGCGCCGTTCCTGGTGCTTCTGCCGCTTTCCTCGCTTGAAAGATCGGCAAAGGACCACACGGCAGAAACCGGAGGCGGCAGGTCAACTCCGTTTACTTTAAAAACGCTCATGTTACTGCACCTCCGTATCTGCGCTGTTTACGTTTACGTACTTTGACGAGTTTCCTGTCAATGACCTCACTATCAAGTTGAATAATATTGTTGTATACTGTCTCCTCGTTTTCCAGAAGTGCCGCAATTTTCGACAGCAGCCGGATGATCTCCGGGTCGTTGCTGCCGATCATTGATTTAATCTTCGACAGAGGTGCTACAACTTCCGGGTCGTGAGAAGCCCCCTTGTTATCGCCCACCATCGCAAGCGTCGGGGCAGTTACAAGACCGCCCTTTGCAAGCTTGGGGATTGAAGGCACAGGGATCTCGCTGATAAAATCAAAGGGCTTGATTCCAAATATATTTACTCCCTTTATCTTGGACAGGATTGTATTAAGCCCCTTTATGGGCTGCTTTATCACCAAGTTGATACCGGATATCAGATCGTTGACAACCTTTTTGAATACGTCTCCCAGACCGTCTTTGATTCCGTTGAATATCTTGCCACCCTTGTTAAAGAGCCCCTTGACGCTGTCCCAGGCGCTGGAAAACTGCTTTACAAGCCAGTCTTTTGCTGTGGAGAAAGCATTTTTTATCCCTTTCCAGACTTCAGTGAAAAAGCCTGCAGCGCCGTTCCAAATGCTTTTTACACCGTCCCAGGCTTTCTGGAATTTGTCGCCGAACCATTCGCCGATGTTCCCGAACAGCTCTGAGATCTTATCCCACAGCCCTTTGAGCAGGTCCTTTACTTTGCCTACAACATTTCCGATTTTTTCGGTGATCCGTTTTACCGCATTGACGATCAGAGCACCGACCATCCGGAAGATACCTGCAACCGTTTCAAATAATCCCTTGAAGAAATTGACGACGAGCGTCACGAAGCCCTTGACAGCTCCGACTATTGCATCAATGACCCCCTGGAATATTTTCTGTATACCGTTCCAGCTTTTCCCCCAATCATTTGTGAAAATTCCCGTGAAGAAATCCAGCACCCCAGAAAATATTTTGACAACGCCGTTGACAATGCCGCACATCATGTCCCACATTCCCTGCAGGACACCGACAACCGTATCGACAACTCCCTGTATCACGGGTCCCACGGTTGCCACGACTACATCTATGACCGGTTTGATCTGGTCATTCCAGAGTGCGACTATGTAGTCACCAAGGGATTTGAGCAGGTCGAGTACACTGCTGATTATCGGGCTTGCACTGTTGTACATCTCTGTGAGTTTTTCGATAACAGAGTCAACCGCCGGTTTAATAGCGTTATTGTACAGCTCCAGCGCCGCTGTCGCCACATCCCCGAAAATGTTACACAGGTTTTCGAAAGTCGTCTGCACGCCGGAGTTTTTCCACCATTCCGACAGCTTTTTACCGATATCACTGAAAATCGTCCCCACAAGGGTCGCGACTTTGTTAAAAACCCCCTGCGTGTTGTCAAAAAATTCGCCGATATTCTGCTTATTTTTCTTGACCCAGTTTTTTATGCTGCCTGTCAGAATTGCAAAAGCGCCTGTCAGGATAGTAACGATCGAGCCGCCGAGATCTGTAAACCCTGACAGCAGTGTTGCTATAGCCTTTTCAGTCTCTTTTCGCATCCGCTCAATTGATTTATTCAGCTCGCCAAAAAGGTCGGAAATGATCTCAGTGCAGTTATCAATACCGGTGCTGATGTTGTCGGTTATGGTTTTAATGAACTCTGCGATTTTTTCCTTATCTTTTTTAAG
>CAMVQZ010000126.1 GCA_947169745.1 uncultured Clostridia bacterium
CTCGTTTGCACTCGCTCTGTCGTGCAAACCTTTACCTTTGTGCCGCGGCATCCGGCGCGCAGTACCTCAGACAATACTCCCACCCTCCGCCGCCGCACCCCTTACGGGCTGCTATACGCGGCTGGTTTACTTTAACTTCTGGCTTTTCAATCTTCTGACAGCAAGCGCCTGTTTATCCCCGAATTATTTTAGCAGCGTGACGCTGGACGCACCGCTGCCTGGTTGATTTTTGGGTGGGGATTTGGTAGAATGGTGGGAGTAAAGAATTGATGACGGAGGGGCGATATCATGGCTCTTGTAACAGTCAGCGGCCTTATGATGGAATTCGGGGAGCAGCTGTTGTTTGAAAATATGGATTTTGAGATAAATGCCGGAGACAGAGTAGGTCTTATCGGAGTAAACGGGAGCGGAAAAACAACGCTCCTGAAAATCATAACCGGGGAATATACTCCCTCCGGGGGAAGCGTTGTTATCGGGAAAAATGTCCGTATCGGGTATATGCAGCAGCACGTTTGCAGGGATCCGGAGCTTTCCGCATATGATGAGGTAATGTCAGTTTTTGACGACCTGATTAAAATGGAAAATGAGCTGGAGGGTCTTAACCTCCTTATCGGTTCATCGGAAAATGATGAGGCTCTTGTGGAAAAACAGATTGCTCTCCACGATGAGTTTATCCGCAGGGGCGGCCTTACCTGTCGGAGCAGAGCCAGGTCTGCACTTCTGGGACTGGGCTTTGACGATAACGAAATGCAGCTGACTATCGGTGCTCTCAGCGGAGGACAAAGAGCTAAGCTTCAGCTTGCAAAGCTCCTTCTTTCAGATGCGGATATTCTGCTTCTGGATGAGCCCACGAATCATCTGGATACTCAGTCAGTACAGTGGCTGGAGGAATTTATCCTGGAATCCCGGACATCGTGTGTGATAATCTCCCACGACAGGTATTTTCTTGACAAAACCACAAATAAGACCTTTGAGATAGAGAACCGTAAAATGACCAGATATAAAGGAAATTATACGGCATATCTCCCGCAGAAAAAAGAACATATGCTTTCTGTGCAAAGGGAATATGATAACAAGATGAAGGAAATCGAAAGACTGGAGGGGATCATCCGTCAACAGAAAAGATGGAACCGGGAGAAAAATATCAGAACTGCTGAAAGTAAAATGAAGGCAAAGGAACGTATCGAAAAGGATCTGGAAAAACCGGATACTGCTCCCTCTTCTATCAGATTTGACCTGGGTATAAAGGCTCAGAGCGGCGGAGATGTTCTCACAGTCAAGGGACTTTCTCTCAGCTTCGGCGAAAAAAAAATATTTGAAAATATAGATATGGAAATAAAGAGAGGCGAAAGGATATTTATCCTTGCCCCGAACGGCTGCGGAAAAACCTCTCTTCTGAAAACTCTTCTTGGCATTTATAAGCCGGATCGGGGAAGGGTAATTCTTGGCGAGGGCGTCAGAACCGGCTATTACGATCAGATACAGACTGGAATGGACAGCGAAAAGACTATCTTTGAGGAAATGTCCGACAGATTTCCGGCAATGACTAATACAGAAATAAGAAGCACCCTTGCGAGATTCCTGTTTAAAAACGATGATGTTTTCAAGCCTCTCTCCACCCTCAGCGGCGGCGAAAGGGCAAGAGTGCTCCTGACAGAGCTGATGCTTGCCGGGGCTAATTTCCTCCTTCTTGACGAGCCTACCAACCATCTTGATATAAGCTCCTGCGAGGCACTCCAGAACGCTCTCAGTGACTATGAGGGTACTCTTCTGGTGGTATCCCACGACCGATACCTGATAAACGCTCTGGCAGATAAGATTTTTTTCCTTCGCCCGGATGGAATAGAGGTTTTTGAGGGCAGCTATGAGGATTATCTGAAAAGACTCCCTGCAAAAGTGAAGCAGCCGGAAAAAAAAGACAACAAGGAAGAAAAACAGGGCGCATATAAGCGTAAAAAAGAACAGGACGCTCAGAGGCGCCGGGACAGGGCAAGGCTTACAAAATTGGAAAAGGAAATATCCGATTCTGAAGAGGAGCTTTCCCGGCTGAATGATTCCCTGACAAGCGAGGAGATCTCCTCAGATTATGAAAAGCTGATGAAGGTCACAGAGCAGATCAACATAAATGAAAATCAACTGGAGATTCTTTATTCGGAATGGGAAGAACTCTCAGAAAGACTATCGGAGGAATAAAAAAACGAACCGCCTGAACGGTTCGCACAGATGACAGTGAATTATTCTTCCGAAGCGGTTTTCTCCTTGCTGCCTTCATAGATATACGGCCCGATATCCTCAAGAAAGGTCTCCGGTATTTCATCAGAGGGGACCTCAAGCCTGATTGGACTTGAAATATCAAGGCTGAGAATACCGATAAGTGAATGGGCATCCATTGTATATATGTCCGAAACGAGATTGACCTCCAGCTTGCTGTATTTTGAAACAGTATCAACAAATTCCTTTACACTATTCAGATTTTTGAAAAATACATCAGTACTGTACATCATATATTCCTCCCGGTTTGTGATATTTACAGCCGATCTTCCGGATATCAGGAGATCAGCACTTGTCATAAAACGACATCAGCTACAACTATTGTATCAGTATTTCCTGTTCAGGTCAATAAACAAATCAATATTTTTTGTCATAGGGGTAAAAAGATAATGAAAGTGAAAATTTATACTCTCGGCTGCAAGGTCAATCAGTTTGAGTCTCAGTCTATAATAAAACAACTGACCGATAACGGCTGGCTGGCAGTCGACCGTGATAATGAAGCCGATGTTGTGATCGTAAATTCCTGCGCCGTGACCGGGGCAAGCGAACAAAAGGCTGTAAAGCTGATGAACCGCATCAGACGTAATGCCCCGGGAGCTGTAATCCTTCTGACAGGCTGTATGGCTCAGTCATTGGAACAGGGAAGCTCACGTTTGTCTCAGGCGGATATAATTCTGGGAAATAAAAGAAGAGCTGATATACTTCCGGTACTGGAAAAATATTTCAGCGAAAGAAAAAAGCTGTACTGCGTGGAAAACTATAACAAAAAGGATGATTATGAGGATCTTGAGGTGGATGATTTCTCCGGCAGAACAAGAGCTTTCCTCAAAATAGAGGACGGCTGCAACAGGTTCTGTTCCTACTGCATTATCCCCTATGCAAGAGGACGGGTGCGCTCCTGTACGCCGGAATATATCGAAAAGGAAATAAAGCTTTTTGCAGAAAAGGACTATAAGGAGGCTGTGCTGGTGGGAATCAATCTCTCCTGCTACGGTCAGGATAACGGACACAGCTTTGCAGAGGCTGTGGGGATAGCCTGCAGGTCATCTGATATGAGAATAAGACTGGGGTCTCTGGAGCCTGAATCAATGGACATTGATACCCTCAGAGCCTTTGCCGGATATGAGAATTTCTGTCCCCAGTTCCATCTGTCCCTTCAGAGCGGCTGCGATGCGACCCTTAAACGTATGAACCGCCACTATACCTGCAACGAATACAGGGAGATAGTAGAAAATATCCGCTCTGTTTTTGATAATCCGTCTGTCACCACGGATGTAATGGTGGGCTTTGCAGGAGAAACTGAGGAGGAGTTTTTGCAATCAGTGGATTTCGTGAAAAATACCGGCTTTGCCAAGGTGCACGTTTTCCCCTATTCCCGCAGACCAGGAACAGCTGCAGACAAAGCTGAAGGTCATATCAGTGAGGAAATAAAAAAGAAAAGAGCCGCCATAATGGGACAGGCTGCCGCAGAGTCAAGAAAACGCTTTCTGATGTCACAGACCGGCAGGATCGAAAGAGTCCTCTTTGAAACCAGAAGAGAGGACGGTTTCCTTGAAGGCTATACTCCGAATTATACTCCCGTGGTCGTCAGAACAGAAAAGGATCTGGTCAATCATATAACTGAAGTCAGACTTGTATCAGCAGAGGATGACTTCTGCACAGGAGAACTTACGGATAATACTAATATTCGATAGAACACTTTAATATCTCTGGCGTTAAATTCCCCTTTGATTTATCTCATCGAAAATCATTATTAAAGTAAAATAATAACCTAAAAAATAATTATAAAAATAGTAATTTTATATAATTTGTCTATTTTGCTTAAAAACTACACAAAAATTTTTACACTTTTAATCTATACTAAATAAAAATATAGTAGTATAATATAACCAGGCTGACAATAGGGATTCTGTAAAATCTGATTTCCCCGGCCTACCCCCAAATGAAAGGAGAACTCTTATGGACGTTATCGCTACTAGACAGGAAAAAGTGATCTACAGGGACGGAGACAATATAGTAAAGGTATTCTCGGAGAAATTTCCGAAATCAGATATACTTAATGAAGCTCTCAATCAGGCAAGAGTGGAGGAGACCGGGCTCCCCATTCCGGCGCTCAAAGCTGTCAGTCTTATTGACGGCAAATGGGCGATCACAATGGAATACGTGGAAGGCAAGACCCTGGAGCAGATTATGGAGGAGGATCCCGACAATATCGACAGATATATGAATGAATTCGTAGATCTCCAGCTCAAGGTGCAGAGCAAAAAGGCTCCCCTTCTCAACAAGCTCAAGGACAAGATGAACAGGAAGATTTCCTCTCTCGGCGGACAGCTGGATGCTACCATCAGATATGAGCTACACACCCGTCTCGACAGTATGCCCAAGCACAACAAGCTTTGCCACGGAGACTTCAATCCCTCAAATATAATTATTGACAAATTCGGAGACCCCCATATCCTGGACTGGTCTCATGCAACTCAGGGAAATGCATCCGCGGATGCAGCGCGCACATATCTGCTTTTTGCTCTTAAGGACAAGACCACTGCGGACAGATATCTGGATGTATTCTGCAGAAAAAGCGATACCGCAAAGCAGTATGTTCAGCAGTGGCTTCCCATTGTTGCAGCGTCTCAGCTTGTCAAGAAGAGATCCGGAGAAGAGGATTTCCTCAAGGGCTGGGTAGATGTAATAGATTATCAGTAAGCTTTTAATACTCATGGACCTCCAAACTCTGAAGAACCGGCGCCAATGCGTCGGTTTTTCATTTTTCCCAGAAACAGCCCCTAAATGGAAATATCGTGGCGCAGCGACAGGGAATGAGTATTGTTATGGGGGCGGTCTGTTCGTGTCTGGTTTGTTTTTTTGAGCCGCTGGTTTTGTGCAGGGCGTGCCTCCGGCACGGGACAAAACGGGGCGCGTGCTCGCGCTGAGCAATTCGCGTCATCGCTCGCTTGCACTCGCTCGGTTGTGCTTAAATATACTGCCGTGCGCAGCGACAGGGAATGAGTATTGTTATGGGGGCGGTCTGTTCGTGTCTGGTTTGTTTTTTTGAGCCGCTGGTTTTGTGCAGGGCGTGCCTCCGGCACGGGACAAAACGGGGCGCGTGCTCGCGCTGAGCAATTCGCGTCATCGCTCGCTTGCACTCGCTCGGTTGTGCTTAAATATACTGCCGTGCGCAGCGACAGGGAATGAGTATTGTTATGGGGGCGGTCTGTTCGTGTCTGGTTTGTTTTTTTGAGCCGCTGGTTTTGTGCAGGGCGTGCCTTCGGCACGGGACAAAACGGGGACCCACAAATGGGGCTGCGCCCCCTTTGAGGTTGCCCCTTTTTGAAATTCCCCTCCTTAAACCCCTGCTGTGGGGTCGGGGAAGTCTTTATGCTGAGTGTGGCTTCGTATGTGCCGGGCAGAATGTATAAGAAGCTGCAGGTCATACGAAAACAGTGGTTCTATATGAACCTCCGTTTCTGTTCAGTGAAGTAGATGTCCATACTTTCTTTCGTTAGCCGTCAGCACTTTCCGACTCAAAGAAAAGGAGGAGGGATTTCCACAAGGGGGGAACCTTGGTTCACCCCTTT
>CAMVQZ010000127.1 GCA_947169745.1 uncultured Clostridia bacterium
ACCGAGCGAATGAAATGAGCGATAACGCGAACACGCTCAGTGCGAGCACGCACCGCTGGGTTGACAAGGGGGTGGGGGAGGATTTATAATCAGAGAAGAGAAGAGGACGAAGTTTTTTGTGGAGGAGGTCAGAGAATGAAAAGTGAACGAGCCGTGAAAAAGACACTTTCCCTGGTAACTGCAGCCGCTTTTGTGTGTGGCGCTGCTGCTGCGGTGATGGCAGAGGAGCCGGGAACCGTCAGCGCATGGAATGGAATATATTCCTCGGAACACTTTGAATATAAGCTTGATGATTCTGATAAGGCATTGCTGTGCGGATATTTCGGCAATGATACCGATGTCCGGATACCGGAAACAATAGACGGCCATGTGGTGGTAAGTATAGAGGATAAATGCTTTTACGATAATAAAAATATAAAAAGCGTGACTGTACCAAGGAACGTAAACGAGATCGGAACAGAGGCGTTTTCTTACTGTACAGCCCTTGAAAGCATTACCCTTCCTGCAGGACTGAGGACAATGAATGAAAAGGCCTTTTACGGAAGCGGACTAAAGACTGTCGCAGTACCCTCTGGTGTGAATGTGATACCATATAAGGCATTCGCAGAGTGCAGAGCCCTCGCTTCGGTACGGCTGTCCTCCGGAATTGCTGATCTTTCACCCTCGGCGTTTGAAAACTGCGTTTCACTGACAACCTTCAAAATGCCGGAGAATGTATCATATGTGGGAGAAAGGTGCTTTTATGGATGTAAGGCTCTTTCCGCAGTGAAGCTTGACGCAAAATATACAGAGCTTCCGAAAAACTGCTTCGGGCTTTGCAGCAGCCTGACTTCTGTCACCCTTCCTGCAATGCTGACGAGAATCGGAGCATATGCCTTTGACAGATGTACCGGATTGTCTGTAGTGAAAGTCAATAATTCTCTCACTACAATAGAGGACTATGCCTTTATCGACTGCGATTCGCTGGAGGAAATAACCCTTCCTTCCTCAGTGAGCATTATTTCAGATACAGCCTTCGGCTGTTACCGCAGCGATCCCTTCTGGAAAATAGAAACCTCGGAGGATTTTCTGATAAATGCCCCCGGAGGCTCCGCCGCTCATATATATGCGGAAAGAAACGGTTTTTCCTTCAACGATACAACTGTTGTCAAGGCAAAGGGTATAACCCTGAACAGAACCTCGGCTTCCGTCAACAAAGGAAATTCAATTACCCTTACCCCGACTATCACCCCTTCAAATACTACAAATAAAACAGTGAAATGGACAAGCTCCGATACAAAGATAGCTGTCGTCAGCGCAGGAAAGGTCACGGGTGTCGCTCCCGGAACAGCTGATATAAAGGCTGAGACCTCCAACGGCCTGTGGGCAGTCTGTAAGCTTACCGTAAAAGCCCCGGAGATATATGCCCGGTCCGTTTCCCTCAGCAAGACCTCGGTGTCTCTGGGAAAAGGGGAAACATATGCGCTTTCCGCTTCTGTGTCTCCTGATAATACTACTAATAAAACTGTGACCTGGTCAAGCTCAAATGCAGGTGTGGCTTCAGTCAGCGCCGGAAGTATAAAGGCTCTGTCAGCAGGAACGGCTGTGATAACTGCCAGGACTTCAAACGGAAAGACAGCCTCCTGCACTGTCACAGTCAAAAACGCTCCTTCATCTGTGACCCTCTCAAAGGGAGTTCTTACAATAGGCGTGGGAGAAAAATACAGCGTTACCTCTGCAATAAATGACGGCGCCGCCTGCGCGAAGCGTACCTACCGCACCAGCAACAGCAGTATCGTCAAAATGACAAGGACAGACTGGCAGGGCGACTTTGTGGGAGTAAAGCCGGGCGTGGCATATGTCACCGTAAGGACATATAACGGCAAGGAGGCTACCTGCAAGGTGACTGTAAAACCGGCTCCCTCCAGCGTTACGATCAGCAAAAAGACCCTGTCCCTCAAGGTGGGGCAGACATCGACTCTGAGCTGCTCAATTCCATCTGATGCCGGCTGCGCATCCAGGGTCTACCGTACCAGCAACAGCAGTATCGTCAAAATGACAAAGACAAGCTGGACGGGAGAATTCAAGGCGGTAAAGACAGGAGTGGCCTGGGTAACCGTCCGGACGTATAACGGTAAGGAATCCTCGTGTAAAATCACTGTGACCTGATAAATAATAAAAAAGCTCCCCTTTGTTTTGTGAACAGGAGGGAGCTTCTGTTTGTTTATTCACATATAAAAAAATGCAGCCGTTTTCACAGCTGCATAATTTGCGCTTATTTTTTGCTTCTTCCCAGGAGACGATCAACGGAGACTTCTAAAATATCTGCAAGAGCAACAAGCTCGATATCAGTTACATATCTGATCTGACCCTCAAGCTTTGAAAGACCCGAAGCGTTCATATCAACGCCTCTTACCTGGAGCTGAGCCAGAAGTTCCTTCTGTTTCATGCCCTTTTTCTTGCGTATTTCCTCAACTCTGACGCCGATCAGATTTCTGTTCCCAAGTGCCTGCTTTCGCAATCTCATAGGTATTACACCCCTCTAAAAAATACTATGATATTGATTATAATTAAAACGCCAAAAAATAACAATAGCAATAATGCAAAAATATTAATGTTGAAACTTATACAAAACACAAAATCCTATTTATTATTACACAAATATTATTTCCTGATGTTGTGTATTTTTACATATTGACTATAAATTGTGTACAGAATTAATAAATATAAATTTAATGTTGCAAATCTTTTAACGATTTTGCGGTGTATATTCTATGAATTTATTATGAATACATTGTAAATAATATGCAAATGACCGGCAGCTCCTGATATTAGGGAAGCACTGGCTGTATTCAGTGATTCCTTAGTATAAGAAAAAACAGCCCTGCTCTTATGAACAGGGCCGAGCTTATGCTTGATTATTTAACGCCTTCGAGTACGATGACTGTGGGGAAGGATATATCGTCTAAGGACATACCCAGCTGCTTCTTTGCAAGATCATTCCACGCGCGGACAGCACTTGAGTAGATCTCAACGGATTTTATTCCTGCAGTGTAACCGGCTCCTCCGGTAAGTACTTTTGCTCTGGGGTTTAAAATATCCTTATAGTCGATCGCTTGGAATACTCCCGGCTCTAACCCTATGGTTATTCCCAATTCTGTCAGCTGAGCTTTTTTTGTATCTATCTCAGCGCCGGCTATGAAGCCTTCCTTCGTTTTCTGGTTTGCATAAACGACCGCAGGCTGGATCTTGCGGGTCTTTGAGAAATCAAAGGAGAATATACAGGTCTCGACCACATTGCTGTCGGTCATATCCATATAGGAGAGAGAAACAGTCTTGTCCTTTTTGTCATTTGAAACTGTGATAGCGACTAACTTCTTGGGGTTCTCCTTTGTACCCACAAGCTTCATAACGCCTCTTGCGCTTCCTTCTCCGATGACCGGCTTTGCCCTGAGCTTATCAACAAATCTGTCATAGGCGGAATATTTCGTAACAGTTACCTTGCAGCAGGCCTCCTTGCCGTTGTAGGTGCGGACGGTAACATAAGCTGTTCCGGGGTTGACTGCTGTGAATTCGCCCTGCCAGTTTGTTCTTGTCATTTTGACAACAGAGCTGTTGCTGGTGCGGAAGGTTCTTGTGGCGCAGCCGGTACCCTCAGGAACGATAGAGGTAAGCTTTGCCTTGTCTCCCTGTCTCAGGGTCATAATGCCCTTGCTGGTTTTAACACTTTTCGGCGCAGCCTTTACAGTTATCTTGCAGGAGGATTCCTTGCCGTTATAGGTGCGTACTGTTACCCATGCAGTTCCGGTCTTGACTGCTGTGAATTCGCCCTGCCAGTCAGTTCTTGTCATTTTGACAACAGAGCTGTTACTGGTGCGGTATGTACGCTTTGAGCAGGCAGCACCTGAGTTGATATTTGATCCCAGGGTGTATTTTTCTCCCACGCCAAGGGTGAGAAGTCCCTTTGTGATAGTTACCTTTTTAGGAGCGGCTTTTACAGTGATCTTGCAGGCCTTTTCTGTGCCGTCGGAAGCCTTTCCTGTTATCCATACTGTTCCCACAGCCTTTGTTTTGACATTTCCGTTTGCATCTACAGTTGCCAGAGCTGAGTTTGATGTGCGCCATGTAACCTTTGTGTTTGCAGTGAGCTTAATTGCTTCTCCCACGCCTAAATTTGCGCTGTTTTTATTGATGCTCAGGTTTACTGCGGCATTTACCACAGATGTCCCGAAGCAGGGAAGCGCGCAGAAGGCTGTTCCGCCGAGGATCACAGCTGCCATAGCTGCGGCTCCGGCTCTTTTGAAAAATTTCATTTTAAAATCACCTCATCTGATTATTTTTTTCTGTTTATGTGCCGTATGTGGTTAAGGCAACACCGCACCAAGACCGCCTGACGGCTTTGCACGCCATCTTTCGGCAAATTTTCCGTCATTTTCGCCAAAATCTCCTTGAAATACGTCAGTATTCCTGCGTCGATTTTGTCAATCTGACAAAAAATTATGCTCGAAATCTGACGCGCAATCTCTGTGCGGTGTTGCCTTAAATTTTCTGCGGTTGAAAAAATATCACCTCCTGACCTTTTCTTCCGGCAGACAAAGCAAAATCAGCTTTTTGTGATCTCCGGGGATACGGTGGAATAATCGGGTATATCCTCGCCGTCGATAAGCACTCCGGGGCCTATCTGACAGAAGCTTCCGATGGTCGATTTCCCCTTGATGACAGATGCCGGAAGAATTGTAGTATTTGCGCTGATCGACACCTCTCTTCCGATAATAACTCCGTCTGTGCAAGGTATATTGACGCCGTTTATCATATGCTCATTAAGTATTCTCATCCGGGCTATCTCATTGAGCTGTGAAAGCTGACGGCAGTCGTTTGCGCCAAGCACCGAATCGGAATTTTTTGCTTTATATGCCATAACGGAATTTCCACCGTTTTTGATTATTTCAATAGTATCCGTGAGATAATATTCCCCGGTTTTTTCGCTTTTCTTAAGCTTCCCCAGAGCGTCAAGAAGGATATCTGTCTGGAACCAGTATGCTCCGGAATTGACCTCCCTGATTTTTTTAATCTCATCCGTAGCTTCCTTTTCTTCCACTATTGCCTTTAATGTACTCAGATGGAAAAACTCTTCCTCGTCTGTTTCGTGAACTATCCTGCCGTAGCCTGTGGGGTCATCCACCTCGGCGGATATTACGGTACAGCCTCTGTTTTCAGCAGGCTTTCTGGGAGCCTCCCAGTCAAAGACCTCCGGGTCGATTTCGCCCTTCTGATTCTGGACTACAAATGCATCCCTTATGGTATCAACCCCGATAAAAGGAGCGTCGCCGTTGAGGATAAGAACGTCGCTGTTTCTGTGTTTTTCAAGAAAGGGAACAGCCATCATAACAGCGTGACCGGTTCCCAGTCTTTCCGGCTGAAAAACAGTTTCGACCTCAAAGGGGAGAGACGAGAGGTATTCCTCTACATATTCTCTTTTACTTCCTGTCACAACGCAGATGTCCCGGATCCCGGCCTCTCTTACGGCGTCTATTACCCACTTTATCATCGGCTGAAAGACTACCTCGCTGAGTACCTTCGGGCGGTTTGATTTCATTCTTTTACCCTCGCCGCCGGCAAGAATTATTGCGCTTGAATTATTCATTTTGTACACCTCCCATAAAAATACGAAAAAACACCACTGCTTCTTCTCAATTATTCCATACCAATATACTACCACACTTTCTCCCAAAAAACAACCATCTGGATCCGGGCAGCGTGACGCTGCTAAAATAATTCTGGGAGAAAGCAGGCGCTCAGTGCC
>CAMVQZ010000128.1 GCA_947169745.1 uncultured Clostridia bacterium
TTACACAGATCTGACAACCGCGCCACGAGAGTATATGTATGCACTACCGAGCGAGAGTAGCGAGCGATAACGCGAACAAGGGTGCAGCGTCACGCTGCAAAATAATTCCGGGAGAAAGCAGGCGCTCGCTGTCAGAGGATTGAAAAGCCTGAAGTCAAAGTAAACCAGCCGCGAATAGCAGCCTGTGAGGGCTGCGGCGGCGGAGGGTGTGAGCATTGTCTGAGGCGGTGAGCGCCGGATGCCGCGGCACAGTAGTTTATATACGCACAACAGAGCGAGTGCAAACGAGCGATAACGCGAACAAGGGTGCAGCGTCACGCTGCCCGGATGCCGCGCGACGAGAGTGTATGTACGCACGACAGAGCGAGTGTAAACGAGCGATAACGCGAACACGGGTCCAGCGTCGACGCTGGTGGCGGAGGTAGTTATTGAAAAAGGGATCAATGAATGATATAATATGGAAAAAAGGGGGATGCAATTGAAGAAGTTAAGGATTAATTTTTCTACTACACAAATGATAATGCTTAGTTTTCTGACGGCAATCCTTGCAGGAAGTGCTCTGCTTTCGCTGCCTGTAAGTTCAGCCGACGGAAAATCGGTTCCCTATCTCGATGCTTTGTTTACGGCAACAACATCTATATGCGTGACCGGACTTGTGACCTTGCCTGTTTACAGCACATGGAGTATTTTTGGTCAGATAATAATACTTATCATGATACAGGTCGGAGGTCTTGGAATAGTGACCATTCTTTCGGGAATCCTCATCAGTTTTAACCGCAGATTAGGACTGAAGGACAGGATACTTGTACAGGATGCATTCAATCTGAATTCCCTGTCCGGAATAGTAAAATTTCTGAAAAGAGTTCTGGCAGGTACATTCATCGTGGAAGGCTTCGGCGCTCTGCTGTATATGACCGTTTTCATTCCTGAATACGGCTGGAAGGGCATATGGATATCAATATTCAATTCCATTTCCGCATTCTGTAATGCCGGGATAGATATAATGTCAGATAATAGTCTGTGCTCTTATGCGTGCAGCCCGATGGTCAATCTTGCAACAAGTCTTATGGTAATTGCCGGAGGAATAGGCTATGTTGTCTGGTGGGATGTTATAAGAATATCAAAGCTGTTTCCAAAGAAAAAGCTGAGAAGCTTTTCATCCTTATCCCTTCACAGCAAGCTGGCTCTGACTTCGACTGCCGTTTTGCTCGCCGCAGGGACAGTCGGCTATTTTATCTTTGAATACAATAACCCACAGACAATAAAGGATATGTCTTTTTTCGATAAGCTTCAGGTTTCGTTTTTTCAGTCTATGACCACAAGAACAGCCGGCTTTGCCTCAGTTCCTCAGCAGGATCTGACAAACGCTTCATCTATCCTTTCGCTGTTCCTGATGTTTATCGGTGGTTCTCCTGTCGGAACAGCCGGAGGCGTCAAAACAGTCACAATGGCTGTTCTGCTGTCATCTGCAATGGCTGCAATCAAAAACAAGGATGAGGTCTCCCTGTTCAGAAGAAGAATATCAAGGCAGGCAATAAGCAAGGCGGTGGCTGTTGTTACGGTGTCATTTATGATAATGTTCATATCAACCATACTTCTTTCCGCTGTGACAGACGCTAAAACAATCGATGTGGCATATGAGACAGTAAGCGCCACAGCAACAGTGGGACTGACCAGAAATCTGACGCCTGCACTCAACCGCTGGGGTAAAATCATAATAATCGTAACTATGTATCTTGGAAGGGTCGGACCCATCTCGCTTCTTATTGCTTTTAACGTAAAAAAGAAAAAGAACAACATCATTAAAGACCCTGTGGAAAATATCAGCATCGGATAATCTTTCGGTGATAAGGAGGAATAATATATGGTACACAGCAAAACTTATGCTGTTTTTGGGCTGGGAAAATACGGAAGCGCTGTTGCAAAAGAGCTGGTAAAAATCGGCGCAGAGGTTCTCGCAGTTGATATCAATGAAGAAAAGGTCAATGAAGCTGTCAAGGAAATCCCTTTCTGTAAATGCGCTGATGTGACTGACCCTGAGGTATTGAAGCAGCTGGGAATTTCTAATATAGACGTAGTGGTGATTTCCATAGCTACAAACCTTGAAGCGTGCGTTATGGCAACAATGCTCTGCAAGGAAATGGGCGTAAAAACAGTAATATCAAAGGGTTCCAGTGAAATGAACTGCAAGATACTTCAGAAGGTTGGTGCAGACAAAGTAATTTTTCCGGAACAGGAATCTGGAATGAGACTCGCAAAAAACCTGATAAGCTCCGGTTTTGTTGACATACTTGATATTTCAAACAACGTCTCTATGGTAGAGCTTGAGGTAAGACCTGAATGGGAAAATAAAAATCTGCTTGAATTGGATCTCAGGAAAAAATATTCAATTAACATCGTTTCGATAATCGAAAACGGAGAAGCAAGCGTTCTTATCGATCCGGAAATGCCCCTTAAAAGGTCGATGCGGCTGATAGTGATCGCCGATACGGGAAAGCTCCGGAAATTAAAATAATAACCATAAATACGAAAAATTCAGTAACTAAAACAAAAGCCGGTGAATTGTTGAGATTCACCGGTTTTCTCTGTTTTCCGTCCGTATTTTTTTCGCTGCGCATTAAAAATGACTGCTTTATATGGGCGGGAGAGTTCTTGTTTTTGGCTGCCTGCGGCAGTTTCGGGGATTTCGCACTCTGCGGAGTGCGACCAGGGGCTCTGCCTCATCTCCGTCCGTCATTTTCTCGCTGCGCATTGAAAATGACTACTTTATATGGGCGGGAGAGTTCTTGTTTTTGACTGCCTGCGGCAGTTTCGGGGATTTCGCACTCTGCGGAGTGCGACCAGGGGCTCTGCCCCATGGACCCCGCAGCCTTTAAAAAGGCTGGCGAAACTTTACTTTTTGCGACAGACCCACGTTTTTTCAACGTCAGTCTTACATAAACTGCATAAGCCTTCAGCTTACGAATACAGTGCGCCCAGCATTGTCTGGTTTGAAAGCTGGACTACACAGGATTCATTTCCGGAAATCTCTGCATCACTCTTATAAAGAATTGTTCCCTTCGTATGACCTTTAAATGATCTTGTTACATATACCATTTCATATATATCAACCGTCAGATTATTGTACTCTGCCGCGTCCCCCACTGTAAGCTGTTCTGCAGCTGAGGCTCTTTCACTCGCAGAAGCGTTGCGAACCGGAAGCTCCTTTGAAATAAAGCCTTTTGTACTGTTATTGATGGTTCCTGACTTCACGCCTGCATACAGCTCCTTGCAGGCATGGCTGAGAGTAGCTGCATCTGCCTTCTGTGAATGGGTCAGCTCAGGAGCAGTCGAGGAAGCTCCGGTCTGTCCGGAGGATCCTGCTCTCGTAGCTGTGGTTCCTGTAAAATACAGCTTATCACCCTCAATATACCAGTATAAGGAATTTTTTGAGGTCTTTGCGTCGCTGCTGTATTTCAATGTAACCGAATAACCAAAAGAAGTCAGAATAAGATCATTATTGCTCTCCACAGAATAATTCAGGGTCATTCCGTTTGAAATACAGGTGCCGTCCCTGTTGAAGCTAACCGCCTGGTGAGTATCATCACTTACCCATGTTCCTATTATCTGATTTTTCGGTGACAGATAATAGAAAAAATAGAAAAGAATGCCGCCTATTATCAGGAGTAGAACTGCACAGGCTATTATTATCCCTGCCTTGCTTTTCTTTTTTTGGGGAATTGTCTGAACAGCTGCTCCGGGATAATTCATCTGCTGGTACGGCTGAGGAGGAAAATTACTCTGCTGCTGATATGGCGGTGACTGAATAGTATATCTGTCATTCTGAAAAGCTCTGTCCCCCTGGGAAAGGATTATTCTTACTTTGTCAAGGGAATATCTCTCTCCGCACATACTGCAGACATAATCATCACTGATTCTGGTAAAGCTTTCGGATCCGCATCTTTCGCATTTTAATGAACTCATTTTCATCACTCCTTTTCTTTGCAGAAACTGACCTGATTTTTGCAATTCACCTGTATCATCCTTTTTAACACCCGGATGACATAACAATACTTATGACCTATATTTTTTCGTTCTTTACAGCCGTCTGTAATAGCCGGATATTCGCCGGCTTATAGAATTACAGTACGGTGATTACTGATGGTATTCATTGAATAAATCTAATCCTGGACTTCATATCTGATTATATAATAACATAATATCAGGAAGCTAACAACAATATTTTTCCCGTATTTGCAAAAAAACCGGTCATACGACCGGTCATTGCATTTATTTGAACATATCCTGAACGCTTTCCAGCTTGTTTTCAAAGGAATCGATCATTTTTGATATCTTCTTTTTGCTCTTTTTATTGCCACTTACCAGAAGAGAGCTTGCCATACCAACGATAACGCCTGTCAGAACACCAGTTCCGATCCCCTTGAACATAGACGAAGTGCTTTCGCTCATAATATCATCTCCTTTTGAATGGACTAAATTGATCACCGATCCGGATTCAGGCTTCTCTCAGCCGCATCTGACGGTTTTCCCTAGTATAAAATATTATTTACGGAAATAATAATACTATTCAGTATTTTGATAAGTGGTGTTTTTTGTCAGTTTTTATTGCCGGAATATGTGAAAAATGCTTTATATGTTTTATTATCAACCAAATCATATCAAATTGACCCCCTCTTAAAAAATATTTTATACAAAACATCAATTTCTTATTGATTAAATACTAAATATATGATAATATTAATATAAATCATTTATTAAGATACCTGATATTGTGTATTTTAACAAATAAAAATATAACAGGAGGCAAAACGTATGGTCAAGCATATCGTCCTATGGAAAATACGCGATGATGCGCAGAAAAACCAGAATATTGACAAGATGATAAATGATCTTACTTCCCTCGTGGGCAAGATCGAAGGACTTGTCAGTATGGAGATGGGCTATAATTTCAATACGGCATCAGATTATGATGTAGTTCTTTACGCTACCTTCAAAAATGCTGCTGCTCTGAAATATTATCGTACCCATCCGGAGCACGTTAAATGTGCAGAATTCGTTAAAAGCGTTTCAATTGACAGAACAGCGGCAGATTATTTCTATGAAGAAGGCGTGACGGCTTCCCGACCCTTTGATGAAGTACCGGATGCTCCGGTTCCGGAAGCTCCTATCGCTTTTGATCCCTTCCAGCAGGCACAGCAGGTCAATCCATTTATTGAATTTGAAGCTTCAAGAGCTGGTCAGGCAGCTGCAGATCCTGTTGTGGAAGAACCTGTAGTTCCTGAACCCGTTGTAGAAACACCTGTAGTTCCTGAACCAGTTGTAGAAACACCTGTAGTTCCTGAACCCGTTGTTGAAGAACCTGTAGTTCCCGAACCCGTTGTTGAAGAACCTGTAGTTCCCGAACCTGTTGCAGAAGCTCCTGTTGAGGAACCCAGACCTGCAAAGAAGCCTAACCCATTCAAGAATTTCCCGATACAAAAACCGGCAGAGGCAGCTGAACCAGCTCCTGCTCCGGCTCCAGCTCCGGCTCCTGTTGAGGAACCAAAACCCAAACAGGGTCTCTTCGGTAAGAAAAAGATGGATGTTCAGGTTACACCTCTTGAACAGAGAGGCGACACATGGACTTGTCCCAGCTGCGGAAAGGTAATGCCAAAATATGTAGGAACCTGCGGTTGCGGCGAACCTCAGCCTTTCTGCTTTGACGATCCGCCTCCGGCTCTCCAGCCTGATTTCAATGAGCAGGCTCAGAA
>CAMVQZ010000129.1 GCA_947169745.1 uncultured Clostridia bacterium
CATCCGCTCTCAGCATAAAGACTTCCCCGACCGACACAGCAGGGGTTTAAGGAGGGGGATTTTCAAAGGGGGCAACCTCAAAGGGGGCGCGGCCCCGAATTACTCTGTTGCGCTGAAAGCTATGTCGCGGCACGAGAGTATAGTTAAACACAACTGAGCGAGTGCAAGCGAGCGATGACGCGAATTGCTCAGCGCGAGCACGCGCCCCGTTTTGTCCCGTGCCGGAGGCACGCCTGCAAAGACTGTAGGTTGATAATAAACAAGCCAGACACGAAATGACCGCCCCGATAACAATACTCATTTTCTATCGCCGCGCGACGAGAGTATATACACGCACGACAGAGCGAATGGAATGAGCGATAACGCGAACACGCTCAGTGCGAGCACGCACCGAGCACGCACCGCATGGGTGCCTGGGGATTGAAAGATGGGAAGAAATGTGGTAGAATTTATGGTATAAAATAATATCGTGTAAAGGAAGATGAAAAAATGGAATATATTCTTTCAGAACGTGTAAAAACGTTAAAGCCGTCAGCTATAAGGGAAATATTCAAATATGCGGCAGACCCCTCATATATTTCTCTTTCTGCAGGAAATCCTTCGCCTGAAGCTTTTCCGTCAGAGGCAATTGCAGAAATATCTGCAAAGATTCTCAGCGAGGATCCCATAAGCGCACTGCAGTATAGCGTTACAGAGGGATACCCTCCCCTCCGCAGGACTGTTGCACAGTATATGAAGGATAAGTATAACGTAGGAAATGATAATGACGATATCCTTATCACCTCCGGAGCGCAGCAGGTAATGGATCTTCTGACAAAATCCGTGTGCAACGAGGGCGACACTGTAATATGCGAGGCTCCCAGCTTTATCGGATCTCTAAATTCCTTCCGTTCATACAACTGCAGACTGTGCGGAGTTCCTGTTGAAGAGGACGGAATGAATCTGCAGGCTCTTGAAAACGCTTTAAAAACAGAAAAGAACGTCCGTTTCATATACATCATTTCCAATTTCCAGAATCCCTCGGGAATAACCACAAGCCTTGAAAAAAGAAAGGCAATCTATCAGCTGGCTCTGAAATATAATACCATGATACTCGAGGATAATCCCTACGGCGAGCTGAGGATCAGCGGCGAAAATGTTCCCTGCATCAAATCACTGGATACAGAAAATATTGTTGTATATGCAGGCTCATTTTCCAAGGTGCTTTCACCCGGAATACGCGTAGGATATGCCATCGCACCGAAGCCGGTTCTGCAGAAAATGATAGTATGCAAGCAGGGCGAGGACGTACACACAAATACATGGGCACAGATGGTAACAAACAGCTTTATGACAGATTACGATTTTGAAGCTCATCTTGCAGGGCTCAGAGAGATCTACAAAAAGAAAGCTGACTTCTGTATGGAGCTTCTGGATAAATACCTTGTCCCGGCAGGAATTACCTATCACCGCATAGAGGGCGGCCTCTTTATCTGGTGCAAACTGCCTGAAGGCTCAAAGCTTACGATGAATGAGTTCTGTCTCAAGGCTGTAGAGAATAAAGTGTGTGTTGTTCCCGGAAATGCTTTTCTTGCAGACGAAAAGGAGCAGAGCGATTCCTTCAGGATCAATTTCTCCACCCCCACAGACGAACAGCTTGAAAACGGAATAAAAATACTTGGAAAATTAGCATTGGAGATTCTTTGATATGAATAATAATACAGTAACAGAAAAGAAAAAACGAATATTCAGCGCCATTCAGCCCAGCGGAACAATTACTCTGGGAAACTATATAGGCGCACTTCAGAACTGGGTAAAGCTCCAGGACGATCATGAATGTATCTATGCAGTAGCAGACCTGCACGCTATTACAGTAAGACAGGATCCGAAGGCATTCAGACAAAATATACTCAATGCATATGCTCTGTTCCTCGCCTGCGGAGTCGATACTGAAAAAAGCATCTTCTTCATTCAGAGCCATGTCCACACTCATGCAGAGCTGGCATGGATACTGAACTGTTATACTCAGTTCGGCGAGCTTTCAAGAATGACCCAGTTCAAGGATAAATCCGCAAAACACGCAGATAACGTAAATGCCGGTCTGTTCACATATCCCTCGCTTATGGCTGCCGATATTCTCCTTTATCAGGCTGATCTCGTTCCCATAGGCGCAGACCAGAAACAGCATCTGGAGCTTACAAGAAATATAGCCGAGAGATTCAACGGGATCTACGGAAATACTTTCCGTGTTCCGGAAGGATATATTCCCCAGGTGGGCGCAAGGGTAATGTCTCTGCAGGATCCTAAAAAGAAAATGTCCAAGTCGGACGAAAATGTCAATGCATGGGTCGGAATAACAGACAGCCCCGAAACAATAATGAAAAAATTCAAGAGGGCAGTCACCGACAGTGAGGCAAGAGTCTGCGTCGGAGAAGGCAAGGACGGTATCAATAACCTCATCGGTATTATGAGCGCTGTTACCGGAAAAACAAACGACGAAATAACCGCCGAATTTGAAGGCAAGGGATACGGCGATTTCAAAACAAAGGTTGGTGAAGCAGTTGTAGAAAAGCTTCGCCCCATCAGAGAAAGCTTTGAAAAATATGTGGCTGACAAGGCATATCTTGAGGAGCAATACAGAAAGGGCGCTGAAATAGCAGAAAAGATCTCTATACGCACCCTCGATAAAGCAAAGAAAAAGATAGGCTATCTGCCCAGATGATATTACGGAGGCGATCACTATTTACAGTATACTTACAGGGCTTGTGCTGCTTTTCAGCGCTGGCTATGAAATATACAGGATAACAATTCTTTCCGGTATGGTCGCCGGGACAAATGCTTCTTCAGGAGCTGTGGCAGAGCTTGCCGTGTGTTCCTTCCTTCTGCTGCTGACTGCGGTATGCATTTTCAGATTCATCAGATATGCGGTGATAGGAACATTTACAAGCCTTCTGAATAATACTACAAGAGGGGTGCTGAAAACAACAAACAGCGGCGCACCTGAAAAATCAGACAGCAGCTTTCTGAAAACAACAAACAGCGGCAGCGCAAACACTCAGAATGATCCCGGTCGCGGGAACCGTCAATGAAAGGAAAATGCAAAATGAATGAGATCATCAAAGGCATTAAAGAAAGAAGAAGCATAAGAAAATATAAAAGTGATATGATCCCGAAGGAAATCATAGACGAAATAATTGACGCCGGTCTTTATGCCGCCAACGGACGGGGACATCAGGCTACGAAGATCATAGCTGTGACCGACAGGGCTCTTCGTGATCGTCTTATGGAAATGAACCGGGAAATCGGCGGCTGGGATGAAAGCTTTGACCCCTTCTACGGTGCTCCTGTGGTTCTTATCGTACTGGGAGAAAAAAGCTGGCCTACATATCTTTATGACGGCAGCCTTGTAATGGGTGATCTGATGCTGGCGGCTCATTCACTGGGGATCGGAAGCTGCTGGATACACAGGGCAAAACAGGAATTTGAATCTGAAGAGGGCAAAAAGATACTCCGCTCTCTCGGTATCAGTGATGACTGGGAGGGTATCGGACATTGTATCCTCGGATATCCCGACGGCAGTATACCGGAACCGGCGGACAGGAAAACAGACAGAGTCTATGAAATAGACAAACCAATATAACCACTGATATTCTGCCTGACAGAACACAGAGTTATTTCGTAATCACTGGAGGTCGGAGCTTTTGCAGGAAAACAAAGAAAAAAGAAAAAAAGTGCTGATGATCGTCAATCCGAGATCAGGCAAGCGGAGACCGTATTTTTCTGCCGGAAAAATAGCAGAAATGTTTGCGGAAAACGATATGGAATTAGCCGTATACTATACTGCACCGGATTATAACGCTGAGTTTCTTGTGAAAGAACACGCTGCCGACAGTGATATAATTGCCTGCTGCGGCGGAGACGGAACGATCAGCGAGACTATCTCCGGTCTGATGGATATGAATATCAACAAGCCTGTAGGGTATATCCCCGCAGGAACTACAAATGATCTGGCGAGAAGTCTGGATATACCGACCCGGAGCACAAAGGCAGCCCAGGCCATAATTTCCGGAGACGCCTGTCCTCTGGATATCGGCAGCTTTGACAGCAGCTATTTTGTATATATAGCTTCCTTCGGCGCTTTTACTGAGGTATCATACGCCACTTCACAGAAAGCAAAGAATCTTTTCGGCAGACTGGCTTATTTTTTCAGCGCTGCAAAATATATGACAAAGATCCGTTCCCATCATCTGAAGGTATCGACTGATAAAAAAAGAACAGAGGGAGATTATATTTTCGGCGCAATAACAAATTCTACGTCAGTTGCCGGTCTCTTTAAATACAAAAACAATTCTGTAGATTTTTCAGACGGAAAATATGAGGTGCTCCTTATAAAAAAGCCCAGAAATATCTTTTCGGCTCTTGGTATATGCTCATCAATGCTCAGGGGAACCTACAAAGGAAAATATATTGAGTTCTTTCACGCATCAGAATTAGAGATATCCTCCGACAAGCCTCTGGACTGGTCTGTAGACGGAGAACACAAGAGAGGCGGAAAAACAGTCCGCATAAAGAACCATCCCCAGGCCGTCCGGTTTCTGATGAAAAAAGAACTTACAGAATAGGCAGCGTCGACGCTGCACCCTTGTTCGCGGTGCGTGCTCGCACTGAGCGATTCGCGTCATCGCTCATTCCATTCGCTCGATCGTGTTTGACTATACTTTTATTCACGCGGCATCCGGCGTGCAGTACCTCAGACAATGCTCCAACCCTCCGCCGCCGCAGCCCTCACGGGCTGCTTTTTTTGTGGCTGTCTTATTTTGACTTCCGGTATTTCACTCTCTTGGCACTGAGCGCCTGCACAGTGCCTGTGCTCTCTATTTCGCGTTATCGCTCGTTTGCACTCGCTCGGTTGTGCTTAACTATACTCTCGTGCCGCGACATAGCTTTCAGCGCAACAGAGTAATTCGGGGCTGCGCCCCCTTTGAGGTTGCCCCTTTTTGAAATTCCCCTCCTTAAACCCCTGCTTTGGGGTCGGGGAAGTATGTAGGGCTATTCCGGTTGGTTATGTACGGTCAGTAATTAACGAAACTTCAAGCTTGTACGAAAACAGGTGCTTCGTATGTTCCTCCATTTACCAAAGCAGATGTCCATACTTTCTTTCGTTAGTCGTAAGCAGCTTCGGCACAAAGAAAAGGAGGAGGGATTTCCACAAGGGGGGAACCTTGGTTCACCCCTTTGGCTCCGTGCCGAAGGCACGCACCGCATAAAGCTATCGGTTCATAAAAACAAGCCAGCCACGCATCAAAGTTACAACCAGAATTTTTTTATATTTTAAAAAGTCTCTGCAGGCGTGCCTCCGGCACGGGACAAAACGGGGCGCGTGCTCGCGCTGAGCAATTCGCGTAATCGCTCGCTTGCACTCGCTCGGTTGTGCTTAACTATACTCTCGTGCCGCGACATAGCTTTCAGCGCAACAGAGTAATTCGGGGCTGCGCCCCCTTTGAGGTTGCCCCTTTTTGAAATTCCCCTCCTTAAACCCCTGCTTTGGGGTCGGGGAAGTATGTAGGGCTATTCTGGTTGTTTATGTACGGTCAGTAATTAATGAAACTTCAAGCTTGTACGAAAACAGGTGCTTCGTATGTTCCTCCGTTTCTGTTCAGTGAAGCAGAGGGTCATACTCACTTTGAATAGCCGT
>CAMVQZ010000130.1 GCA_947169745.1 uncultured Clostridia bacterium
ACACCAGCGTGACGCAGGCAGCGTCGACGCTGCACCCGTGTTCTCATTATCGCTCGTTTACACTCGCTCGATTATGTTTAAGTATGCTATTGTGGCGCGGCATCCGGCGCGCACCGCCCCGGACAATACTCCTACCCCTCGCCGTCGCAGCCCTCACGGGCTGCTATACGCGGCTGATTTATTCTGACTTCAGACTTTTCAATCCCCTGAAAGTAAGTGCCTTGTTAATTATCGGAAGCCTATAAGAAGTGTTTTCGCACAAGCTTACTATAAAAGAGTGAAGCAACAACAATATTTTTCAATTCAAGAAGTTTCCTGTTAAAGCCAGGCAAGGACGATAACGAAGTTATGCGGAATTTAACGCCAAAGATATTAAAGTGTTCTATCGAATATTAGTATAAACCACTGCCAGGTATAGTAATACACGCAAAAAGCAGCCCGGATCATCAAATCCACGGGCTGCTTATTTGATTATTTTTTATAATCTGATATGCTGTGCCTTTTTTTCATTATAATGATTACAAACATACTTATTGTGATAAGCGGTATATAAAGACAATATCCACTGTCTCCTGTATCAAAAGGCTTCGTCTCCGGCTCTGTTTCGGGCATTATCTTTTCCTTTGGCCGATATTCCTCCGGAGGGGGATCATCATCCTTGACAGGAAGTATCTTATCAAAATCATCACTCAGAACAATCGTCTTTGTCTGCTCATAATTGTTACTGTCAAGAACAAAGGTGAATTCCTTTTTTTCCGAGTAATAATTATTCGGGAAACTATTGATATGAAGTGTGACCTTTCCCAGGGGGAGATTATCCGCTGTTATTATTCCATCCTCAAACGCCTGATAGCTTCCGCCGGGAGCGGAAACAACTGCGCCGGAAACAGGAGCTCCGTTTTTATCAACAAATTTCAGAGTGACCTTTCCATAGCTGTTCAGATCCAGAGGTATCATCCGGGATTCATTGAAGGCGTAATCCCTGGCTACTATATAAAGGTCATCATCAGATATGCGTATGTCATCCAGGCTGCATTTATTGTATTTTTTTATGCCGTCCTTTATTCCTGTAATATCGTAGCTGACTGTTATTCTGTTTAAACCCTCGAATATAGAATAATTCATCAGATCAATAGTTTCTCTGCCAATAGATCCGTTAAAACAAAGCTGTGACAGAGATGTATATTCATTCTCATACCCGACGCGCGCTGAAGCAATATCAACGCTCTGAAGAAGGTTTTCGTCATTAGCTGTTATTTCCAGTATCAGCCGTCCTTCCTCGTTCTTGTATAATGTATATTTTTCTATTACCGGGGCTTTGTTATCAAATTTGAAGCTGAAACTCTTTTTTTCACTCCGTCCAGGCTTACCATCCGGGGATACTGTATATCCGGAGACCGTATATGTATACGCGCCATCCTTCATTTTACTCAAAAGCTGTTCATACTCGTCAAAGCACACACTATCCTCCGAACCATAAAACAGTATATTTTCAAATGGCTCCTTGTCCTCGCCTGAATAATTAGTAAGGTCTTGTATACACTTTGAAAAAACAAGCTTATCATCACTGTCTCTTATTTCTATCTTATAATCCAGTGCTTCCCTGAGCATATGAAAATTCGGAAAAAGAAAATTAGTGGAATATTTCTTCTGATCAAATTCCCCATTGAGGGCTCCTGAGACAGAATTTCGTCCAAAGGAAATTTCTGTTGCCATATAATCATTATAAAGGTTTACTCCAGCGTCAAGCTTCTTTATCTTGTCTCTCCTTTTATCCCCGTTCTTTTTTACAGAAGCAAGAATGAAGGTATTTTCAAGTCCCAGGATACTGTTATCGTTGTCATAGATAGTACTGTCGAATATCCCTCCCGATGACCAGTCGCCGCAAAAACCGGTAAAGGGCAGAGAAAACTGATTCCCCGGATCATCCTCTACAAGAACGAAACCATCTACAAAAAAACCATTTTTAAAAATCTTTTTATGACTATATGAAAAGTCACTGTGAAGCTTCAGACTGACATCGATTTTCTTTGAACCTCCTGAGGGGATCACAAAGGATCCAGACTTCTTACCACCTGAGCTGAAAGAAATATCACATTCCCCGGTAATATTTTTCGGGGTCATAGTATTCATATAGCCCTTCTCCTCCTTTTCCCAGTTATCTGTCTGAATAACTGCCCGGGGAGTATATGTTCTTGTTTCTCCTGAAGTATTATGTATTTCAAACCGGAAGGAATATTCACCTTCCTTGTTATCTTTCAGCTCCGCCTTCGGGCGCTTGCCGCCGCTTGTAAGAAAGCCTCCTGATCCGATAACAGAATCAATATCCAGGTATCCTGCCCCCTGGGATCGGGGACTGTAATATGCAGTAACATCCCCCTCCTGACTGAATACAAGAGGTCTGGCATTACTCATCACCTCAGAAATAAGATACTCCGGAATATTTTCAGCATTATCAAGATCTCCCTTTTCTTTAAGGTACTGCTTAAGTATAGCCATTGAACCGGAAACCCAGGGAGTTGCCATTGAGGTACCGGAAAGTCTTGAATACTTGTTTCCGGGGAATGCTGACAGTACATCTTCTCCGGGAGCCGAGATCTCCGGCTTCATACTCAGGTCACTTCCGGGACCCACAGAGCTGAAATAGGATACCTGATTTTTTTTCATAGGAGCAAGTCCGGAGCTTTTCCCCTTTTCTATTCTGAGCTTACCTGTAGGATTCTCCTCAAAGTATTTTTCATTGGAAGCCCCCACAAATGCACAGGGAATTTCATATCCTGAGATACCGCTGACTCCTTCATCTCCTTCGTTTACAATAAAAACAATACCTGCTGCACCTTTCCCGATAGCAACCCGGCATTTTTCAAAGGGCGGCGTATTGCTGTTTTTTACAACCACAATCCTGTCCTTTACATCAATGCCCTCATAATCCTTTTCCCGTGCGCTGCTTCCCATATATATGTATGCGGTATTTTTATTGAATACATTGTCAAACTGTTCTGCTCCTGTTTCCCCGCTATTATCCTGATAGAAAACCTTTTCCTTTTCATTCAGCTTCATATAAGAATCCACAACGACCTTATCTCCGGAAACAGATGCCACAGAAAAGGGCTCCTTATATGCAGATGGAACACCGACGGTATTATATGTGATATATTCTGCCGGGACAGAACCGGAGAGCTTATCCCAATAGCTGAAGCTGGAATTACCTCCGGCACCGCAGCAAACAATTCCCAGCGCTTCCAGTTTCTTATATATTTCCGGGATGCCGGAGCTTTCAAAGAATACCTGATCTCCATAGCTGCAGTTTATCACATCAGGGCAAAGCTTTGCTGCATCATCCAGCGCGCGGATAAGCGCTGATTCCCTGATCTTTCCTTCCTTATCCGATATTTTCATCAGAGCAAGCTGAGCATCCGGAGCGCATCCTTTAAAATCGGTTTTATTTTTTCCTCCGCTGTTTCCTGCTGCGATCGCAGCGACGTGAGTGCCGTGGAAATTACTCTTATTTCCCGACACATCTGCGTCATCCTCCACATAATCGTATGCAAAAATAACCTTTTCACTTCTGTATATATCATCAGCAGTATATTTATCAGAAACAGAAAAGACTTTGCTTTTAAAAAGCTTTTCTACATAATTCTTATCATATACGGGTTTTTCCGGGTCTGCGGAAAATGCATCATGGCTCAACTCAAATTCACTGTCAACAACGGCAATAAGCATTCCCGATCCGGTATATTTTTCACTTAGGCAGGTTTTTTTTCCGGTGCTGATTTGATCCTCTACCTGATTATTTTTAATGCTTTTTCCTACACATCCTTCTGCGATACGATCAGGTCTGCAGGAAGAAACACCCTCCACAGATGTCACAACAGATATCTTATCCGAAGGGACCCTTGCGGTAAAACTGTTTCTGACGACAGTACAGGAAACACTATCAGAGAAATCGGCCGATGGTATTTTTTTTCTTATCCTTTCCATCACCTCTGTCTGCTTATTTCTTATCTTTGCCGCCGCCTTTTGCAGCGTCTCCGGATTTGTTATTCCCTTGTCATGACTTGCAGCATAATCTGAGCCTGTGTCTCCTGAAAGCTCTATTATCACATCCTCCATTGTTCCGGCAGCAACACTGTCGGAAGCAAAAAGAGGAAGCAGATTTATAATAACAAGAAGAGACAAAAACAAACTGGAAATTCTCTTCCTCAAAACGATCACACCCATCTGGTTCTGAATAAACATTGTAAGTCTGTACCAATCAATGTTCAACACTATTGTAACATATATAAGGTCAAAGTAAAGAAAAAAACTTGTAACAAAAGAAAAAAATCCTGTATCATACTAATATCCGATAAGATACTTTAATCAGATTTGAAGTGTTCTAACGAATATTAGTATCATACCTCCGTTGTTTAAAAAAGCAAGAAAAAAGCGGAGGTTGTACCTCCGCTGAAAATTATTCTTTTTCCGGCTTACCGGATACAGCTCCGGCTTCTTTTTTAGTGTCCTTTATATCCTTTATACTGAACACCATTGAGAGAGCAAATCCGCAGACCAGCGCACCGATAGCTATTATTCCCTCTGTCCCGAACTGGAATCCGGAATTTCTATACAGAGAAACAAGAGATCCCACCATCAGTCCCATTATTGCGAAAAATGTCATCTGGGGAAATTTCTTTATACATATGTCAATAAGCTTTGCGCCTCCCAGAACTCCTACCAGTACACCCAGGGCAACAGGTATAAGGATCATTATACTGTTTCCGGGATTTGAAAGTACCTCCGAGATGGATCCCAGCACCGTGGGATAAAGGCCGATTATAAGGAATATCATTGATCCGCTTACTCCGGGAATTATCATACACATCGCTGCAAGCACAGATCCAAAGAAGATATAGAACCAATTGACAAGGTTTATCTGGAGCATACTGCCGGTCTCCATCCCGGAAGTATCAATAAATGCCAGAACTATCATTATTCCCAGAAAAACAGCAAAGGGAATTATCGACCATATCCTGAATTTCGTCTTTACGGCTTTATTGAATACCAGGGGCAGACTTCCGACTATCAGTCCCATAAAAAACATAAAGGTGGGCATCGGGTGATATTCAAGAAGAAATTTCAGAAGCTTGGAAAATGCAAATATTCCGCCTGCTCCTCCGATTCCGATAGGAATAAGAAACAAAATGCTCTTTTTGAAGTTTTTTCTCAGTCCTGTGACGGAATCAATCAGCTTATCGTAAACATTAAGTATTACCGCCATGGTGCCGCCGCTTACTCCGGGGATTATATTTGCGATACCGATAATCGCTCCGCAAAGCATCCCGAAAAGAATACCTGTTATACTCAATTACTTATCCTTCCCTTCACATTTGTTTTTTCACAACTCCGTATTCATCGTCTCTCCGATAATACGGGCAGCATCTGCTTTTCCGGCTGATAAAGTTATAATAATCATCTTCATCAAGCGTTACCAGACATTCGTATTCCTCTGTCTCTTCATTGAATACATAATGTGTGCAGCTATCGCACTCTGTACCTGATCTCATTTCCTTCACCCTCCCGGAAAACACTGCAAATACATCTTACCACATACCTCCCCAAAAAACAACCATTATTTCCTTTACCGGTGCGTGC
>CAMVQZ010000131.1 GCA_947169745.1 uncultured Clostridia bacterium
GATAAAACTATCGCCTCAGAAAAACCAAACCAGACACACAGATTCTTACCATAAATGGAGCGCAGCGACAACCACAATTATTCATTATTCAATATTCAATATTCACTATTCATTTCTTCCGGGTCCCCCTTTGACCCCGTGCCGGAGGCACGCCCTGCACAGAACCGGCGGCTCGTCAGGACAAACCATACACGAATAAACCGCATAAAACCAACAGCCCGAAAAACCATACCAAAAGCCAAAAAAATCCCGCTTCTCAAAGGAAGCGGGATGCGGCGTCAGCCGTTATAAATATTCTTTTTAAGATAGGACTGATTCATCTGGAAATCTATTCCCAGAACCATCATACCGTCAACAACGATATCTGTCCATGAGCCGTCACAGGGTACCCTGCACTGCTTTCTCTCATATTTGAGAATAGAAGGAGCCTGGAGAACCAGAGAGAATATCTCTCCCTCCTGAAGATTCGTCTTTATCTCCGGAAGCAGCTTATTCAGCATATCGTTGAGCTGCACCAGATTAAGACCCTGCAGATGCTGGAATACCTGCTCCAGAACAGTTCTCTGTCTTTCCGTTCTCTGGAAATCAGTTCCTACATATCTTATTCTTGAATATGCAAGAGCCTGACAGCCGTCCAGCTTGTATTTGCCGCCCTTTTCCAGCTTACCCTTTTCAGGGTCTCTGCCCTCACGCTGATTGATACCGTAGAGATAACGGTTGAAATACTTTATCTCATCATCCGTGACATTGATATCCACACCGCCGATAGTATCTATAACGCTTACGAAGGAGTAGAAGTTGACTCTGATATATTTGTCGATCTCTATCTTGAAGTTCTGTTCAATGGTGTCCATCAGGAGGGACGGTCCGCCGTATGCATAAGCATGGTTAAGTCTCGTATTTCCGATGCCGGGAACATTTACATAGCTGTCTCTGAGGAAAGAAGTCATGGTTATCTTTCCGCTCTTCTTGTTGACAGACATCAGTATCATACTGTCTGAGCGGCCTCTTTCATTGACCGATCTTCCGTCCGTTCCGATAAGAAGTATATTCAGAATATCCTTGTCCTTCATAATATCGATAGACTTGTCTTCAAGGTTCTTTCTGATCTTGTCCTCGATACTCTTGATATCCTCTTCAGAGGAATTTGAAAGCTCCGGATCGTAATCCTCATCCTTTTCGATATTGCTGACGACCTCGTCCTCGTAATACTCCGGGACGATATCCAACATATGGATATAGTGGAAAATTATGCCTACAGCGACAGCTGCAAGGATAAGAAGTATCCCAACTATCACCAGAATGATGACCAGTATCTTCTTTTTGGTGGACATCTTCTTTCTGTGCTTCCTGTGCTTTTTCCCGTGACCCTCGCCGGAATGGTGGCGCCTTCTTCTTTTCTTGGTGAAATCCAGCTCACCCTCAACGCCCATCATATGAACGTCTTTTCCGGCTTCTGTTTTTTCCGGTTTATCAGCGCCTGCGCTGTTCACAGGCTGTCTGCCAGAGGGAGCTTTTTCCTCAGCCGTCACGCCGGCATCTGACTCTTCCGGCTCCTGGGATTTCTTCTCGTTATAATTGCTATTGGAGTATATGTCCGTATATTCGTTTTCGTTATCCTTGGCCATTCAAAACTATATCCTTTCCTTATAATTTTATTATCACTATCCTGACATAAGAATTATACATCAGCTGGTCGATAAAATCAACAAAAACCAGTTTCCGAGCCGGAAAATACATTAAATAACTGCATTTTTGCCTTATCGTCCCTTTTCTTTCATACATTTTTACCTATAATTTCCTTATTCCCGGCAGGTAAATATTTTTCTCTGATAATAAAACTCCTTTTCCGGGGAGCGCCGCCGGAAGCCCTCTGAAAAAAGTATGCTGTCCTGCTTTTTGCGTTCCTGCCGGCTCTGCTCAGAGGGACGATAAATAGCAGGCTTTTTATCGGATATCCGCGTTAGCTTTTTGCATACAAAAATGATTTTTCTAATCCGAAAAATATTGACAATTTACATTTTATACTTTACATAAAGAAAAAAAAGTGCTAAAATTAGTAGTGATACAAGAGATTGTGTCAAAGACTTAATTAACTACTTAATTAGTCATTTTAATATAACAAAGGAGGACATTCCAAATGGCAAGAAAAATGAAAACCATGGACGGTAACAATGCTGCGGCTCATGTAGCATATGCCTTTACCGAGGTTGCCGGCATTTACCCCATCACCCCGTCCAGCCCTATGGCCGACTACGTTGACCAGTGGTCAGCTCAGGGTCTCAAGAACATTTTCGGAACAACCGTAAAGGTTTCCGAAATGCAGTCAGAAGCCGGCGCTTCAGGTACCGTTCACGGTTCACTTAACGCAGGCGCTCTCACAACGACCTTCACTGCATCTCAGGGTCTTCTTCTGATGATCCCGAATATGTACAAGATCGCAGGTGAGCTTCTCCCCTGTGTATTCCACGTATCAGCACGCTGCGTTGCATCTCACGCTCTGAATATCTTCGGAGATCATTCAGACGTATACGCTTGCCGTCAGACAGGCTTTGCAATGCTTGCAGAGACAAACACTCAGGAAGTTATGGATCTTGCTCCTGTAGCTCATCTGGCAGCTATCGAGGGCAGAGTACCCTTTATCAACTTCTTCGACGGCTTCAGAACATCCCACGAGATCCAGAAGATCCAGATCTGGGATTATGAAGATCTTAAGGAAATGTGCGATATGGATGCTGTTGACGCTTTCAGAAAGAGAGCTCTCAACCCCGAGCGTCCTGTTATGAGAGGATCTCACGAAAACGGAGATATCTTCTTCCAGCACAGAGAAGCCTGCAACAAATATTATGACGCAGTACCCGGAATCGTTGAGAAGTATATGGGCAAGGTCAACGAGAAGCTGGGCACAGATTACAAGCTCTTCAACTACTATGGTGCAGAGGATGCTGAGCGTGTTATCATCGCTATGGGTTCTATCTGCGACGTAGCAGAAGAGGTTATTGACTATATGAATGCAAAGGGCGAAAAGGTAGGTCTTGTAAAGGTAAGACTTTATCGTCCCTTCAGAGCTGACAAGCTGGTAGAGGCTATCCCCGCAACTGCTAAGAAGATCGCTGTTCTCGACAGAACAAAGGAACCCGGTGCTCTCGGCGAGCCTCTTTTCCTTGATGTTATCGCTGCTCTTGCAGCTCAGGGAAAGACCGGTCTCACAGTTATCGGCGGCAGATACGGTCTTGGTTCAAAGGATACTCCTCCTTCAAGCGTATTCGCAGTATATGACGAGCTGGCTAAGGATCAGCCCAAGGCTCAGTTCACACTGGGTATCAACGACGATGTTACCTGTCTTTCACTGGAAGAGAAGCCTGCTCCCAACACAGCAGCAGAGGGTACTATCGAGTGCAAGTTCTGGGGTCTCGGCGGCGACGGTACTGTTGGTGCAAACAAGAACTCCATCAAGATCATCGGTGACTATACCCAGAAGTATGTTCAGGCATATTTCCAGTATGACTCAAAAAAGACAGGCGGCGTAACAATTTCCCACCTGCGCTTCGGCGACAAGCCCATCAAGAGCCCCTATTACATCAACAAGGCTGACTTTGTTGCTTGTCATAACCCCTCTTACATCCTCAAGGGCTACAAGATGGTTCAGGATGTAAAGCCCGGCGGCGTATTCCTTATCAACTGCCAGTGGTCTGCTGATGAGCTGAATACTCACCTCAATGCTGAAACAAAGAAATATATCGCTGAAAACAACATTCAGCTCTATACAGTAAACGCTATAGACCTTGCCGAGCAGATCGGTATGGGCAAGCGTACAAACACTATCCTTCAGGCTGCATTCTTTGCTCTTGCAAAGGTAATGCCCATTGACGAGGCTGTACAGCATATGAAGGACGCTGCTACAAAGTCTTACCTCAAAAAGGGTCAGGATATCGTTGATATGAACCACAAGGCTATCGATGCCGGCGTTGGCGCATTTGTCAAGATAGATGTTCCTGCTGACTGGGCAAGCGCTTGTGACGAAAAGAAGGAGACAACTCTTGAAGGACCTGCAAAGACTGTAAAGATGGTTAAGGGTATTCTGGAGCCTGTAGATAAGATGGACGGCGACAGCCTCCCAGTTTCCGCTTTCACAGACCATACAGACGGTACCTTCGAGCTGGGCGCATCCGCATTCGAGAAGCGCGGAGTTGCAGTTATGGTTCCTGAGTGGAATGCCGAGACCTGCGCTAAGTGTAACAAGTGTGCATTTGTTTGTCCTCACGCTACCATCAGACCCTTCGCTCTCAGCGAGGAAGAGGCTGCTGCTGCTCCTGACAACACAAAGATCGCACCCAAGCCCATCGTCAAGACAGAATACAAATACACCCTCGCAGTTTCTCCCATGGATTGTATGGGCTGCGGCGTATGTATCGGCGTATGTCCCACAAATTCTCTCAAGATGGTTCCCGCAGAGACACAGTACGATCAGCAGAAGGTATTCGATTACTGCGTAGCAAATGTTACAGAGAAGCCCGAAACAACCGCAGCTTCCACTGTTATCGCAAGCCAGTACAAGCAGCCGCTGCTTGAGTTCTCAGGCTCATGTGCAGGCTGTGCTGAGACCTCTTATGCAAGACTCGTTACTCAGCTCTTCGGCGACAGAATGTATATCTCCAATGCTACAGGATGCTCCTCCATCTGGGGCGGCCCTGCTGCTACATCACCATATACAGTAAACAAGGAAGGTCACGGTCCTGCATGGGCTAACTCCCTCTTCGAGGATAATGCTGAGCACGGCTTCGGTATGTATCTCGGACAGAAGGCTATCCGTGAGAGACTTATCTCCGACCTTGAAAAGATCGCTTCCTCTGAAAAGGCTCCTGAGAGCGTAAAGGCTGCGATCGCTGAGTTTATGGATACAAAGGAGAACGGCGAGAAGAACGGCGCTGCTACAAAGGCTGTTATCGCTGAGCTTGAAAAGCTTGACTGTGACTGCGAAGCAAGAGCAGACGTTCTCAAGAACAAGGAGTATCTTGCAAAGAAATCCATCTGGATCTTCGGCGGCGACGGCTGGGCATATGATATCGGCTTCGGCGGCGTTGACCATGTACTTGCTTCCGGCGAGGATGTCAATATCTTTGTATTCGATACAGAGGTTTACTCAAATACAGGCGGACAGGCTTCCAAGGCTTCACAGATCGGTCAGGTTGCGCAGTTTGCTGCAGCAGGTAAGGCTATCGCAAAGAAGTCTCTTGCTGACATCGCTATGAGCTACGGCTACATCTATGTTGCGCAGATCGCTATGGGCGCTGACCAGAATCAGACACTCAAGGCTATCAAGGAAGCTGAAGCTTATCCGGGTCCGTCACTCATCATCGGCTATGCTCCCTGCGAGATGCACTCCATCAAGGGCGGCATGAAGAACTGCCAGGCTGAGATGAAGAAGGCTGTTGAGTGCGGTTACTGGAATATGTTCCGTTACAATCCGCTTCTCAAGGCTGAGGGCAAGAATCCCTTCATCCTGGACAGCAAGGAGCCCAAGACATCATATCGTGACTTCATCATGGGTGAGGC
>CAMVQZ010000132.1 GCA_947169745.1 uncultured Clostridia bacterium
CTGTGAGGGCTGCGGCGGCGAGGGGTGGGAGCATTGTCTGAGGCGGTGAGCGCCGAATGCCGCGCCACGAGAGTATATGTACACACGACCGAGCGAATGAAATGAGCGATAACGCGAATCGCTCAGTGCGAGCACGCGTCGACGCTGGTGTTGACATATGGGGGAATTGAGGGTAAACTATATTGGGGTTTTGTATGAGACAGAAAGAGGGTGCAGAGAGTGAGTGAAGAACAGCTTCTTGAATTAAGAGGCTCGGTGGAGGATGTTGTCTACAGGAATAACCAGAACGGATACAGCGTTCTGACAATGAATTGTGACGGGATAGCTGCCACAGCTGTAGGTATAATGACAGATGTAAATATCGGAGACGAGCTGAGACTTCTGGGGAACTGGAAGATACACCCCGGTTACGGCGAGCAGTTTTCCTTTGAATATGCCGAGCATAAGATGCCGTCTACATCAGCCTCTATCTTAAAATACCTCTCAAGCGGGGCTGTCAAGGGAGTAGGACGTGTTACTGCCAGACGGCTTGTAGAAACCTTCGGAGAAAACACCCTTGATATAATGCAGAATCAGCCGGACAGACTTACAGAAATAAAAAGAATATCAAAGAGCAAGGCAGAGGAAATCTCCGCGGAAATCAATAAGATATTCGGAATGAAGGAGGTAATGCTCTATCTGGAGAAATATCATATATCCGCTCTCGAATCTGTCCGGATATGGAAAAGGTTCAGGGATAATGCAGTTTCTGTTATAGAAGAAAATCCATATGTTCTTTGTGAACCGTCGATAGCTGTTTCCTTTGAAAGAGCAGACGGCATCGCAGCTGCCCTCGGCAGACCCGGGGATGATCCTTTCAGAGTGCGTGCCGGGATAATGTATGTCATCACTTATAACACCGGCAACGGTCACACCTGTCTCCCCCTTGATAAACTGATAACGGTGGCATCGGGATATCTTAAGCTCAGCCAGGAGATAGTATCTTCGGCAGCAGCAGAAATGATATCCGAAGGAGCTCTTGTTGTAGCAGAGACAGACGGCAGAAACTTTGTTTTTCTTCCGGAATTGTATAAAAGCGAAAGCTATGCCGCAGACAGACTGGAGCTGCTTCTGAAATTCCCTCCGGAATCCATAACGGGAGGAGAAATGGCTCTCGAAGAGTTTGAAAGAAGCCGGAATATAGAATATGCAAGCCTGCAGAGAAAAGCAATACTTCAGGCTCTGACCGGAGGACTTCTGATACTTACCGGAGGTCCCGGCACAGGAAAGACTACAACACTTAATGCTATAATCGAGATATACAAAAACTGCGGACTAAAGGTACTTCTTGCCGCACCTACGGGAAGAGCCGCTCAGAGGATGACCGAGGTCACAGGCTTTGAGGCAAAGACCATACACCGCCTTCTGGAGGTGGAATGGGATAACGAGGACAGACCCAGATTCGTAAAAAATGAAAGAAATCTTCTTGACTGTGACGCGCTGATACTCGATGAGATGTCTATGGTGGATATATCACTCTTTGAAAGCGCTCTCAGAGCTCTCCCTCTGGGATGCAGACTAATAATGGTAGGTGACAGCGACCAGCTTCCGTCTGTGGGGCCTGGAAATGTCCTTGCCGATCTGATAGCTTCAGAGCGTATTCCGGCTATACGGCTTACAGAGATATTCCGGCAGTCGATGAAAAGCCTGATAGTTACAAACGCTCACAGAATTGTCCGCGGTGAAATGCCGGAGATAACCAGGACAGACAGCGACTTTTTCTTTAAAGCAGTCTCTGAAAAACAGAAAATATCCGAGGATATTGTAAATCTTTGCAGTACAAGGCTGAAAAAAGCGTATGGATATGATATAATCAAAGATATACAGGTTCTTTGTCCGGGAAGAAAAGGAGAACTGGGAGTTACTGAGCTGAATAAAAAAATACAGCAGGCTGTCAACCCCCGTGTTGAAGGATGCGAGGAGATAAGACTTCCTGTATATACCCTGCGCTGCGGAGATAAAGTAATGCATACAAGGAATAATTATGAGCTTTACTGGAAAAGAGATGACGGCAGTGAGGGAGCCGGAGTTTTTAACGGCGATATCGGCATCGTTGAAAGCATAGAAAAAGGCGGAATGGGAGCTGATATCCGTTTTGATGACAGAATCGTGAGCTACAGCCGGGATGATCTTCTTAATGTGGAGCTTGCCTATGCCACAACTGTACATAAAAGTCAGGGAAATGAATTCAATGCAGTTGTAATGCCTATGTATTACGGAGCGCCGCAGCTGTACTACCGTAATCTCCTGTATACCGCCGTGACAAGAGCAAAGAATCTGCTTATTCTTGTGGGAAATGTATCCACACTGAAAAAAATGGTGGATAATAATAAAAAAACCGGAAGATATTCCGGCTTGAAGGATTTTCTTAAAAAAGGAGAATTATGAACAGACTTCTTTCCCTTATCTTTCCTCAGAAATGTCCGTATTGCGGTAAGACTATCGGGTACAGCCTGACTGAATGTGAGGCTTGCAGAGAGAGCTTTCCGGATAAGCCTTTTACCCGGATAACCAATACCGGAGTGAAATGCTCAGCGCCGTTTTTATATGAGGATAAGGTAAAAAATGCGATAATTCAGTTAAAGTTTCACAGAGTAGTTTTTAATGCCGGAAGTCTTTCGGCAGCTGTTGCAAGAACCGTTTGCGATATATATGGAGATCATATCCCGGAGCTTGTCACCTGCGTCCCTATGAGCAGGGACAGACTGAAAAAAAGAGGCTTTAATCAGTCTGAATTATTGGCAGAAAAAACAGCAGCCTTGCTGGGAAAAAGCTTTGTCAGAACTATGAAGAGAGACAACGGAGCTGAAATCCAGCATGAACTGACAAGAGAAGAACGTATTAATTTAATTGACAGAACGTATCATATAATTGACCCTTCAATAGTCAGGGGCAAGGAGATACTTTTGATAGATGATATTATGACAACAGGTACAACACTTTTGCGATGCTGCGAGGTACTGATGGACTGCGGAGCAGAAAAGGTGATCTGCGCTGTTGCCGCTATTACGGAAAAATAAGAAAGGGTGTAGAAAAATGGGACTTGATCTGGCAATCGATCTTGGTACTTCAAGAACAAGGATCTATCTGAGAAACAAAGGAAAATTGATTGATGAACCGTCTGTGGTTACTCTCGATAATGAAACAGACAGCATTATCGCTGTGGGTGAGGATGCATATAAAATGCTGGGCAGAACCTCCTCCAGATACAGCGTTATCTTTCCCCTGAGCGGGGGCGTTATTTCTGATCTGGCACTTGTGGAGGCTATGATCTCATATTTCCTCAGGAATGTGGTAAGCTCAAGGATAGGAATGCCAAAGGCTGTCGCCTGCGTTCCGGGAGAAATAACAGATGTTGAGAAAAGAGCAGTTGTCAATGTTATCAGCTGTGCAGGTATCAGGAGGGTATGCCTTCTTGAAGAACCGGTGGCTGCGGCTATCGGAGCAGGAATAGATATTTCCAGCCCCCACGGAGCATTCGTTGTGGATATCGGAGCCGGTACCACTGATATGGCTGTTATTTCCCTCAGCGGAATAGCAGTTTCCAGGTCTGTAAAACAGGCAGGAAATGTAATGGATGATGAAATAATCAAATATGTAAAGCAAAGATATAATCTTCTTATCGGAAAGCGTATGGCTGAGGAGGCTAAGATCAATATCGGCTGTGTTATTCCCGGCGTTGTTTCTGGTAAATACAGGATAAAGGGAAGAAATCTTGTCACCGGAATGCCTGCGTGGGCAGATATTGATGCAAGAGAAATGTCCGAGCCTCTGGGAGAGGTGGCTGCTGCTATACTGGATCAGATCGAGGATGTTCTGGAGGAAACTCCTCCGGAGCTTATCGGCGATATACATTCCGACGGTATCATCCTTACCGGCGGCGGTGCACAGCTCGCAGGATTTGACAAGCTTATCAGCAGGAAAACAAAGCTCAAGGTAAGAATAGCAGAAAATCCCTCTGACTGCGTAATTACCGGTTGCGGAGAGGCTATCCCCTATATCGACAGCAGAAAGAAAAATCAGTCCGGAATTAATCCCATAATGGAAAGATACTGATAAAAACCCCGCTTACACGGCAGAAATGTGTAAGCGGGGAATTATTATTTCAATGGTATGGATTCAAAATTTTCGCTGGCTTTTTTTATCAGCTCATCGGGAACAGAAGCCTTTTTGACAAGATATTTTTCCATTCTTTCCACAATCTCGTCCTCGGAAACGTCCTTCAGAAGAGCACACCTGTCCGGCTCGCCGATCTGTTTGTAAAATCTCTTTGTCTTGTTTATATGTCCGGCAATGGATACCACACATTTTCCATAAACAGAGGATACAATACCTACATGAAGCCTTGCTGTTACAACGCAGTCTACGCTGGAAAGCAAAGCCGCCATCTGCATGGTATCATAGAAGCAGTAGGGCATTTTTACACCCTTGATCTGCTTGTAGACCTCCATCTCTGTTATATCTCCCTCACAGGGCTGGTCAGTTCCCACAATAGTGCAGTATTCATCCTTGTGAGCCTCAAGGAACATGTTGAGCGCAGGGACTATCTTTTCCCTTATGTTTACATTGAGCTTGTCATTCCTTGCAATATGAAAAAATAAAAGCTTTCTTCCTCCGGCAGTGGAATCTATCTTACTGCGGATATCCTTATCCAGCTCCGGAAGCGTCATATTCCTGATAAGAAGCGCAGCGTCAGTTGTGACCTTTATCGGTACAGTAACACCGTTTTTTTCAAAATATTCCTTTGTCTCCGGATCTCTGACGCAGATAGCGCTGGCGCTGTTCATTATGCGGACTACCCTTTTTCTCAGATGCTTATTCACAAGGGGACCGCCGCCTACTCCGCATATATATATAGGCTTCCCTTTTTTTCTGAAATAGTCACCGATCACGAAATACCTTTTATATCTGACAAAGCTATCCTTGAGAGAACCGGAGGTATCTCCGAAATATCCTCCGGGAATATAGATAAGTCCGTCAGCCTTTTCCTTTCCTGCCGGATCTCCCTTATAGGAAAGATCCTTTCTCAGGAAGTCAGATATACCGTGCTTTTTATCCTCATAAAAATATATCTCCTGACCAGCCTCCTCAGTCAGGTGCTTATAAAAAATATTTGCAAAAAGATAATCGCCAAAATTCACCCTGTCTACCATGCCATGGATCATATATTTCATTATACATTTCCTCCTGTTATGATCATCAAGCTATATTGTACCATAAATTGATGCTTTTGAAAACAATTACTTTTGTTAAAACTTCGCGCGCTTTTACTCAGGTTTTATAGTAAGGTTGTGGTAGGATCAGGTCTGATAGAAGCCGGAAGAGACAATAAGGCTTTTAAGCGTAAAAAGAAATGGAGTTGTCGCACTAAGCTATTTTTTATGCGACGGCCCCTTTTTCTTGCAGCCTCACGGCTGCATTGATACTTATTTCAAAAATGATCGAGTAGGAGGGGGATTTGAATAATCCCCCGACCTCTCACACCACCGTGC
>CAMVQZ010000133.1 GCA_947169745.1 uncultured Clostridia bacterium
TCCAGCGTCACGCTGGCCGCCGCAGCCCTTACGGGCTGCTTCTTGCGGCTGGTTTACTTTGACTTCTGGCTTTTCAATCCTCTGACAGCGAGCGCCTGCTTTCTCCCGGAATAATTTTGCAGCGTGACGCTGCACCCGTGTTCGGTGCGTGCTCGCACTGAGCGATTCGCGTTATCGCTCGTTTGCACTCGCTCTGTCGTGCGTACATACACTCTCGTCGCGCGGCATCCGGCGCGCATTACCTCAGACAATACTCCCACCCTCCGCCGTGCGCACATATACTCTTGTGGCGCGGTCGACAGCTCCTGTAGGGGGCGGATACCGTCCCTCTTTCCGCAAATAGGAGCGCAGCGACTACCACTATTATTAATTTTTCGGTTGTCAGTATTCATTTCCCCCGAATAAACCCCTGATAAAATGCAGTGATACGTATCGTGTCACTGATGTGACGGCGGGATTCTTTGTTTTTTCTGTATGTTCTGATATGATCTTCTCAGCCGGAAGGCAAAACAAAGACAGGAGAGATATTAAAATGAACAGAAAAGGTATGAAAAGCTTATGTGTGGGGCTGATGTTTTTAATAGCGTTTGCTGTCTGGACAGCATTGGTAATGCTTGTGGATGTCAGGCCGGAGGGGCAGAATGGAACAAAAATAGGTCTGGCAACATTGAATCTGTGGTTTCATAGCCTTACCGGGGTTCATATGCAGGTTTATATTCTGACAGATTGGCTGGGACTTGTGCCTGTGTTTATCTGTATGATATTCGGAGCACTGGGCTTTATCCAGCTCGTACGCAGGAGAAGTTTTTTTCGTGTTGATATTGATATTATCCTTCTGGGGATATATTATATTATTGTGATATTATGCTATCTGGTTTTTGAAATGATACCCATAAATTACAGACCGGTTCTAATTGACGGCAGGCTGGAGGCATCATATCCGTCATCTACAACTCTTTTGGTTTTATGCGTAATGCCCACGCTGCTGGAGCAGACTCATCGCCGTCTGATAAGTATTGTCCCCAGGAGAATTATCCGGATCAGTGCATTATTGTTTACTATATTTATGGTAGCAGGAAGAACAGTATCCGGTGTTCACTGGCTCTCTGATATTGCAGGCGCAGTATTCCTGAGTATAGGACTGTTTTTCATCTACAAGGCGTCAACTGAAGCTTTCGGAAAATAATTGTACAGGAGGAACCGGTATGGAATTCAGCGAAAAACTGCAGGAGCTGAGAAAAAGCAAAGGTATGACTCAGGAGGAACTGGCGCAGTCGTTATTTGTATCAAGGACAGCCATATCCAAATGGGAATCGGGCAGGGGATATCCCAGTATTGACTCACTGAAGGAAATATCAAAATTCTTTTCAGTCACTATTGATGATCTTTTATCCGGAGAAAAGCTGTTATCTATTGCGGAGAAAGAGAACAAAAGCAATATTCGCCGGATATGTGATATTTTTTCCGGAGCCGCGGATGTTTGTTCATTTATGCTGATACTACTTCCGCTGTATCCTGATCCTGTAAACGGATACATTTATTCCGTAAACTTATTGGGATATACGGATACATCAGCCGTTATGTATATGATACATTGGATATTATTCATAGCGCTGATATTATCAGGTGTTGCAAGGATCATTCTGACGAAAACAGGCTTTGAAAAGAGCCGAGGGGTAATGAGTGTACTTTCGATTATTCTCGGTATAATAACAGTGTTTTTTCTTGCTCTGACACGGGAAGCCTACGCTACAGCCACAGCCTTTATGCTTCTTGTGATAAAAGGCATCCTTTTATATTCCGGAATAAATCATATACAAAGGTAAGGCATCAATACTACCTGAAAAACAGATCATAAATATGAGCACGGCGGCACGCCCTGAAACAGCAAAGATGATACACGGGCATTACATATCAGTGTAAATTCCGGGAGAAAACAGACGCTTGCTATTAAAGGAATAAAACGCCGGAGCCCCGCAGAAAAGATCTTTCCGCTGCAGCTCTTACTCAGCATTACCGAAGATTAAAGCCTCTGGGAGCTACACATATATCCGGTGGTGAAGATACGTTCTACAAAAAGATCGGTTACGGCAAAGGCACACACTGGACATTCTGGAAAAAAGCGGAGAACTGATATGACAGAAGAAAACAATAATCCACGGGAAGAAATAAGTCTGGATGTATACGAAGAGCATATGAGCCTTTATTCGGTACGTCAGCTGCAGACAATGAACGAAATAATGAAAAACCAGTTTGAAGCTATCAGGTAAATACAGCCATGGTTTTAGGCATTGCAGGAGGAAACGGGCTTGAATATGTTTCAGCCGAAAAGTACCATTCAGTTTACGGAGTTGATATCAACTAATAATACCTCCGTGCTGTACCTGAGCGGTATAAGGATCTGAGTATATTACACCCCATTCATCTTGATCTGACGAAGGATTCAGAAAAATTGCCAAAAGCACAGCTGATTATTGCCAATCTGCTTATTGAGTACATAGGATATGAATTGTTCAAAAAGACTGTTTTGCAAGTTGAGCCGGAATATGTTTCCTGTGTGATACAGATAAATACAGACGAGCATTGCTGGGTCTCGGATTCTCCGTATCTTCACGAATTTTACGGTCTTGATGCGATACATCATCAGATGAAGGAGCGTGAGCTGACAACGGCAATGGAGGAAACAGGCTACAGCAAAATATTACAGGAGGCTGAGCCGCATCCCAACGGTAAGGCTCTTTTAAGAATAGATTTTTGCAAAACGGAGGTTGTTTAATGAGACATTTATTTTTAACAAGCTCGCCATTTGGTGAGCCGGGAAAACCGCTGAACGAAAGCAATGATTTTGTCAGCAGACTGAGAGAATGCCTGCCGGAAAGACCCCGGGCGCTTATGATAACCTCTGACCCTGATGATATGGTACTTACTGAAGGGTTTTCGGACGCTATCCGTTATTCAATGGAAATGTCCGGCTTTGTTTTCGGGGATTATTACATCCTCGACGGAAGAAACAGGGAGCAGGCAAAGGAGCTTGTCAGCGCAAGCGATCTGATAATTCTCGGCGGTGGTCATGTGCCCACTCAGAACAGATTCTTTACAGAGATAGGGCTCAAGGAGCTTATGAAGGATTTCGGCGGTACTGTTCTTGGGGTCAGCGCAGGAAGTATGAACAGCGCCGATGTGGTATATGCCCAGCCCGAGTTGGCTGGAGAAGCCCTCGACCCGGATTATGAGAAATTTCTGTGTGGACTGGGATTTACGAGGATAATGCTTCTTCCGCACTTTCAATACACCAGAGACAGACTTCTTGACGGAAAAAGAATACTTGAGGATATCACATATCCCGACAGTATGGGCAGGGAGTTTGTGGCGATAGTTGACGGCAGTTACCTTTTCTCAGACGGATACACAGAAAAAATCTGCGGAGAAGCATATCTCGTCAAAAACGGTTGTCTAAAAAAGCTGTGCGGTGACGGTGAAGAATATGTTATTTAAGGCAACACCGCACAGAGATTGCGCGTCAGATTTCGAGCATAATTTTTTGTCAGATTGACAAAATCGACGCAGGAATACTGACGTATTTCAAGGAGATTTTGGCGAAAATGACGGAAAATTTGCCGAAAGATGGCGTGCAAAGCCGTCAGGCGGTCGCCCAGCGGTGTTGCCTTAATTTCGTAGATAAGTAAGATGCGGAAAAATCAGGAGGAAGATAATGTCAAGATTTATAGCGTTCGATGTTGAAACGCCGAACTACCGTAATAACCGTATGAGTGCTATCGGTATAACTGTAATTGAGGATAGTAATATAGTCGATGAATATTATTCTCTGATAAATCCGGAAACGCATTTTGATCGCTTCAATATACAGCTTACCGGCATAAGTGAGGAAACCGTAGCAGATGCCCCGACTTTCCCGGAGGTCTGGGAGGAGATAGAACCAATAATGTCAAGCGGACTTCTGGTTGCTCACAACGCTGTGTTTGATATGAGCGTTCTGAAAAAGTGCCTTCGTGATTATGATATCGACTGGAAGCCCTATATCCGCTATGTATGCACCGTACAGACAGGCAGGCGACTGCTTCCCGGCATAAGCCACAGGCTGAATGATATGTGCGGTTATTATGGTATAGACCTTGAGCACCATCATGCGGCAAGCGACAGCCGTGCCTGCGGTGAGATACTGCTGAGATACCTAGAGGGCGGAGCTGATATACGGCAGCATATCAGGACATATTCCTTTAATAAGTGATTAATAAGGGACGTTTTTCTGAGGAAACCTTGAAGAATTACTGAAGAAATTGCGCCTTACGGCTCAGCCCCCTCTTGCTTTCATCTTATCCGTCATCTTGCACCAGATTCGCTTGAAAGCCGTCAGGTTTACGGCGCTCATTTGATACAATCTGACGGCGCGATAGGGGATACTGGATTTACTCGGTACTTCCTTAATATTTCTGTAAATAAAACAGTTTTTTGAACTCTACCTGTGGTTGAATCCTCCCTTATCAACTATGGGTATGTGGTTTTTTATGCATAAAGTAATTATACTGATATTGAAAGGAGGAACAAATAATATGGATCAGATAAAAATCGGAAGATTTATCGCCAAAAAAAGAAAAGAGCATAAGCTGACACAGCTCCAGCTTGCGGAAAAGCTGGGTATTACAGACAGAGCTGTTTCTAAATGGGAAACAGGAAAATCACTTCCGGATGCGTCGATAATGCTGGAATTGTGCAGTCTGCTGGAGATCACTGTCAATGATCTGTTATATGGGGAGGAAGTATCAATGAAAAACTATAATGAAGCATCAGAAAAAAATCTGATAGAAATGGCAAGGCAAAAAGAAGAAGCAGACAAAAGACTGTTGGCTGTGGAGATAGTTATCGGGATCGTTTCTGCTCTGTTCTTTATATTTGCAGTTATTATCGGTGCAGTGTTTATGGATATGGGAATGCCGGTCTGGGTATTTCCCCTTCTTGGAGGCATCGGATTCGTGCAGTTCATAATATGTGTGTTGTTTGCCATCCGTATTGAACAGGTTGCAGGATATTATGAATGCAGGAAATGCGGACACAGATATGTTCCTGATTTCAAAAGCGTAAATATGGCAATGCATATGGGCAGAACACGCTATATGAAATGCCCGGAATGCGGAGAAAGAACATGGCAGAAAAAAGTACTCAGTAAGGGGGATAAAACAATCGGAGAGGACAGATAGTCTGTCCGTGTCCGGCTTGTCACGACGTACCGATAGTTCTGTACAGTGCGAAAAATTAATCCGGATGCCGCGCGACGAGAGTATTGGAACGCACGACAGAGCGAGTGGAAACGAGCGATAACGCGAACACGGGTGCAGCGTCACGCTGCAAAATAATTCTGGGAGAAAACAGGCGCTC
>CAMVQZ010000134.1 GCA_947169745.1 uncultured Clostridia bacterium
GTCAAAGTAAACCAGCCGCGAAAAGCAGCCCGTAAGGGCTGCGGCGGCGGAGGGTAGGAGTATTGTCTGAGGTAATGCGCGCCGGATGCCGCGCCACGAGAGTATATGTACGCACGACAGAGCGAGTGCAAACGAGCGATAACGCGAACACGGGTGCAGCGTCGACGCTGCCGACGCACTCACAACTAACATATATTTTCTTGATTTTTTGTTGATAATGTAGTAAAATACTAATCAAGATCAATAAATTATAGATCTAATACAACCATTCTTTCAGAGGTGCGTATCATGGCAAAAGATTTTAAAATAAGAACAAAAAACCCGGATGTTTTTCTCCGGGTCAAAAAAGGACATTTCGCAACAATGCATAGTCACACTAATTATTTTATTGACGTTACCACTCAGAAAATGAGGCTTTCCGAGGCCAAGGCTGTCGCAAAGGAGCTTGTATATCATTACAGCACCACGACCATCGTTGATACCATTCTGTGCATCGACGGCACAGAGGTCATCGGCACCTGCCTTGCTGACGAGCTGACAAAGGATAACTTTCTCAATATGAATTCCCATCAGACAATCTATGTTATGTCTCCGGAATACATCACCGGCGGACAGATGATGTTCCGGGATAACCTGGTCCCCATGCTTGCCGGGAAGCACGTTCTTGTGCTGGCAGCCTCCGTTACCACAGGAAAAAGCGCCCTTGCGGCAATTGACGCTATCAAGTATTACGGCGGAACGGTTGTGGGTGTTTCATCCATCTTCGCCACTGTAGAAGAATGTGACGGCCATCCTGTCACATCTGTCTTTGACCCCAATGACCTGGAGGATTACGAGAGCTACAAGCCCCATCACTGTCCCATCTGCCAGAGGGGAGAAAAAATCGAAGCTATTGTAAACAGCTTCGGATATTCAGCTCTGTAAATAATCACGCTAATATTCAATAAGCTGCTTTGATCAGATCTGAGCGGTATTAAACGCCATCAAAGTGCTCTATCGAATAGTAGAATCAGGGACGATAAGCAAAATCCTCGTCTCTTATGTATTCTATCATTTCCTCCCTGCCCTCTGTTGTCATCGGGAATGATCTTTCGGAAACTATATTGTCAAGATTTTTTTCATAGCAGTATTCACTGTGCCATATTTTGACAGTCATTATCTCCTCCTTGACATCAGGGATGATTATGTAGTGAAAAAGATCATTGGATTCTGTATAATCATTGTTATTCTGAAACCACATTATCTGCGGGAGTTCAAGACACATCATAATTCATTCATCCTTCCATACTCAAAAAAGCGTCCGAGTTTATCGGACGCCTGTTTTTTTCTATTTTATCAGAGAGCAGCCTTTGCCTTCTCTACGAGAGCTGTGAAAGCCTCGGGATCAGCAATTGCTATCTCAGAGAGCATCTTTCTGTTGAGGGCGATATCAGCCTTCTTGAGTCCATACATAAATGTGGAATAGTTGATACCGTTTGCCTTGCAGCCGGAAGAGATACGGGTGATCCAGAGTCTTCTGAAGTCACGCTTTCTCTGCTTTCTGCCGATATATGCGTAGTTGCCGCTCTTCATTACAGCTTCCTTGGCCATCTTGAAGTGCTTGCTCTTTGCACCCCAGTAACCCTTAGCGAGCTTTAAGATCTTTTTCCTTCTTTTGCGTGTTGCTAACGCTCCTTTTACACGTGCCATAGTATATTACCTCCGATAATATTTAGTCATTAAGCCTTAAGTGAGCATTCCTGATTATTTGTAAGGAATGAGCTTCTTGATTGCTGCAACATTTGTCTTATCGGCAGCAACAGTCTTTCTGAGACCTCTCTTACGCTTTGTTGTCTTCTTGTTGAGTATATGAGACTTATTAGCGTGTGCGCGAATTACTTTTCCATTTTTTGAGAGCTTGAAACGCTTTTTAGCTCCACTATGTGTCTTAATCTTAGCCATAATTAAGAACCCTCCTTAATATTTTATGTCCGGTATATTGCCGGTTTATATACAACATCCAAAGGGATGTGTATTATTTTATCAGTAGCCTCTGCCCGGTCCGTTGTAACCGTTATTGTTGTAGCCGTTATTATTATACTGCTGCGGTCCCTGACCATAGGGATATACATTCGGGTTGGGCATATTGGGACCCGGCATATTAGGATTGCCGTACATTCCGGGCTGTACATATACCTTATTTCTGTTAGGAATATTTATTGCTGTTGTAACTATCACAGCAGCAGAAAGCATCCAGAGCAGCCAGCAGCCGATACCAACTGAAGCGCCGTTTGTCTGAGCAGCTGCAGAAATAAGCGCAATTGAGAAGAAGCCTATTATGAGGTGTGCCGGTATTGTTGAAACAAGCGCACCGATACGGGCACCCTTGGAATTCTTGCCCAGTATACAGAGAAGAATCACAAGTATTATTTCAAGAATAACAACTCCCAGAATAAACACAAACAACCCGGCTATATCCGATGCTGTAGAGCTGCCAAAGGTACTGTTGACCCTCTCATAGTAGACAGCAAGCTGCATCAGTGAAGCAGAAGCCGAATAGCTGGAATAGAATGCAGATACCTTTACGTGCACAAGGGGGAGAAATGTTGTTCCGAACATAAGGACAGCCAGTACCATTGAGACGATAGCTGCGCCGCCGATCTTTCCGGAAGGTCTTGACGCCATATAGGGCATCATATTGGGATTTGGCATTCCCGGCTGCGGATAACCGTTATACTGATTCGGAGCTCCGTATCCTCCCGGCTGTCCGTTATTATACCCATTATTCATTGCACATCCTCCTGACCAGGATATTATTTTGTCGGTCTTGGCGCAAGAAACATCAGCATATTTCTGCCTTCTAGCTTTGCAGGCTTTTCTACAACTGCAAATTCGGAGCACGCATCGGAAAATTTATTCATTATTTCCAGTCCCAGCTCCGGATGTCCCATTTCGCGGCCTCTGAATCTGATAGAAACCTTCACCTTATCTCCGCTTTTTATAAAGCGCTGTGTGTGATTGAGCTTTGTATTAAAATCGTGAGTATCGATATTGAGGGAAAGTCTGATTTCCTTGATATCAACAGTCTTTTGATTCTTCCTTGCTTCCTTTTCCCTTTTGGCCTGCTCAAAACGGTATTTTCCGTAATCCATTATCTTGCATACCGGCGGCTTGGCCTGGGGAGCGATCTTTACAAGGTCAAGATTTGCATTTTCCGCAATTTCCAGAGCCTTTGTCGAGGACATAATTCCCAGCTGTGAGCCGTCCTGCCCGATAACACGGACTTCCTTGTCGCGAATTTCGTCGTTGATATGAATTTCCTGCTTGCTGATGATAAAGCACCTCCAAAAAATGTCTATAAACAAAATAAATGCGGACAAATACAGATTGTCCGCACATCAACAGCATGATAGACCCCGCCCATGGCGGAGAAGCATCTATTGACCCGTACCGGACGATACCCTACAGGTGTAAGCCGCAGCTTCACTTTGTTTTACCAGGGTATTATAACATTTTATCACCCCGGTGTCAATAGTCTTAAGAAAATTTCCCGGAATTTCCGGCAGCGCTGCGTCAGAAGCTCATCTGCAATCAGCGAAACAGTCCTCTCCGTCGCAGGGGGTCTCATCCCCGTCCTCTGCAAGAGCAGCCTTTATCATTATCGCACATTCAAGGCGTTTCTTTTCCAATTCGCAGGAAGTCTTGTGGGACTTCCGGATATCTCCCTCATACTGGAAATTATTAGCGTTGCATCCTCCGCTGCAGTAGAATTTCGCCCAGCAGTCCTTACAATTTTCCTTGCTGTAGACATTTGCTCTTGCGAAATCCTCCTTCATTTCCGTATTGAAGGTACCGTCATGCAGGTTTCCCATTTTAAACTGTTCCATACCCACAAACTGATGGCAGGGGTAGATATCTCCCTGAGGGGTCACTGCGACATATTCATTACCGCAGCCGCAGCCTCTCAGGCGTTTTATTGCGCAGGGGCCCTGATTCAGGTCTATCATAAAGTGGAAGAAGTTATATCTGTCGCCCTTTTTCCGGGAATTGATGATAGTATCTGCAAGTCTTTCATATTCCTCAAAGACCCTTGGCAGATCCTCATATTTTATGCTGTAATCCAGCTTGGGGTCAGACACAACCGGCTCGATAGAGAGCTGATCGAAGCCCAGGTCCCGGAAATGAAGCACGTCATTGGTAAAATCAAGATTATATTTTGTAAAGGTCCCTCTTATATAGTAGTCCTTATCCCCTCTGCCGGCTACCAGCTTCTGATATTTCGGCACGATCACATCATAGCACCCCTTGCCGTTGGGAGTTACTCTCATACGGTCGTTTACTTCTTTTCTTCCATCCAGCGAAAGCACCGCATTATTCATTTCCCTGTTGATATATTCTGTTTTTTCATCATCAAGCAGAAGGCCGTTTGTAGTGATAGTAAAACGGAAATTCTTATTATGCTGTTTTTCTATACTTCTTGCATACTCCACAGTCTGCTTTACTACATCAAAATTCATCAGCGGCTCTCCCCCGAAGAAATCTACTTCCAGATTCCTTCTTGTTCCGGAGTTTGCGATAATGAAGTCTATCGCCTTTTTTGCAGTTTCCAGAGGCATCAGGCATCTTCCCTGTCCGAAATCCCCCTTTGCCGCAAAGCAGTATTCGCATCTGAGGTTACAGTCGTGGGAAATATTTATACACATTGACTTTACCGGTGCCTTTGTCATCATTCCGGCGAACTGCTCATAATCATCCTCAGAAAAGAGCAGTCCGTTTTCATACAGCTCATAGAGCGCCTCATAGGTCTCCTCTATTTCCTCTTTGTCATACTTATCCCCCAGAGCGTCAAAATACTCCTGTGGCGGTTCTTTTTCCATTGTTTCTGTTTTTTCTGCTATTCCAAGGATATCATATGCCGCATCATCAAGAACATGGACTGCCCCGCTGTGCACATCCAGGCATAAATTGTATCCTCCCAGTTTATACTTATGGATCATTTTCCTTACTCCTGTCTTTTTCTTTTTTACAAAAGGAATCACCGATCAGACACAACGCCGGAAGCCGGCGGCATCCCATCGGTGAACCAAGACAAACCGTTATTACTTCTCACACTTCTGATTAGCCACTGTGCAGGAAGTCTTGCACGCTGACTGACAGGAAGCCTGGCACTCGCCGCAGCCGCCCTTTACAGCAGACTCCTTGAGGTTAGCCTTATTGAGAGTTTTTATATGCTTTTTAGCCATTCATATCACCCTTTCGGTCTTTTGTTTTTTGTATATCCTATTGTACCACATCTCCGTCTCAAATTCAATCCCCTTTTCCAGGCAGGCAGCGTGACGCTGCACCCTATTTCGCGTTATCGCTCGTTTGCACTCGCTCTGTCGTGCGTACATAAACTACCGT
>CAMVQZ010000135.1 GCA_947169745.1 uncultured Clostridia bacterium
AGGAACGCACGACAGAGCGAATGGAAGGAGCGATAACGCGAAATAGAGAGCGGAGCACGCACTATGAAATGTGTGAAATTGTTGTTGTAATGTTGAATTTTTTGTGGTATAATTGTAGGCATCATTGTAAAACAGATGGAGGAATCAAAAATGGTCAAAACAAGCAGAAGAACCACTGCCGCTTTTCTGGCTTTTGTTCTTGCAGCCTTGTGCCTGACGATGTTCACTCGATCGCCCCTGGCATTTGCGGCAGACGAAAGCTCAGCAGCCAGCTCTGCAGCAGAAAACGGTGACTACATCAAGGGCGTCGACGACCTTAAGGGTAAAAACATCGGCGTGCAGCTGGGAACCACCGGAGACATTTATGTCACCGATTACGAAAAGGACGGCACCGCAAAGGTGTCCCGTTTCACAAAGGCAGCAGACGCTGTGCAGGCTCTCAAACAGAAAAAAATAGACTGCGTTGTCCTCGACGAACAGCCGGCAAAGGCTTTCGTGGAAAAGAACAGCGACATCAGGATCCTTGAAGAGGATTTCGCTCTTGAGGATTATGCCTTCTGCGTGAAAAAGGGCAATAAGGAGCTTTTGGATAAAGTAAACGCTTCTCTGAAAAAGCTCAAGAGCAACGGCACCTTCGATAAGATCGTTGACAGCTATATCAGCGCTGACGACAGTAAAAAAGAACCCTACAAGAAAAAAGATGTGGAAAGAAACGGCAAGCTCACCGTTGCCACAAATGCCGAGTTCCCGCCCTATGAGTTTATGGAAGGCGGAGAAATCAAGGGCATTGATATGGATATCATGCAGGCTATCTGCGACGATATCGGTATGGAGCTTAAAATAACCAATATGAAATTCGATTCTATCATCGCTTCCGTCAATTCCGGAAAGGCCGACCTGGGCGCAGCCGGTATGACTGTTACCGATGAGAGAAAGAAAAATGTGGACTTCTCCGATCCGTATACCACATCAAAACAGGTTATTATCATACGCAAATCCGAGACTGAAATAGCAAAGGATAACAGCAGCGACGAGATCAAGAACGTTGACGACCTTAAAGGTAAGAATATCGGCGTGCAGCTGGGAACTACAGGAGATATTTATGTCACCGATTACGAAAAGGACGGCACCGCAAAGGTGTCCCGTTTCACAAAGGCAGCAGACGCTGTGCAGGCTCTCAAACAGAAAAAAATAGACTGCGTTGTCCTCGACGAACAGCCGGCAAAGGCTTTCGTGGAAAAGAACAGCGACATCAGGATCCTTGAAGAGGATTTCGCTCTTGAGGATTATGCCTTCTGCGTGAAAAAGGGCAATAAGGAGCTTTTGGATAAAGTAAACGCTTCTCTGAAAAAGCTCAAGAGCAACGGCACCTTCGATAAGATCGTTGACAGCTATATCAGCGCTGACGACAGTAAAAAAGAACCCTACAAGAAAAAAGATGTGGAAAGAAACGGCAAGCTCACCGTTGCCACAAATGCCGAGTTCCCGCCCTATGAGTTTATGGAAGGCGGAGAAATCAAGGGCATTGATATGGATATCATGCAGGCTATCTGCGACGATATCGGTATGGAGCTTAAAATAACCAATATGAAATTCGATTCTATCATCGCTTCCGTCAATTCCGGAAAGGCCGACCTGGGCGCAGCCGGTATGACTGTTACCGATGAGAGAAAGAAAAATGTGGACTTCTCCGATCCGTATACCACATCAAAACAGGTTATTATCATACGCAATCGTGAAGCCTCCGGCTCAGTGACTGCTTCATCCTCTCAGGACAACTCAACCCTTTCCTTTACAGAAAGGATCAAACAGAACTTCATAGACGAAAACAGATGGAAATATATTACCGACGGTCTGGGAACAACCCTTCTCATCACCCTCCTTTCCATCATAGTAGGTCTTGTTGTGGGAACACTTATCGCCGTCGTGCGTACAATACACGACCAGAACGGCAGGCTTGTGATACTCAATATGATATGCAAGCTTTATCTCACAGTCATAAGAGGTACCCCGGCAGTTCTTCAGCTGCTTATCATTTACTACGGTATTTTCAAATCAGTGGATATCAATCAGGTGCTGGTAGCTGTTATTGCCTTCGGACTTAATTCAGCAGCATATGTTGCTGAGGTTATCCGATCCGGAATAAACGCCGTGGACAAGGGACAGTTTGAAGCCGGCAGATGTCTCGGCCTCAGCTACAGACAGACTATGTTCGGCATCATTATGCCCCAGGCCTTCAAACATATGCTCCCGGCTCTCCTCAATGAGGTCATCGCCCTCCTCAAGGAAACAGCTATCTGCGGATATATTTCCCTCCAGGATCTCACAATGGGCGGCGATATCATCAGATCCCAGACATACGACGTATTTATGCCGCTTATCGCTGTTGCAATCGTATATCTCGTTATCGTTATCATACTCAGCCGTATCAGCTCAATGCTGGAAAGGAGATTGAAGAAGAATGAAAAATAATAAAAAGAAAGCCTCCGGCAAAGTGGACGCTGAAACAAAAAATTCCTCACCGGTAAAAACAGAGAAAACTGAATCCAAAGAATCCTCCCCGGCAAATACAGATAATAATGATGTGCTTATCGAAACCATCGACCTCTGTAAAAGCTTCGGCGACAATGAAGTCCTGAAGGGCATAAGCACAAAGATCACAAAGGGCGAGGTCGTGGCAATAATCGGCCCCTCAGGCTGCGGAAAGTCTACATTCCTCCGCTCTCTCAATCTCCTTGAGGATCCAACCTCAGGTCAGGTTATGTTTGAGGGAACAGATATTACAGACAAAAGCGTTGATATCAATAAAATGCGTGAAAAAATGGGAATGGTATTCCAGCAATTCAATCTCTTCACGAATATGACTATCAAGAAGAATATAATGTACGCCCCGGTCAAGCTTAAGGTTATGACCACTGAAGAGGCTGAGAAAAAAGCCGGCGAGCTTCTGGAAAGGATCGGCCTTGCGGACAAGGCGGACGCTTATCCCGACAGCCTTTCCGGCGGTCAGAAGCAGAGAGTCGCCATCATCCGCGCTCTTGCTATGAATCCTGATGTTATGCTTTTTGACGAGCCGACATCCGCTCTGGATCCGGAAATGGTTGGAGAGGTGCTTTCACTTATCAAGGATCTCGCCTCCAGCGGAATGACAATGGTAATTGTCACCCACGAAATGGGCTTTGCAAAGGAAGTTGCCGACAGAGTACTGTTTTTCAATGACGGCGTTATCGCCGAGGAAAATACTCCCGAGGCTATCTTCTCTTCCCCGAAAAACCCCCGTCTCAAGGATTTCCTTTCAAAGGTTCTTTAAGGAATCACTGAATAAACAAAGGACTGCCCCGATGCATATGTGCATTTCGGGGCAGTCCTTTTATCAGGAATCCTTATACTTATTCGATAGAACACTTTAAGGCAACACCGCACAAAGACCGCCTGACGGCTTTGCACGCCATCTTTCGGCAAATTTTCCGTCATTTTCGCCAAAATCTCCTTGAAATACGTCAGTATTCCTGCGTCGATTTTGTCAATCTGACAAAAAATTATGCTCGAAATCTGACGCGCAATCTCTGTGCGGTGTTGCCTTAATTTATCGAGTATCAGTATTATTTTTTTCATCTATAACTCCCGACCTTTTGATATGCTTGCCGATGATCTCCGATACATCACTGATCGCAATAAAAGCAGAGGAATCCACAGATTTGATGATATCCTTCAGCTCGCGTATCTCAAAACGGGTAAGAACACAGTAAAGAATAACCTTCTTTCCGCTTACAAGACCCTCGCCTTCCATAATGGTAACAGTCCTGCCAAGCCTGCGGAAAATCTGATTTGAAATTTCCTTTGCATCGTTTGTTATAATCATCGCGGCCTTTGTCTGATCCATTCCGTTTTCAATAATATCCAGCGTCTTCGAGGTGATAAAATATGTAAGTAGGCTATACATCGCCCGGTCAAATCCGAACAGAAAGCCTGCCACTATAAATATAAAGACATTGAATACCAGAACCACCTTTCCTACCGGGAGCTTGAATTTTTTATTCAGCAGGATGGCGACGGTCTCTGTACCGTCCAGACAACCGCCGGATCTGATAACAAGTCCGACCCCGGCTCCCAGCAGTACGCCTCCGAAGCATACAGCAAGGAGATAATCACTGGTGGCGTTGTCCAGAGGGGCAAATATCTGCAGAAATGCCGAAAACACGATCATCCCGAAGGCGGATTTCACGATAAACATTTTACCCATTTTCCTTGACCCTATCACCAGAAAAGGGGCATTGAAAACTACTGTGAGAACACTCAGCGGTATTCCTGAAAGCTGACTTATCATAATTCCGATACCTACCACACCGCCGTCGAGTATGGTGCACGGAACAAGAAATTCCTCAATGGCAAAAGCGGAAACTATTGCGCCCAGTGCGATGGCTGCGAGATCTATTATCCCTCTTATTATCCTGTTTTCAAAAGCCCCGCTCATGATTTTTTGTCTCCGGCAATATTATTCTCAGCCTTCTCCATAAACCTTTTTGCATTTACAGAAAATCTCTCATGGACAGCCTCGGAAATCACTCCCACGCTGTCTCTGGCTGTGACCCTGAAGGTATATTTTCTGTCGGCAACATCAGTAAGCTCCGCACAGACAGAAACAGTATCCGAAAACGGTGTTGCCCTTATATGGCGAAGCTCCAGCATTGTTCCCACTGTGGTTATCCCCTGGGGCATATCCTCCTCCAGGAGTTCAAAGGCGGCCTTTTCCATCAGAGCAGCCAGTGCCGGCGTCGCAAGCACCCTCAGCCCTCCGCTGCCCACATTGACTGCAAGCATTTCCTCGGTCACCACGGCGGTTATCTCTCTTTTTGCTCCTGCTGCTATCTCTTTCATAATTATCCTCCTGATTTTTTTCTTTACACCTTATTATAACACATTTTCCTGTAAAATAATTATTCTGAAGGAAAACTTCTTTAATCAGAAAATTGAAAATTCAGGTTGCCTCTCCCTTTCTTTATAGTAAGTCTTTTTTGGGGGTGGGGGTGTTTTTCCGGCGGCGGCTTTATGTGGACACCCTTGTCCCGCGGCGAAAACAGAGCTGGTATCCGACCTATACGAACCTGACAACCGCGCGACGGTAGTTTATGTACGCACGACAGAGCGAGTGCAAACGAGCGATAACGCGAACAAGGGTGCAGCGTCACGCTGCTGTAAAATAATTCTGGGAGAAACAGTCGCTCGCTGTCAGAGAATTGAAAAGCCGTAAGTCAAAGTAAAACAGCCGCAAGAAGCAACCCGTAAGGGCTGCGGCGGCCAGCGTGACGCTGGACCCGATTCGCGGGGTTCGCT
>CAMVQZ010000136.1 GCA_947169745.1 uncultured Clostridia bacterium
GAAGGCACGCACCGCATAAAGCTATCGGTATATCAGAACAAGCCAGCCACAAACAGACCGCCCCCATAACAATACCGCATTATTTATCGCTGCGCCACGAGAGCATAGGAACGCACGACAGAGCGAGTGCAAACGAGCGATAACGCGAAATAGAGAGCGGAGGCACTCCGCCGCGAACACGCTCAGTGCGAGCACGCACCGGAAGCCGGTGGTTTCTTTACATTTGGGGGGAGATGTGGTATTATATGTATTATGAATACCGACGGAGACGGGGGAAGCTGTCCTGGCGGAGAAAGACGGAGGTAAATAAGATATGGAAAACTATAAAAAGGAATTCATTGAATTCATGGTAGACTGTCAGGTACTGAAATTCGGAGACTTTGTGACAAAGAGCGGAAGAAAGACGCCGTTTTTTGTAAATACAGGCTTTTACCGCACAGGAGCTCAGCTCCGCAGACTGGGAGGCTATTATGCCGAGGCCATAAAGGATAAATTCGGTCTGGATTTTGATGTACTCTTCGGCCCTGCGTATAAGGGTATTCCTCTTTCTGTTGCGACAACTATTGCAATAAGCGAAAAATATGACGCAGATATTCGCTATTGCTCAAACAGAAAGGAAATAAAGGATCACGGAGATAAGGGTATCCTTCTCGGAAGCCCCATCAATGACGGTGATAAGGTGGTAATCATCGAGGATGTCACAACAGCAGGCACTTCTATTGAGGAGACTCTTCCTATCATCAAGGCACAGGGAGATGTCACTCCGGTGGGACTTGTGGTTTCAGTTGACAGAATGGAAAGAGGTCAGGGAAAGAAAAGCGCTCTGAAGGAGATCGAAGAAAAATACGGTCTGAAAACAACAGCTATCGTTACAATGGCTGAGGTGATAGAGCATCTTTACAACAGAGAATATAACGGCAGGGTCATAATTGACGATAAGCTCAAGGAAGCTATTGACGCATATTATGAGCAGTACGGCGCAGAGGAATAAGGAGGAATTAATATGGCACAGAATCCGATAGTAACAATAACAATGGAAAACGGCGATGTTATGAAGGCAGAGCTTTATCCTGAGATAGCACCAAATACAGTCAATAATTTTATCAGCCTGATAAAAAAAGGCTATTATAACGGACTTACCTTTCACCGTGTGATCTATAATTTTATGCTCCAGGGCGGCTGTCCCAAGGGAACAGGCACAGGAGGCCCCGGATATCATATCAAGGGAGAATTCAGCCACAACGGCTTTAAAAACGACCTGAAGCACACCGAGGGTGTTCTTTCAATGGCAAGGACTATGATACCGGATTCTGCCGGCTCCCAGTTCTTTATCATGCACAAGAATTCACCTCATCTTGACGGTGAATATGCAGCCTTCGGAAAAATCACAGAGGGTATGGATGTTGTCAATAAAATAGCAGAGTGCGATACCGATTATCACGATAAGCCTCTGGATCCCCAGGTGATGAAAACTGTGACCGTCGAGACCTTCGGAGTTGATTATCCGGAACCGGAAAAGGTCTGACCTGAATATAAAAGAGAAAAAAGAAAGAGGTAGAAAAAATGTCTGATTTTCTGTTTACATCCGAATCTGTTACAGAGGGACATCCCGATAAAGTCTGCGACTGCATATCGGACGCAATACTTGACACTATACTTGAAATGGATCCCGAGGCTCATGTAGCCTGCGAGGTTACGGCAACAACAGGTCTTATCCACGTTATGGGAGAAATAACTACAAGCTGCTATGCGGATATTGACAGCATCGCAAGGGGAGTTATCAATAATATAGGCTATGACCGTCCGGAGTGCGGCTTCAACGGAAACACCTGCGCTGTTATATCCTCCATTGATTCCCAGTCCCCGGATATTTCCCAGGGAGTGGATTCCTCATATGAATACAGAGAGGGCGAAGAGGATGCTCTCAATATAATCGGCGCCGGAGACCAGGGTATAATGTTCGGCTTTGCCTGCAACGAGACCCCTGAGCTTATGCCGCTGCCGATATCCCTTGCACATAAGCTGGCAAAACGCCTGACGGATGTCAGAAAGCAGGGCGTACTCGATTATCTGAGACCCGACGGAAAAACCCAGGTAACTGTGGAATATATTGACGGCAAGCCTGCCAGAATAGATACTGTTCTTATCTCCACACAGCACGCTGAGGAGGCTACGCTGGATGTGATCAGAAAAGATCTTATCGAAAATGTAATAAAGCCCGTTATCCCCGGAGATCTGATGGATGATAAAACCAGGATACTCGTTAATCCTACCGGAAGATTTGTTCTGGGAGGACCTGCAGCTGATACGGGACTTACAGGAAGAAAGATAATCGTTGATACCTACGGCGGATATTCACGCCACGGCGGCGGCGCCTTCTCCGGAAAGGATCCCACAAAGGTAGACCGCAGCGCAGCTTACGCAGCAAGATATGCAGCAAAGAATATAGTCGCAGCCGGACTTGCAGACAAATGCGAGATACAGCTTTCTTATGCTATCGGAGTTGCAAGACCTGTTTCGGTTATGGTGGATACCTTCGGAACAGGCAAGGTCAGCGATGAGAAGCTTTCCGAGGCCGTAAATAAGGTTTTTGATCTGAGACCTGCGGCAATTATCAGAGATCTGGGACTCAAGGCTCCCATATACCGCCAGCTTTCCGCATACGGCCATATGGGTCGTGAGGATCTGGGCGTACAGTGGGAAAAGACCGACAGGATCCAGGAGCTTCTTGAAGCAGTTAAATAATAAAAATAAATCCCGGAGCTTCCGGGAAAAGCAAAAGCCGCCTCCAAAAGGGCGGCTTTATTTGTTGTATCAGCTTTGCGTATCAGACCGGGATAAAATATACTTATGATGTCAGCTTTTTAAGCTCGGAAAGGGTGACCTCGTAGCCGTTCTTTTCATAAGAGAAGCAGTCGGTGGAAAGCTCATCCCTTCCGGTGATGAGTGAAGCAACATATCCGAGAAAATGAGGATTCTTCATCATCGCCGGCCCTGTGAGATGGGTGCCGAGGGTATTTTTTATGCGGATACCCTCATAGGCTTCTTCGCTGTTGTCTCCGATCCCCATCACGACCCTGAAAAGATGCTCCCTGATGCCGCTGATCTCGCTGCACTTGTTGATAAAACCCACCAGTTCCCTGTCTGTGAAATCGGCACTGAGTATCACATCCGATGTTATCCTTCGTTTGTTCTGTTCCGTCACTGTAAAATCAGCAATTCCCAGACCCTCATACTCTGTTCCGTCTGCTGCTGTAATGCTCTTCCCCAGTATCTCAAAGGAGTTTCCGGTAAACAGGGCGGTTTTTCCGCTTTCGATATATTCCCTGAGCTGTGAGCTGCGGCTGCGGATATCCTCCAGGATAATCTTCTGCTTTTTTTCCGTGCCGGAGCCTATGTAAATGAAGTCATATTCTCCGGGCTCAAAGGTATCCCCTATTGTTTTTTTATCAGTAGTGTATTCTATGGAATTGAAGCTGAGGATCCTTTCCAGAGCCTTGATATTTGCATATTCCCCATAGAGATCCATAAGATCATAATACAGATGAAGTATTTTCATTTTTGCCCTCCATTATAACAAAGCAAGGAATTTGCCTTTATCTGAGAAACAGGTTATCACATAGATATATTCCTGCCTGTCATTTTTAAGAAGCCCGTATGCTTCCCCGATATCCTCTACAACAGTTATCTTCTCCTGCGGGATATCTGTATACGAAAATCTCGACGCCAGATCATTGCAGTATTTTCCTGCAAGTATCACTGAGTGGATGTTGTCACTTTGCAGCATCTCAAAGTCTATATCCCACAGCCAGGATACATCGCTGGTGAAATACTTCCTGCTTACTGCGTCTACAATGAACATTACATCGCAGCCACGTTTATCCGCTGCGGCTATCCTGATGGACTGGTCATAGGAAATGCTGTTCTCGTGCTTGGAGGTCAGCATCATCCCCTTCCTTTCACCTATCTCAAAGGTTATGACCCTGCCGTTTTTCATTACATAATCGCTCATATCCGCAGCAATCTTTTCTCCGTCTATTCCCACGATGGAAGCAACAGTATACGCTGCCAGGATATTATAAATATTGTAAAGAGACCTGAGAGCCAGGGAAATCGTATGTTTTCCGTCAATGACGGCTATGCCCTTTTCCAGATCGACAGCAGTTACTGTATAGTCTGTGTTATGGCGTTTATAGCCGCAGGCTGTACATTCGTAGTGGCCGATATGATTATAGTGGTGGGTGGAATATTTCATTTTCCCGTTGCAGTGGGGACAATATGCGCCGTCGTTATATACAGTGACCGGATTCTCTTCATCAGTGGAAAGCTTATCCGCGCCGAACCAGATAACATCCTCCCTGCCGTAGCCGAAATGGGATACGAGGGGATCGTCCGCATTGAGTATGAGCTGAGTTTCAGGATAGATGCTTTCGCTGAGCGCTTCGTATACCCACTCCGGATGTCCGTTACGGGTGAGCTGGTCTCTGTAGAGATTTGTTATTACATAATGGGTAGGCTTGATATACCTGAAGGTGTATTTTGCAAATCTCTCATCACTTTCGATAAGCATAATATCGCTTTTGACCCTGCCACCCATGGTTGAGCTTCCCAGAACAAGAGTCGTGACTCCCTCTATCTGATTGGAGCCCTCCTTGTTCCATGAGACTGTCTTTCCGTTCCGGGTGAGAATGTGCGCGATCATTTCAACAGTTGAGGTCTTTCCGTTGCTTCCGGTTACGGCTATGATGTATTCCGGCAGCTGAACCCTGCTCAGAATGTCCGGGCAGATTTTCAGAGCTATTTTCCCCGGAAGGCTGCTGCCCTTCCCAAGAAGCTTTCCGACAAACCGCAGAATTTTACAGGCTGATATGGCTAAAAATTTTTTCATAGGCTAACACCATTTTTCTATAGTTTTTGACATTATCTCTATTATAGAATAAAATCCCTCCATTTACAACCCCCACGCGCCGGGCAGCGTGACGCTGCACCCGTGTTCGCGTTTTCGCTCGTTTCCACTCGCTCTGTCGTGCGTACATAAACTACCGTCGCGCGGCATCCGGGCAGCGTGACGCTGCACCCGTGTTCGCGTTTTCGCTCGTTTCCACTCGCTCTGTCGTGCGTACATAAACTACCGTCGCGCGGCATCCGGGCAGCGTGACGCTGCACCCGTGTTCGCGTTTTCGCTCGTTTCCACTCGCTCTGTCGTGCGTACATAAACTACCGTCGCGCGGCATCCGGGCAGCGTGACGCTGCACCCGTGTTCGCGTTTTCGCTCGTTTCCACTCGCTCTGTC
>CAMVQZ010000137.1 GCA_947169745.1 uncultured Clostridia bacterium
ACACAGCAGGGAGTTTAAGGAGGGGGATTTTCAAAGGGGGCAAACTCAAAGGGGGGCGCTGCCCTCCTTTGTGGGTCCCCCTTTGACCCCGTGCCGAAGGCACGCACCGCATAGAACCAGCGGTTCATCAGGACAAACCAGACACGCACAGACTGCCCCGATAACAATATCTCACTATCTATCGCCGCGGCACGATAGTAAAGGCGCGCACGACCGAGCGAATGGAATGAGCGACTACGCGAACACGGGTGCAGCGTCACGCTGCCTCAGTGCGAGCACGCACCAGCGTCGACGCTGCCCGTGCCAAAGGCACGCAATTCATAAAGCCAGGCGCAAACTTTCAGGGAAGTAAATGCTGTAGGTCAGAGCAAGCCAGCCGCGAATAGCAGCCTGTAAAGGCTGCGGCGGCGGAGGTCAAGGAAGCATCTGCGAGACCGGGCGCCGGATGCCGCGCCGCGAGAGTATATGCGCGCACGACCGAGCGAATGGAATGAGCGACTACGCGAACACGGGTCCAGCGTCACGCTGGCACCTGGTTTTTTTTTTCATATGGTGGAAATTAGTTCTTGTTTGTGGTACAATACATATGTATAATTATTTCCGGAGGTGGGAGCTTGGGCATAAAAGAAGAAAAAACAGAGCCGCTTGGCGGCGGCTTCAGGATAATTGTATCAGAGCAGCATAAGCTCTGGACAGATACGGTTCTTCTTGCTCATTTTTCTTCCCCGAGGAAAAAGGACAAGGCCTGCGACCTGGGCAGCGGATGCGGCCCTATACCCCTGATATGGCTCCGGGGAGGAGTCCCGGAGAGCGTATGGGCTGTGGAAATTCAGGAGGACGCCTGCAATATGCTCAGGAGAAGCGCCGCTATGAATAATGTGGAGGACAGGATAACGGTAGTAAATTCCGATCTCAGAGAGCTCAGGGGAAAGGTTCCCTTCGGAGCTTTTGACATCGTGGTCTGTAATCCGCCCTATACCGCCAGCGGAGCAGGGATAAAAAGCAGCAGCCAGTCCCGCCTTATAGCCCGTCACGAGAGTATGTGCACAGCGGATGATATCTGTGCTGCAGCGGCTTCTCTTCTGAGGTTTTCCGGCAGGCTCTGTATGTGCCAGCGCCCGGAGCGTCTTTGTGATGTTATGGAGGCAATGAGAGCTCACGGGATCGAGCCCAAGAGACTGAGACTTGTCCAGCAGCGTCCGGAGAAGGCGCCGAAGCTTTTTCTTATCGAAGGCAGACTGGGAGGACGTCCCGGAGGTCTTGTAGTGGAGCCGGTGCTTTTTATAGAGGGAAAAAACGGAGGATTTTCCGATGAAATGATAAGCATTTACGGAAAATATAAGGAGGAATATCTATGAAGGGACGGCTCTATGTTGTCGGTACGCCTATCGGAAACCTTTCCGATCTTTCGCCGAGAGCTGTCGAAACGCTTAAGGAAGCTGATTTTATTGCGGCGGAGGATACAAGAGTAACTGTGAAGCTCCTCAACCGCTTTGATATACATACGCCTATGCTCAGCTATCATAAATATAACGCCAGGGAAAGAGGCGAGGAGATATGCTCCCGAATCATTTCCGGTGAAAGCTGCGCAATTGTGACAGATGCAGGTATGCCATGTATCTCGGATCCGGGGGAACAGCTTGTAAGGAGCTGCATCGACAGCGGCATAGAGGTCTGCGCTGTGCCGGGACCTACGGCTGCAATGAGCGCTGTTGCAATCTCCGGACTTCCCACAGGACGGTTTACCTTTGAAGGCTTTCTCAGCGTGAATAAGCTGAGCCGCCGGGAGCATCTGAATTCTCTTGTAAGAGAAAAGCGGACAATGATTTTTTACGAGGCGCCACATAAGCTTCCTGCGACCCTTGAGGATATGTATGAGGCCTTCGGAGACAGGGAAATATCCATCGTCAGGGAGATAACAAAGCTCCATGAGCAGGTGATTCACACAACTTTGCGGGATGCGTCGGAAAAATATGCAGACGGCTCTCTCAAGGGAGAGATCGTTCTGGTTATAAAGGGCTGCGGGGAAGAGGAGCAGCAGCCGGAAACTATCGAAAGCGCAGTTATGCTGGCTAAGACAAGAATGGAAAAGGGAGCGTCTGCTTCCGCTGCCGCAAAGGAGGCTGCGGAGCTTACCGGCTTCAAAAAAGGACAGATATATAAGCTTCTCATCGAAAACTAAGGAGAGATAAAAATGGATGTAATACTTGCTTCTGCTTCACCAAGAAGAAAAAAGCTTCTTTCAATGATATATGAAGAATTCCGTGTTCAGCCCTCGGATATAAGAGAGCTGGTACCGAGAGATCTGGATGTTGAGAAATGCCCGGAATACCTTGCCTGCGCAAAGGCGGAAATGGTATCCCACGGCAGGGAAAAGTGTCTTGTCATCGGCTGCGATACATCGGTGATCTGCGACGGTCAGATCCTCAATAAGCCCAGGGATACAAATGACGCCAGGATAATGATGAATATGCTTTCGGGAAATGTCCACAAGGTTGTGACAGGCTGCTGTATCTATTATATGGGAAAGAGCGTGAGCTTTTCTGTGGTTACCGAGGTGGAATTCTATGATCTTTCCGAAAAGGAGATCGAGGAATATATAACTACCTCCGAGCCTTATGATAAGGCAGGGGGCTATGGCATCCAGACAAAGGGTGCAATGTTCGTAAAGGGCATAAAGGGAGATTACTACAATGTTGTGGGGCTTCCTGTGGCAAAGCTGAAAAGGGAAATAGATGAATTCCTGATGAGCGATGAGATAAAAGCACTGGAGAAGTAAGAGCTTTTTTGACTGATGAAATGGCGGAGGGAGAACAGGATAGTGTATGTAAATGTCATAGGCGCCGGTCTCGCCGGATGTGAGGCGGCGTGGCAGATAGCAAAAAGAGGAATAAATGTACGGCTCTATGAGATGAAGCCGGAAAAAAAGACAGCTGCCCATAAAAGCGATCTGCTCTGCGAGCTTGTATGCTCCAATTCCCTGAAGGCCGCAAGGCTTGAAAGCGCGGCGGGACTTCTGAAGGAGGAAATGAGACGAATGGGCTCCCTTCTGATGGAATGCGCCGACAGCTCCCGTGTGCCTGCCGGAGGAGCGCTGGCTGTGGACAGGGACGCTTTTTCCGGGATGGTGACAAGCCGTCTGAGGGAGGAGCCTCTCATTGAGCTGATACCCGGAGAGGTGACAGAGCTTCCCCCTGAGGGAGTGACTGTTGTGGCCACAGGCCCCCTGACAAGCGGAGCGCTTTCGGAGAGGATCAAGGAGCTTTGCGGAGATTCGCTTCATTTCTTTGATGCGGCGGCTCCTGTGGTGCTTGCTGAAAGCATAGATATGGAAAATGCCTTTATGGCTTCAAGATATGACAAGGGCGGAGACGACGCATATATAAACTGCCCTATGAATAAGGAAGAGTATGAAAGCTTCCACGCAGAGCTTATCAAGGCAGAAAGAGCTCCCAGACATGATGTGGATGTGATGGATCCAAAGGTCTATGAGGGCTGTATGCCTGTGGAGATACTTGCCCAGAGGGGGCTTGATACCCTGCGCTTCGGGCCGATGAAGCCTGTGGGGTTGCGGGATCCGAAAACAGGACACAGACCCTGGGCGGTTCTGCAGCTGAGAACGGAAAACAACGAAAAGACAATGTATAATCTGGTGGGCTTTCAGACGAATCTGAGATTTCCGGAGCAGAAAAGGGTATTCGGAATGATACCTGCACTCCGAAATGCGGAGTATGTCCGATACGGGGTGATGCACAGAAATACATTCCTTGATTCCCCCCGTCTGCTTTCTCCCGATTATTCTATGAGGGAAAGGCCGGAGTTGTTTTTTGCCGGACAGATGACCGGAGTCGAGGGATATATGGAATCAGCGTCCTCGGGTCTTGTTGCCGGGATAAACGCTGCAAGGAGAATTACCGGAAAGAGTCCGTTGATTTTTCCGGTAGAAACAATGACAGGAGCTCTTGCAAATTATGTGGCAAATTCTCAGTCGGGAGATTTTCAGCCTATGGGAGCGAATTTAGGGATACTGCCCCCTCTCCCTGAGCATATCAGGGATAAAAGAGAAAGGGCAGGCGCCTATGCCGCAAGGTCACTGGAGCTTCTGGAAAAAATGCTTTGCAGTCAGGAATGAAATAATACAGATTTAGTGAGGTCAGGATATGTTGGTTTTGATTGATGCCTTCGGAGGGGATAATGCTCCGAAGGCTGTACTGGAGGGCTGTATCCTTTCAAAAAAGGAAAACCCCGGAACAGATATTGCGCTTGTGGGAAATATTGCAAGGATCCGGATATGCGCTGAGGAAAATTCTCTGGATATCTCCGGTCTGGAGCTTTTTGATGCCGGGGATGAGATATCCATGGAGGACGATCCCACATCCATAATGAAGGAAAAGAAAAATTCATCTATGGCCGAGGGCCTCAGGCTCTGCGCCGCCGGAAAGGGAGACGCCTTTGTGACAGCAGGAAACAGCGGCGCTCTCATCACAGGAGCAACTCTTCTGATAAAGCGGATAAAGGGAATAAAGCGTCCGGCATTTGCACCTATTATGCCCACCTCAAAGGGCCCCTTTATGCTCATAGACGGAGGAGCAAATGTGGAGGTCAGACCTGAGATGCTCCGTCAGTTCGGAATAATGGGGTCTGTATATATGGAAAACATCCTGGGAATAGAAAATCCCAGGGTCGCCCTTGCAAATGTAGGTACAGAGGATCACAAGGGAGGACCCCTGCAGCATGAGGCATTTGCCCTGCTCCGGGAAACGGATCTGAATTTCATCGGAAATGTGGAAGCGAGAGATATACCAGCGGGTGTGGCTGATGTTATCGTTGCCGATGGATTTACAGGAAATATTATTGCAAAAATGTACGAGGGCGCCGCAAAGGAGCTTTTCGGAAAGATCAAGGGCGTTTTTTATAAGAATATGAAAACAAAGCTGGCTGCCCTGATACTGAAAAAGGATCTTTATCAGCTCAAGCAGTACTTTGATTATAACCGGTACGGCGGAGCTGTGGTACTGGGAGTTAAAAAGCCGGTGGTAAAGACCCACGGCAGCGCAAATGCTGTTGCGGTTGCTGCCGCCATCCGGGTAGCGGCGGATTTTGCCTCTGCCGGAGCAATAGAAAAGATAGAAAAGCAGATCGCGCTTATAAAGGAGTAAAGAAATGAGAGAGCTTGAAAAGAGTATAGGCTACAGCTTCAGGGATCCTTCCCTTCTT
>CAMVQZ010000138.1 GCA_947169745.1 uncultured Clostridia bacterium
AGCGCCTGCAAAGAAGCAGTGGTCATCAAACCCGGCAGATTTCGCACAGCAGGGCACAAAGCCGGCAGCTCCTGCAAAGCCGGCAGCGTCTGCAAAACCGGCAGCTCCTGCACAGCCGTCAGCGCCTGCAAAGAAGCAGTGGTCATCAAACCCGGCAGATTTCGCACAGCAGGGCTCAAAGCCGGCAGCTCCCAAGGCACCTGCAAATCAGTCAAAACCGTCTGCTCCTGCCCAGAGACAGTGGAGCGCAACTCCCATGAACGCAGACAAGCGTCCGGATCCCAATTTCGATCAGGATTCCTATGTAAAATCACTGAAGAAGAGGATACAGGAGGACAAGAGTATCTCCGAGGAGCAGCAGAGCTATACAGCCTTTACAGAGGACAACAGCACTCCTGCAGCACCAATGAAATTCGACGGTAAGCAGATGAAGGGCGAGACCTTCGATGTTATCAAGGCTCCTACAACAAACAAGAAGAGCCTTATCGTTCCCATAATTCTCATTTCTGTACTTGTTATCGCCATGATAGTGATCGTTGTGTTTATCGTCAAGGGCGGTTCGGGAGACAGCAATGAGCCCAAGGATATCAGTATCTCCTTTGTAAAGCCTGATGAATGGGGCGACTCTGTATATGCTTATGTATATTCAAAGGATAACAAGGATGATAACAATGCCAAGTGGCCGGGCGAAAAGATGGAATATATCGGCGGCAAATATACATATAAGGTAAGCTCAAAGATAAAAGATCCTCTTGTAATATTCAATGACAACGAGGGCAAGCATCAGTATCCGAAGCAGTTCGATCCCGGACTTGAGGTCAAGGAGGATGAAAAGTATTCTGCAAACAGCACTACTCTCGGCACATCTTCTATTACTATAAAATTCAAAAAGCCCTCCGACTGGAAGGGAAATATTTACGCATATGTCTATGCGTCAGATGATAACAGCCAGAACAACGGCAAGTGGCCCGGCGCAAAGATGGAAAAGGGCAAGGATGACGTTTATACATATAACGTATCCGATGAAATAAAGGATCCCCTTGTCATTTTCAGCGAGGAGGGTCAGTCCGGAAAGAAGAAGCAGCAGTATCCTCTCTCCGGAAAAGGACTTAAGGTCGAAAACAATAAAACATATGCAAAGAGCTGAAAAAAACCGGCCGTCGCCCTGATGGGGAATGACGGTCGGCTTTGTTTTTTATGATAACAGCGGCTGGAGCTGTTTCCCTGAGAGAGCCATCTCCAGAGCCCTGGGTATCAGTTCAAAATGTGCCACAAGGGAATTGGGCTTTTTATCAGGATCATCCTGACCGAAGGGCACAAAATAATAATGCCGGGTATTGAGCAGACGTCCGATATTCTGAGCAGAAGCGCCGATAGCGTCATTTGTGGCAATTGATATGAGTACAGGCTTCTGCTGTCTCAGGTGTGACTTGACAGCCATTGTCACCGGAGTGTCTGTGACTGCCCCGGCAAGCTTTGCGGCGGTATTCCCGGTGCAGGGAGCCACCAGCATAATATCAGTCATACCCATAGGTCCGATAGGTTCAGCATCCTCGATAGTGGATATAACCCTCTTGCCTGAAATTTCCTCAGCTTTATCAATGATTTCCTCTGCACTTCCGAACCGGGTATCGGTGTTATACACATTGAATGAGACCACCGGCAGGATCTCATAGCCGGAATTTTTCAGAGCTTTCATCTGCTTCAGGGCTTTTTCTATTGTACAGAAGGAGCCGCATATCGCAAAGCCGACGGTCATCCCTTTCATATATCTTCCTCCCTGATGATATTGTATACAGTTTTTTTAATGATGTCCCCGGCGCTTTCCGGCGCAGTTTTTCCCGGGAGGGAAAGGGCGTGTATAACCCTGACTGATAATTCCTCTGCTGCCTTATCGTCAACTCCTCCGGGAGGAGAAGCAAGATCTATGACGAGACCGGCTGCACACCTGCTGAGAGTATCTCTGTCCAGTACCATAGCCGGCACGGTATTGAAGATGAAATCGTATCTTCCCGTGATATTTGCGGTATGGACTGCTTTCATTCCGGCGGCTCTGATCAGTTCCAGATCCTCGCTTTTTCTTGCGCTGACAGTAACATCGGCTCCCATTCCCCTGAGCATAAATGCAAGCACACGTCCGATCCTGCCATAGCCTGTCACAAGACATGGGGAAAGTGTGATACACCTGGTGCTTTCCGATACAGCTGTCATTATAGCGCCCTCAGCTGTGGGAACTGCATTTGCCGCTGCAAAGTCATTTCTTGAGCCATAGCAGTACGCCCTGTGCCCCTCAAAGACAGAAGGCTCTGCTTTTCCGTAAACACCGAAAAATACCGGCTTATCCTTGCCGCAAAGCTCAAGACAATATCTGAGATCAATATTTTCGTAAGACAGGGGAGAGAATACAGTTTTTCCGTCTCTGGATACCGGTACCGGCAGGATCAGAGCGTCGCTTTCCGAAATAGTACTTTCAGGATCCCGGGACGGGAGCTCCGGAGGATCCTCTGACCTGTCAAAGCCGCAGAGGATGACATCAAAGCCGTCTGCCGCAAGTCCGCAGGCGCAGTACAGCTGACGTTTATCTCCCCCGATAATACCGAAGCATTTTATCTTTTCCATAATAACCTCCGTTTTGCCATTGAAGCCGGGAGCATCTTTATAATATTATATGCCCTGTATCCATTATAGGTAACATTCAGTCAGAGATAACTTATTCTGAAAAAACGTGTTATTTTTATTTCAGCATTTCATAAAGCAGGATAGCTGCTGCGGCAGAGGCATTGAGTGATTCCGCTCTGCCCTTCATATTTATACGAACCCGGCAGGAGCAGACACCGATAGTTTCATCCTTCAGTCCGTTAGCCTCATTACCGATAAGCATTATCCCGCCTCCCGAAAAATCGCATCCGGCGATATCCCCGGCATTTCCGGGAGTGGATGCATATGTAATGATCCCGGCTTCTGTCTGAGCTGCAATAAAGCCTGTGAGATCCTCCTCAATACGGAACGGCACCCTGAATACCGCCCCCATACTGCCCCGGACGACTTTCGGGGAATAAATATCGCAGCAGCCCTTTGAGAGTATCACTCCGTCGACACCCAGAGCCTCTGCAGTTCTGAGGATCGTTCCAAGATTTGAGGGGTCGGAAATATTTTCAAGTGCGGCATATCTGCCGTTTTTCTTTATTTCATCAAGCTTTTTTCCGGAGGCGCTGCTTATAACGCACAGAAATCCCTGAGGATGATCCGTATCCGAAATTTTTACCATTATTTCCGGTGAGACCTCAATTATATTTTCGGAAACAGCGGCTATTTTCCCGAAGGCCTCAGGTTCCTTTTCCTTTGCCTGGGGAGTAGAGAGAAAATATCTGACAGCGGCTCCGGAGGAAACAGCGTCCGTACAAAGTCTGAGACCCTCTGCGACAAAAAGCTCCCTTGATCTTCTCTCTCTGGAGCTTGAAATCAGTTTTGAAATTTCCTTTACAAGAGAATTATCCTTACTTGTTATCAATACCTTCACCTCGCTGATCTTTTTTCACCATATCCCTGATATACAGGGCTGTTTCTGAAATTGTCATATTTTTTTCATCTGCGGTGATATCTGCATAGCTTTCATAAAGAGGAGACCGTTCCTCAAAAAGCTCCTCAAGGCTTTGTCCGTCCCTGATGGAAACACCCCTTTTTGTCAGGTCGCCGAGACGCTTCCTGATCTCGCTGAGGGGAAGCTTGATATAAACCACAGTTCCTATGCTTTTCAGGTGCTCCATAGCTTCCTTTCCGTAAATAACGCTTCCTCCGGTGGCGATAACAGTTTTTCTGACATCTATAGAGGCATTGATTTTGTTTTCAATCTCATTAAAGCCGTCGATACCTTCTTCCTCGATAATATCGCAGAGAAGTCTCCCGTCCGTTTCCTGTATCAGAAGGTCGGAATCAAGGAACCTGTATCCCATAGCCTTTGCGAGAACCACTCCAACAGTACTTTTTCCGCAGCCGGGCATCCCGATAAGAATTATATTATCCATTTTCATTTCTCCTTTATTTGTCATTGATTTTGTAAACAGTCTCATAGCACCCGATGATTTTTCCGCCGTAAAATTCCCTGTCGGTATGCCAGTGTCCGAAAAACCATCTGCTGAATTTCACATCTGTAAATATCCAGTCCAGAAATCCTGAAAGCTCCGCCTCATGTGGGTCACAGTATTTTCCCATCATAGGTATAAGTCTGTAGGGACAGGTGTGGGTGATGATATAGTCAAAGCTGTTCTTATATTTTTTCAGATTATTTACTGCATTACTGTACTCCCGGGGCGAGGGCAGCTCCTTAGGCCACCAGGATTCATTTTCTTTTTCTGAAGGCTCTGTCTGTACTGTATGCGCCTCCGAAAGTGAAAAAGCTTTTTCCTTCGATATTATATACCTCTCCGCGTCTGAGCAGGAAGATATTTTTCCGTATTCTTCTGACGCTTCCGCCGTATCTTTCTTCCGCCGGACAGGTTTCCAGCCGGTTAAAGTTTTCGTGGTTGCCGGAGACAAAGAGCAATTCACAGGGATATTCCTTTTCAAGCCGGTCAAGCTTCCATTCGTCGGAATATCTTCCTTCAAATTTATCAGCGTGCATAACAAAACCGAAGTCTCCGCACACTATCATTATATCATCCCTGCACAGCTTACGTCCGTCGGGAATGTGCCTGCCATTCATCAGCGTATCTGTATCTCCGTGGGTATCCCCTGTAACATATATCATAGAACCGTCACCTCCGACAAAACTCACAAGCCTTTCTCCCGTACCTATATTTTACGTACATCCGCCCCCTTTGTCAACCAGCGTCGCGGGTGCGTGCTCGCACTGAGCGATTCGGCAGCGTGACGCTGCACCCATGTTCGGTGCGTGCTCGCACTGAGCGTGTTCGCGTTATCGCTCGTTTTCACTCGCTCGGTATTGCATACATATACTTTCGTGGCGCGGTTGTCAGATCTGTGTAAAGAGGATACCGACCAT
>CAMVQZ010000139.1 GCA_947169745.1 uncultured Clostridia bacterium
TTCGGCGAGCTACTCCGGATTGTCACCGATAAGCTGGACAGCAGGAATTTCTATGCCTTTAACCCGGAATTTGACAGGAAAAAGAAAAAGAAGGTCTGATCTCTCAGGCCTTCACTATCAGTAAATATTCAGAAGCCTCATTATCCCGGCAGCGCACAACAGCTCTGCAAAAAATATAGCCGGGATGCCGATCATAAATTTTGGATGCTTTGTCTTGTGATGTATCATCCGCATGGTTATGTACATCGCGATACATCCGCTCAGGGCTGCAAAAAGCAAAAGGGTACTTTCGGGTACCCTTCTTTTTCTGCCCCTTTTTTTGGATATCTTTTTGTCATATATCGTGATAAATACTGCAATCAGATTGATAACCACAGCATATATCAGAACCGCCGCTTTAATATATTCCATCTTTACTCCTTAGTAATATCCCTGAGTACAAGTCCGTATAATGATAAAGCCTGATGTACCCGCAGGCTTCTTTTATCCCTTGATAATATCTGCTTCCTTTATTTCAATGCTGTTTTCACAGCCCTCATAGGTCATTTTGAATTCGTTCTTATCCCCCGGCACTTCAAAAACAACAAAGCCGGTAACAGTTGCACCACTATCAATATCAGCATACATCTGTTCTGTATTATCTGTCTTGCCGTAATCTCCCCCGGTTTCAGCCGGCTGCTTTCCGCCGTCATAACTAAGAAACAGATTATTGATAATCAGATAGCCTATCTGGTCCTTTTTCAGGTTTTCTACTCCCATAAATGCGACAATAAACTTATTACCGTCCTTCGGCTTAACTTCCTCTCCCTTGCTGTTCTTCAGGCTGTCATAGCTTTTTACACGATACAAGCTGATCGATAAATATCCGTCATTGAAATCACCCATAGGCTTCATATCTGTAAGCTCGATAGACGCTTCATCTGAGGACTCGTTTCCTGAGGTATTCCCGGTCGAAGAAACTGCCGGTTTCTGACTGCTGCCTGAGCTTCCGCTCCCTGAATCATTACCGCAGCCGCTAAGCATACACACTGCAAGAGAAGCAGTAAGAATAAACAACCCGATCTTTTTCATAAATATTACCATCCTGTAAAATTATAGATTTCACAATACCGGCTTAAGGCAACACCGCTGGGCGACCGCCTGACGGCTTTGCACGCCATCTTTCGGCAAATTTTCCGTCATTTTCGCCAAAATCTCCTTGAAATACGTCAGTATTCCTGCGTCGATTTTGTCAATCTGACAAAAAATTATGCTCGAAATCTGACGCGCAATCTCTGTGCGGTGTTGCCTTAATTATATACTATTTCGGAGCAGTTTTCAAGACAGAGATAAATAATCACCAGCGTGACGCTGCACCCGTGTTTGCGGCGGAGTGCCTCCGCTGTCGATTCGGTGCGAGCACTCGCCCCCCTTTTGTCCCGTGCCGGAGGAACGCACTGCACAAAAATATCGGTACATCAGAACAAGCCAGACACGAAATGACCGCTGAGTGGAATACCGGAAATCCGAGCATGATAAAACATATAACAATCGATTCAAAAGGACTGCTCCATATGAAAAAAACAATTAAGCGACTTCTCTTGCCGGCTCTTATTCTTGTCATTATCCTTGCAGCGACAAAAATGCTTTTTCAGAGTGCGGAAAATGAAAGCTCTCCTCCGAAGGAGACTTCCTCCACCCCACAGCCGGAAAGCTCAGTAACAACCGATAATAACAACACATCCCCCGCCCTTTTCCGGGGCGTGTGGGTATCATATATAACAACAGATATGGGCAAAGACCGGGGAAATGAGGAAAAATTCAGAAGCAAAACAGAAACAATTATGAAGGATATCAGGGATATCGGCGCCGATACAGTCATTTATCAGGTGCGGCCTTTTTGTGACAGCTATTATCCCTCAAAGCTCTTCCCCTTCTCTCATCTGATTTCCGGAGAACAGGGAAAGGATCCCGGCTTTGATCCCCTTGAAATTGCGCTAGAAACAGCTAAAAAATACGGTCTGAAATTTCACGCCTGGGTCAACCCTATGAGGGTCAGCCTTGAAAAAACTCCGGGAACATTATCTCAGAACAACCCCTGCGTAAAATGGCTCAATGACAGCGATAAGTCAAACGATAAATATATTTTAAAATACGGCGGCACAGTATATCTTGACCCTGCATACCCTGAGGTTCGCAGGCTGATTATCGACGGTGTAAGGGAAATTGTCAGGAATTATGATGTGGACGGTATACAGATCGACGATTATTTTTATCCGGAAAATATTGACATCAAAAACAAAACAATCAATATTGATATGCTTGTGGCAGGGATTTTCAGCGCTGTACATTCACAGCGCAGTGACTGTGTTTTCGGAATATCTCCACAATGCGATCCGGAAAATGATCTTAGAATGGGCGCTGATGTACGCAAATGGTGCCGGATCAGGGGCTATGCTGATTATATCTGCCCTCAGCTGTATGTCAGCGAGGAACACCCCACTCTCCCCTTTGAGAAGGCCGCAGGTATCTGGAAGGAAATGATGAAGGATTCCGATGTCACCTTTTATGCCGGGCTTGCATTTTACAAGGCAGGAACAGACGCCGACAACGGTACCTGGAAGCTTCACAGCGACAATATTGCAAGACAGGAAAAGCTTTCACTGAAATACGGTTTTTCCGGAACAATGCTGTTTTCCTACGAGGATCTGAAGGATCCGGCAAAGCAGGAGGAAAAGCGCCGGCTGACGGAAGAAATGAAGAATGAAAAGTGAAGAATGATAAAGAATAATTGTGGTCGTCGCTTCGCTTCTTTTATAGTAAGCTTTTTTTGTGTCTGGTTTGTTTTTTCTGAGCCGGCAGTCTATGCAGGCGTGCTTCGCACGGAGCCAAAGAGGTGAACCCAGGTTCCCCCCTTTGGAAATCCCTCCTCCTTTTCTTTGAGCCGAACGTGCTGACGGCTGACGAAGGAGCGTATGAACCTCTGGTTCGGTGAACGGAAACGGAGGAACATATGCAGCCTCTGTTTTCATATAAACCTACAGCTTACATATACGTTCTGCCCGGCACATACCCAGCCGCCCTCAGCATAAAGACTACCCGACAAACACAGCAGGGGGTTTAAGGAGGGGGATTTTCAAAGGGGGCAAACTCAAAGGGGGGCGCAGCCCTCCTTTGTGGGTCCCCCTTTGACTCCGTGCCGAAGGCACGCCCTGCAGAGACTATCGCCTCAGAAAAAACAGACCAGACACGCACAGACAATCCCGACAACATTCAACATTACCTGCCGCCGCGCCACGGGAGTATATGCACGCACAGTCGAGCGAGCGCAAGCGAGCGACTACGCGAATTGCTCAGTGCGAGCACGCACCAGCGTCACGCTGCCGCGAATATGGGTGCAGCGTCACGCTGCGACGCTGGGCTGGTTGACGTGGGATTGGGATAGTGATATAATCAGGGAAAGAATATGGAGGTGTCTGAAATGAAAAGAAAAACCTTTGCTGTGTTCGCCTGCACAGCACTTCTGATCGGAGCGTCGGGATGTTCATTGCTTAGCTTCAGATCCGGTGACGGTAAAAACAATGCTGCCGCCAGCGCTTCTATCTCTGTCGAAAGCTCCGGCTATCTCAGCATCAGGGAGTACATAAAATCAGATGAATTCCAGGCAATGCTTAAGGAAGAAAAGAAAAAATATGATTCCGACGATGTGTCCGTGAATATCGATATGAAAAATGATACGGACCTGGTCTATGATATCAAAATGAAGAAAAAACTGTCCTCGGCGCAAAAGGACGCTCTCAGAAAAAAACTCTCCGTCACCCTTTCCGGCTCTCAGTATACAAAGGCTTTCCACGAGCTTCTGACAAAAATTCATGAGGCTACTGGTGATGACTCTGTGTGCATTATCCTGCGGTACAGCAATAAGGATGGTTCTGTAATTCTCGAAAAGAAATATTCCCAGACCACTATTCGATGAGCTTATCAAAAAAAGACAATATTTCCAGGAAGAATACTTTTCTGAAATAATTATTCCATAGTTTTTCCCGGAAAAACGCCATAAAGAAAAGTAAAGTAAAGAATAGTAAAGAATAGTAAAGTATAGTAAAGGACAGTAAAAAAAGCGCCGCCGGCGGCTGCGCTGTAAAGCTGCAACGACCTCTGCCTCATATGGGACAGGGGTCGTTATTATTTTCTGTCAGGGTCATATACATATCCGCACAAATTGCAACAGACAGCATAAACAGCTGATGCTCCTCATCAAGGATATCCAGCTCATAACTCTCCCCTGTTTCGTCAAGGTGTTTTTTCTGGGTCATTTTTATCTCACCGTCCGAGCTGAACATTGAAAAGCGCCCGGAACCGGGATCGCCGGAAAAACGGTAGGTACTGCCGTAGATCGCAAAGGCGAAGCTGTCCCCGATACAGGGAACAAGGATATAAAACCTTCCTGAGCAGCGGAGAGTGAAATAATTCATCAGAAAGCTGTTGTATTTTATCACCGAACAGACATTATCCTCCCGGTCGATTATATGCTGCTTAGAGGGCGTCTCTGCGTTGCAGAGAACTGTATATAAGGGTCTGGCTTTGTCATCATAGACAACAAAGCTTGTCAGGTCTGCAGAAATGTCACGCTTTAAAAACAATTTCATTATCTCCTGTCCCCCTTTCCCCTTGCCGCAGCAAAATATCTGTTACTGCTTAATAACTATTTTACACGAATACATCATTTATGTAAAGGAATTTCTTTCCAGCGCCCAGCGTCGACGCTGGTGCGTGCTCGCGTAATCGCTCATTCCATTCGCTCTGTCGTGCGTGAATATACTCTCGCGGCGCGGCAGCAGGTAATGTTGAATGTTGTCAGGGTAGTATGTGCGTATCTGGTTTGTCCTGATGAACCGCTGGTTCTGTGCGGTGCGTGCCTTCGGCACGGA
>CAMVQZ010000140.1 GCA_947169745.1 uncultured Clostridia bacterium
GGGGCGCAGCCCTCCTTTGTGGGTCCCCCTTTGACCCCGTGCCGAAGGCACGCACTGCACAGAACCGGCGGTTCATCAGGACAAACCAGACACGAATAAACCGCACAGAACCAGCGGCTCATCAGGACAAAACCAGACACAATAATCCGCATAAATCCATCCTTTAATCCTTTAAAGCATCGCAGAAATCGGCAAGCTTCCTTTCGTTTTCCTCTGTGGGATTGCTCTTCGGGTCTGTAAGTACAGTCTCAGCCCTGAAGCCTTCTGTTCCCAGAAGCTTTCCCAGCTTTGCAATAGCTTTTTCTCCTCCCGAACCGCTCTGACAGAAAAACGCAGCAAAGCTCTTGCCGGAGAGTTGATTTTCATTTATGAATGTTCTCAGTGGCGGAGCAAAAGTACCCGCCCACACAGGGGAGCCGAAAATTATCATATCATATTCGTTGCTGTCAAACTCATAAGGCATCAGCTTCGGCTTCTCCCCCATAACGGCGCTTTTGCCGCCCCAGAAAAACTTCCGGAAGCCGCTGTCGGGATACGACTTTTCCGGAAAAAGTCTAAGTGTCTCTGCGCCTGTTTCCCTGGCTATTTTTTCTGCCGCATATTCAGTATTTCCTTCAAGTGAATAATATATAACTATTTTTTTCATTTTACACCTCACGATATTTGTATTATAACAAAAGCCGCACAAGGGCAGCAACGTAACAACCGGCATACTTTGTACGGCAATGGATTTATTTTTTGATTTTCAATAAGAGACGAATACCTCTCACAGCCGCCGGTACAAGTATCACAAGCAGGAATATCGGTCTGATGCTTGCCTTCATATACAGCTCAGCGGCGGATTTCTCAGATAGAAAGCCTGCTGTAATATCCTCACTGTGTTTTTTCAGCTTAGCGGAATTTGCAAGAGCTCCCACAGCAGGATATACCCCAGAGCAGACATAGCCGTATTTTATAGCAGTATCTGCGCTGTCCTCACCCACAATAACGGCCTTGATATCAAGGCGATTTATCACAAGGTATTTAGCAGTTTTTCTGAGCACGTCTGTAACTATCCTGAGTATCTCTCCGATAAGCTCCAGCATACCCTCGATGCCCTGATCTTTTATAAGCTTCTTGACGGTGCTTTCCTTCTTTGCAGGCGGTTTATCCGTTTTTTCCTCCTGCTCCTTTTTCTTCTGCTCCGGTTTTTTCTTTTTGGGTTTTTCAGGAGGAGCAGGAGCGACAGTAAATCTCAGAAAAAGCCAGCCCAGCTTTACTCTGAGCTCGTCGCTGTAAAAAACGAAAACCCTGAGGGGACACATCAGGAGTATCAGGATAACTGCAATTATTATCAGGATTATCCTTAATGCGATCATTCTCCCTCATCCTCCGTCTTGTCCTCTATTTCTGCCTTATTGTCATCCGGCAGAGGCGGGAGCTCGCTCAGTGATGAAATATTGAAGCATCTGAGAAAATGTTCTGTTGTACCATATACAAGAGGCCTTCCGGGAAGCTCAAGTCTGCCCTTTTCCTCGATCAGCTGACGGGATATCAGGTTTGCAACAACGCCTGAGCAGTCAACTCCCCTGACCTGTTCCACAAACACCTTTGTGACAGGCTGGTTATAAGCGATAACTGCCAGCACCTCGCTTGCTGCCTGAGACAGAGGGGTATTTCTTTTCAGATCCATCACTGTTCTTATCTGATCGGCATAAGCTTCATCGGAACACATCTGGTAGCTGTCTCCAAGTCTGAGAAAGCGTATACCGCTTTTTCTTTCTTTATAATCCTTTATCAGGCCTTCGCAGATCTCCTCCACTTCTCCGGCAGAGATCTCCAGAGCCTGGGCTATTTTTTCTCCCTCCACCGGCGATCCGCTGGAAAAAACTATTGCCTCGACAGCGGCCTTCAGGTCTGCTCTTTCCATTCGTGCTCCTCCTTTTCTCCGCTTTTGCCTCCGCTCACAAGTCTGAGGGTCTGTTCATCCCCTTCATCCTCGATGCGGACTCTTTTTCCCTTGATAAGCTCAAGAACCGCAAGGAAGGTTGCCACCAATTCGCTTTTATCCTTAGCGCCCTCGAAAACATTCTTATACTTTATACTTTTTCCGCTCCAGAGCCTTTTCATTACTCCGATTATCTTTGAGCTTACGGATACTATCCTTCTCTTTACTATCCCGGAGAAGGATTCCTCACTGGGCGGAAGCTTTGTCTTTCCTCTTCCCACTGCGGCAGTATATGCTGCGGTAAGGAATTCCGGCTGATGGCTACGCTGGTATCTCATATCCGCCTTTATCTTTTCCGGTTCCCTGCAATAGCTGTCAAAGCTGCACATCCCGGCGAGGGTCTTTGCGATAAGCTTGCATTTTTTATACTCTATAAGCTGACCGGAAAGCTCCTTTTTCATCTCATCCGCATCCTCATGCTTAGGCAGCAGCATCGCAGATTTGATCTGAACCAGGCGGGACGCCATATCGAGAAATTCTCCGGCTATCTCCAGATCCTGCTCCTGCATCAGCTCCATATGCTCCATATACTGCTCCAGAAGCTCGGATATAAGTATATCGTAAATATTCAGTTTGTTTTTTTCTATCAGATGCAGAAGAAGGTCAAGGGGGCCTTCAAATACATCCAGTCTGTATGATATCTTTTCCAAGCTTTTTTACCTCAGTATACAGTATTAATTGAATGCCGCAGCGAAGGGCTGCCATGTGAGCCAGTTGACGAAATCAGACATATATCCGTTTGCCAGATTCAGTATGCCATTCAGTCCGCCCATCATTATCACTACAAAAAGTACAATGGATATCATCTGCTCTCTCTGAGCTATCCACAATATGGTCTTATTGGGGAGAAACGCCATAAGTATCTTTGAACCGTCCAGGGGCGGTATGGGGATAAAATTGAATACCGCAAGACCGATATTGATTGTCACAAGAAATTCCAGAAATACCAGAAGATAGAACCAGAATCCGGCAAAGGGATAGATATTGTTTTTCAGAAGAATAACTATCGTGCCGTTTCTCAAAAGCGCTGCGCAGACCGCAGCAAGAAAATTGGACAAGGGACCGGCAAAGGCGGTCAGCGCCATTCCCACCTTAGGATTTTTAAAGCGCCGGGGATTTATAGGCACAGGCTTTGCCCAGCCGAAGCCTATCAGCAGAAGAAGAAGGGCGCCCATATAATCTATATGAGCAAGGGGATCAAGGGTGATCCTTCCCTGTCTTTTAGCGGTATCGTCTCCCAGTTTTGAAGCAACGAAGCCGTGGGCACATTCATGCAGCGGCAATACGAGAAAAATAACTATCAGCGAGGACAATATATACATCAATACTGTCATGATATCTATTTGTCCTGATCTGAATAATCTGAGCAGCATAAGCAACCTCCAATCTATAATCCATAACCAAAAGCGCAGAACCCTGAATTTACAACAGGATTCTGCGTAGCTTCTGTATTACTCCTCTGACTCATCGTCAGAATCAAGTTCGTCCTCGTCATAGTCGAACTCAAGGAGCTCGCCGCATTCAGGGCAGTTGATGCTGCCGTCATTAAGTGAGCTTTCTGCAAGTCCTATCTCGCATCCGCAGGTAGGACAGGTTACCTCATAGAGAATCTCATCCTCTGAGGAAACGTAGTCATAGTCATCGTCATCGTCTCCCTCATCATCCAGGTCATATACCAGATCCTCTACTCCTGCCAGATCCTCGCTGATTCCATCCACCTGGTCACATACATCGTCATAGCACTGTCCCAGGTCTCTGATCTCTGCTGCCATTTCTGTGAGCAGATCGGCAATAAGCTTTATCGCCTTTGTCTGCTTATCCTTCGGGTCAAGCTCCAGACCCTCTATTACTCCCTTTATATAAGCTGCTTTTTCACTAAGCTGCATATTCCTTTTCCCTCCTGATAAAACAAGCTGATATTACTATGCTCTTGACATATATTCGCCTGTTCTTGTATCTATCTGGATCTTGTCCCCTTCATTGATGAAGATCGGAACCTTGATCTCTGCGCCTGTCTCCAGGGTTGCAGGCTTTGTTACGTTTGTTGCTGTATCACCCTTTACGCCCGGCTCTGTCTGTGTTACCTCAAGTACAACAAATGTGGGAGGCTCAACTCCGAAAACGCTGCCCTTATATGACATTATCTTACATACCATATTTTCCTTCACAAACTTGAAGTTATCTCCGAGAACATCTGCATTGATAGGTGTCTGCTCATATGTCTCGTTATCCATGAAGTAATAAAGGTCGCCGTCGCTGTAGAGATATTCCATATCCTTTCTCTCAATGAAGGCTGTGGGATATTTATCATTGGGGTTGAAGGTCTTTTCAACAACTGCTCCGGTAATGACATTCTTGATCTTTGTTCTTACAAAAGCTGCGCCCTTTCCGGGTTTTACGTGCTGAAACTCCACAATGGTAACTACCTGTCCGTCCATATCAAATGTAACGCCATTTCTGAAATCGCCTGCTGTAATCATTTGTATTCCTCCTGTTTATTTTTTTGTTCTTTTATTCCATATCACTAAGGATCATCGGAAGCTTTTACTATAAGCCTCTCCAATTATACTATATCCTCTCCAAAAAAGCAACCCCCGGCAGCGTCGACGCTGGACCCGTGTTCGCGTAGTCGCTCATTCCATTCGCTCGATTGTGCGTGAATATACTCTCGCGGCGCGGCGGCGGATAATGTTGAATGTTGTCGGGGTAGTCTGTGCGTGTCTGGTTTGTCCTGATGAACCGCTGGTCCTATGCGGTGCGTGCCTCCGGCACGGAGCCAAAGAGGTGAACCCAGGTTCCCCCCTTTGGAAATCCCTCCTCC
>CAMVQZ010000141.1 GCA_947169745.1 uncultured Clostridia bacterium
GTCCCTGTTGGTCCACTTTTCGCCTGGTCTTTGATCAGGCGTTTTTGTTTATAATTTTTAAGTTGTGCAGAAGGAGGGTCGGTATTTGAAAAACATAGTTGTAACTGCCGGGGGTACTTCTGAACCTATTGATGGTGTCAGAAGCATTACAAATACCGGGACAGGAAAGCTGGGAAGTATTATCGCGGATCGATTGGCAGAATGCGGAAGTGATGTCAGAGTATATTACATCCATGCGAAAAATGCTGTACTACCTTCATCCGAAAATGTTGATCTCATCAGTATTGAAACTACCCAGGATCTTCTCAGTGCTGTCAAAAAGCTTTTTTCCGAAAAAAGGATCGATGCTGTTATACATAGTATGGCGGTCAGTGATTACTATGTTGACAGTGTTGTTACTGCCGAAACTCTGCTCAATGACGGAAAGGGATTTCTGAATAAACAAGAACTTTTGAACTATATAAATAAGAATGATGTCAGAGGTGCTTATAATAAGCTTCCTTCCGGACTTCAGGATCCGGTCATTCTTCTGAAACAGACCCCGAAGATTCTTCCTCTTTTTCGTCAGCTTTCTCCGGGATGTATGATCGTAGGCTTTAAGCTTTTGTGTGATGTCAGTCACGATACGCTTATAGATATTGCTTTCAGGCTTCTTGAAAAAAATTCCTGTGATTTTGTTTTAGCCAATGATTATTCGACAGTCAGACAGGGGTTGCATACAGGATATCTTATCGACCGGGAGAGAAATGAAAGGGAATTTATCGGCAAGGATAATATCGCGTCAGGTATTGTCAATGCTGTTTTGACAGGAGGAATTTTATGAAAAACATTGTTCTTGGTGTTACCGGCAGTATTGCCGCATATAAGGCTGCCGATATTGCAAACAGTCTGACTAAGGAGGGGAACTCTGTCCGTGTAGTAATGACAAAGGCTGCAATGGAGTTTATTACTCCCCTTACCTTTCAGACTCTTACAAAAAACCGGGTGTATACAGATATATTCTCTGAGGATGAGCCTTCAAGGGTATGCCATATTGCCCTCGCTGAACAGGCTGATCTTGTTCTCGTGGCGCCAGCCAGCGCCGATATTATCGCAAAGGCTGCAGCAGGTATAGCGGACGATCTTTTGTCTGCAGTGCTTCTTGCTGCCGGAAATAAACCTATAATTTATTGTCCGGCTATGAATACAATGATGTATGAGAATCCGGTCACTCAGAGAAATATATCTGTCCTCAGACAATTCGGCTATGATTTTGTAGAGCCGAGAGAGGCAAGACTCGCCTGCGGTACTGTAGGCAGGGGAGCTCTTGCGGATAACGAAACAATTCTTGGTATAGTCCGCGATATTCTGGGAAAATTATAAACTGATATTTTTACTGATAAATGTATGTCAGGGGTTCTGCGGAGTGTTTCCCGAATCCGGACACCCCCCACTCTCTGTCTCTGCAGCCTTAGAAGGCTGGGCTTTGTATTCTCTTTAGTTATAGCAGTATAAAAAAATCAAACACCTCTGAATTGCCGAGCGGCTTTTTCAGAGGTGTTTTTTAGTTTTATTCTGTTCTGAGTGCTTTTACAGGATCCTGTTTAGCAGCTTTCTTCGCCGGTATAAGACCACCGATAAGGGTAAGTAATATACTCAGACCAATGAGAACAAAACCGCTCAGTATGGGCAGAGAAGCATTTACATTGTTTGTTCCTGCTACTGAATGTATGATTGCATTTCCCGGAATCAGCATCAGAAGCGTAAGTCCGATACCGATCAACCCGGCGCATAGTCCTATGATAAAAGTTTCTGCATTGAATACTCTGGAGATGTTTTTCTTTGAAGCTCCGATAGCTCTCAGTATTCCTATCTCCTTTGTTCTTTCAAGGACAGAGATATATGTTATTATTCCTATCATTATGGAAGAAACTATGAGAGAAACTGCAACAAAGGCAATGAGAACGTAGGAGATAACATCTACGATTGTGGTAACTGACGACAGCAGCAGACCGATATAATCAGTGTATACGATCTTGTCATCCTCAGAGGCCTTCTCATTGTATTTCTTTATGCATTCAGCGACATTATCCTTGTTTTCAAAGCTGTCAACATAAATTGCTATAGATGATGGTGCATCATAGCTCACAACTCCGAAGGCTGTAAGATTGTCATCAAGGGTGCCGGTGGTGATATAGCTTTTGTATATCGAAAGCATAACTTCATCCGGTGCAGTTTTCATAAATGTATCAAACTGAGCTGCAAGCTGGGATTCAGTCATTTTTTCCATCTGCTTTTTCATCTCATCTGTTGTCTGGGGCATAGCGTTCATAAGTGAAGTAAGCATTTTTGCTTTTTCGGATACTCCCATTGACTCGATGAATTTTTTTGTATCTGCGATCTTTTCTGCATCTGTTCCTGCAGAGAATTTCATTCCGTTGAGTATGTTGACATCCTTTGATTTCTTCTGATCCTTGACGATATCGCTGTTATCTGCATAACTGATGAGATAATCAGTCAGAGCCTTCGTGTATCCAAGAGCGGAAGAGATCATATTTCCGTTATCGCTGTCTTCGGAAAGTCTGATAACGCCTGAGATTCTGAGCTTAAGGGAATTTTTTGCAAGCTCGGTTATCTCGTTTTTATCATCTATAAGTTTATATTTTCCGTCTGCTGTCTTTTTGTAATAGTCGCAGGCGGGAATGAGGTATAACTCCTTTTTGCAGATATCCTCATAGCTGAACTTCTTTGTATCAAATTCGATCTTTTCATAGTTGCCGATTTTCTTCAGGATATCTCTGTATTCCGAAGCGGGCATAAGACCTAATTCATAGAGCATTGTGAGGGGCACTTCATTATCCTTGTCAAGAACAAGCACTACCTCATCATAGCTGTCAGGATATTCGCCGTAAACCAGGTCGTAATTTTCCTTTATTGCCTTGCTGACAGAAGCAGCCTTTTCTCCCGGTATAAGCTGGGAGAGATTATTGGAGGCTGAGGGCATTCCGGTGCTTATAGAATTGGAATCCACGCTTCCTAAGCCGCTGTCCTGGCTCATTCCAGCCATCATAAATACGCCTTCGTTTGATTTATCCGTAAAGCTGCTGCCATCCAGATTTACAAGCTCGTTCTTTGTGTCAAAGCTGTAGGCTCCGAATTTTGTTGCATAGCTGTATACGATACCGTTTTCTCCGACATACTTATGTATTTCACTGTTCTTGTCATCAAGGTATTTCTTGAATTTTGTCAGATTGTTTTTTGTGATGCTGGAGGTCATTGTAGATATGCTTTCTATCCTGGTGTTATCAGAATAAACAGCATCCTTTTTGTGGTCTTTCTTTTTACCAGAGCTGTCAGAATCTACCGATAAAAGAGAACTCAGATCAAGGCTCTGGGCATCTATTGTTATGGGATAAGAGGACATCGCATTTCTCTGTATATCTGTGATGTAATTGTTTACTCCGTTTGAGATGGAAAGTATGAGAGCGATACCAATAATACCGATAGAACCTGCAAAGGATGTGAGAATAGTTCTGCCCTTTTTTGTCCTCAGGTTATTGAAGCTGAGTGAAAGAGAGGTGAGAAATGACATTGAGGTCTTTCCCATTTTCTTGTGAACAGGTTCTTCCTTACCTTCTTCCACAACAAAAGGATTGCTGTCGGAGGTTATTTTTCCGTCCTTGAGCTTTACAATTCTTGTAGAATAATTTTCAGCAAGCTCCGGGTTGTGTGTGACCATTATTACAAGCCTGTCCTTTGCGACCTCTTTCAGAAGCTCCATTACCTGGAGGCTGGTTTCTGAATCAAGAGCGCCGGTAGGCTCGTCTGCCAGAAGAATATCTGGGTCATTAACGAGAGCTCTTGCGATAGCCACTCGCTGCATCTGACCTCCGGAAAGCTGGTTAGGTCTTTTGTGGATGTGATCTATAAGACCCACCTTTTCAAGAGCTTCCTTTGCGCGCTTTTTTCTCTCTCCCTTGGAAACGCCGGAAATAGTCAGAGCCAGTTCAACATTTGAAAGAACGCTCTGATGAGGGATCAGATTATAGCTCTGGAATACAAAGCCGATGGTATGGTTTCTGTATGAGTCCCAGTCCCTGCTTTTGTACTTTTTAGTAGAGATGCCGTTGATTATCAGATCCCCGCTGTTGTACCGGTCAAGTCCGCCTACAATATTCAGAAGCGTTGTTTTTCCCGATCCGCTGGGTCCAAGGATAGCAACAAATTCATTATCACGGAAATTAAGACTGACATCATCAAGTGCTGTCTGAATCAATTCTCCGGTAATGTATTTCTTGCAGATATTTTTTACCTGAAGCATAAATTTCCTCCTTTTTTCTTCCGGAAACCCGGTTCTGATCTTAGCCGGGAGTACGACGAAACAACAGGTCGCACCCCATGGCTAAATCATTATATCACATATTTACGAATAAGGGAACTATATTCTTAAAAATAAATAATAACCATAAAAAACAATAAAATGGAAAACTTTTTTAACGGAAAACTTCTCGAATGAAAAACGCAAAATTATGGTGGTCGCTCCTGTGAGAGTAAGCATATGTGTGACGGATACTGACTACAAAGACAGGCGCTCGCTGTCAAAGGATTGGAAAGCCGGAAGTCAAAGCAAACCAGCAGCGAATAGCAGCCCGTAAGGGGTGCGGCGGCCAGCGTGACGCTGGACCCGATTCGCGGGGTTCGCTCATTCCATTCGCTCTGTCGTGCGTGTGGACACTTTTGTCCCGCGGCAAAAAGATGGTCGGTATCCTCTTTACACAGATCTGACAACCGCGCCACGAAAGTATATGTACGC
>CAMVQZ010000142.1 GCA_947169745.1 uncultured Clostridia bacterium
AGAAGACTGCAGCAAAAGCAGAGGAAACTGCTGCAAAGGCAGCTGTCAAGGCAGAGCCCGAAAAGAAAGCTGCTGTGAAGGAATCCAAGCCGGAGGTAAAGGCAGAACCTGCGAAGAAGCCTGCAGCAAAGGCTGCTGCCAAGGCAGAACCCGAAAAGAAGCCTGCTGTGAAGGAATCCAAAACTGCAACAAAAACAGAGCCTGTAAAGAAGGCTGATGCTAAGAATTCAAAAAAGATAAAAAGCTGATAACAATAAAACGCCGAAGGAAATTCAAAGCTCCTTCGGCGTATTTTTTTCTATTACATTTTTCCGTATCATTTCCTGATACACATCATCGCAATCAGGCCGCCTCTTTTCCCGCCGCTGGCGCGATGGGAATACATCAGTCCGCTGTTACATTTTGTACAGACATCACTGACCGAAATATTAATGCTTAAAAGACCAGCTTCCATAAGCATTCTTCTGTTTGTTTCTTTAAGATCAATCAGATATTTGCCGTGTCCGAGAGTTTTTGTAAAATAAGCTGGTTTTAATTCTGTAAGTGACGCAAATTGCTCATATACCGGCGTATCAACTTCATAGCAGCAGGCGCCGATTGCAGGACCTATCACTGCAATAATGTCGGCCGGATCACAGCCGTATTCCTGAATCATTTTTTCAACAACGTTATTACCTATTCTTCCGACTGTACCTCTCCAGCCAGCGTGAGCGAGAGCGATAACCTTCCTTTCCGGATCTGCGAAAAAGAGGGGAGTGCAGTCGGCATAATGTGTAACAAGGGTAACTCCTGGTTCATCAGTAACAAGAGCATCCACGCTTTCAATATCATGCGGCCTTGTTATGCCGATACCGCAGTCTTTTTTTGATATTTTTCTGACAAATGTATTGTGATCCTGGGAGGAACTGACAAGACTGTCGAAATCGAATCCTGCCGCTTTACAGAATATCCTGTAGTTTTCCATTACTGTATCAGGATCATCTCCTCTTTTAAAATTCAGATTCATACACCTGAAATCCCCGTCGCTTTTTCCTCCCAATCTGGTTGAAAAAGCATGGTTCAGGAAATCAAGAGAAGATAAGGCGGGAAACTGCAAAAAGCCCACTCCGTCAACAACATTCAAATCAGTATTGCTGCTTTTAAAGATCATGAGAAACACCTCCGAAAATGGATCAATACCTGTTTATTTTACTAAACCTTAAGTTGTTTGTAAATAGTTTTTCAAAAAAATATTTATTCTCAGATTATTTGTCTGATCTTAAAAGGATCTCCTCAGCAGCCTTTATTCCGTCTACAGCAGCAGACATTATTCCGCCGGCATATCCTGCGCCTTCTCCACAGGGATAAAGTCCTGTCACAGAAACAGACTGCATATTTTCTCCCCGGAGGATTCTCACCGGAGAAGAGCTTCTGCTTTCAACCGCAGTCAGAACAGCATCATAATCTGCAAATCCCTTTAGCCTGTTATTCATTTGAATAAGCCCCTCACGTAGTGAATCTGTAATATATTCCGGCAGACAAAGACCAATGTCAGTCAGCTGATATCCAGGCTTGTAGGTTGGAATCACTTCACCCAAAGCTTTCGACGGAGTTTTCCGTAGAAAATCACCTACTCTTTGTACAGGAGCTTTATAGCCGCCTCCACCGCATTCAAAAGCCTTTGCTTCAACAGCTCTTTGTAATTCCACACCTGCAAGTATATCCTGACTTCGAAAATCCTCTGGTGTAACATTGACAAGAACAGCAGAATTTGCATTTTTCAGGTCTCTGGCATATTCGCTCATTCCGTTTGTTACAAGCCTTCCGTTTTCGCTTGCGGCAGCAACAACAGAGCCTCCCGGACACATACAGAAGGTATATACCCCTCGTCCGTTTTTCAGGTGTACAGCTAATTTATAATCTGCTGCCGGCAGTCTTCTGTTTCTGAAAAAATCTCCGTACTGCTGATGATTTATTTTTTCCTGCAGCTGCTCAATTCTTACACCCATTGAAAAGGCTTTTTGTTCCATTTTAATGCCTTTATTCAGAAGCATTTGGAAGGTATCTCTTGCACTGTGTCCTATTGCAAGGATAACATTGTCTGTTTCTATCCTGGAATAGCCATTATTGTTTTTGATTTCCACAGCCTTTATATTATTATTTTTACATATAATGTCAGTAAGAGTTGTTTCAAATAAAACCTTTCCGCCGTATCTTATTATTTCATTACGAATGTTTTTTACAGTTTCCTTAAGCTTGTCAGTGCCAATATGAGGCTTTGAAAGATACAGAATATCCTTAGGCGCTCCGTGAGAAACAAATTCCTCAAGAATCTTCCGTATTCTTTTATCCTTTGTTCCGGTATTCAGCTTGCCGTCGGAAAATGTGCCGGCACCGCCCTCTCCGAATTGAACATTTGAGGAGGTATCAAGTATTCCTGTTTTCCAGAAAGAAGAAACGTCCCTTGTTCTGGAATCCACATCTCTGCCTCGTTCTATTATTACAGGCTCCTGACCGGCTTTGGCAAGTATAAGCCCTGCAAAAAGACCGCAGGGGCCGAATCCGATTATCACCGGGGGCTTATTTAGTTTTTTTGATGCTGGAATAATATAATTATATTCCTCTGTGACATTTGCCTTTGATGATTTTGCGGCAGCTTTCATTTCGTTTCCGCTGATGTGTACATCCAGAGCTGCAGAAAAATGAATATTTCTTTTATCTCTGGCGTCAATACTTCTTTTATAAAGAGAAGCAGAAATAACACTGTTTACATTAATTCTGAGAGCCTTCGCAGCATATTGTTTTAACTGATTATCATTATAATCAAGTGGAAGAGATATCCCGTTAATTCTGATCATATATATTCACCGTCATTTAATATTATTTGCGGCAAGAATACCGCTTCCGAATGCAAAATGAAGATTATAACCTCCGCAGTCTCCGTCAACATTCAGCATTTCCCCGCATACGTACAGGTTTTTAATCTTTTTTGACATCAGGCTGTCAGGATCAATTTCATCTGATCCTATACCTCCGGCAGATACCTGAGCAGAACCGAATTGTTCTGCTTTTTTTGGAGTAAAAATAAAATTTTTCGCACAATCTGCTAAATGAATGATGTCATTTTCGTTTAAATCACCGCAGCGGCTTTTTCTAATTCCGGAAAAGCATATCAGTGCTTCGGAGAGTTTTTTATTAATTGCACCTGATAATATCATTGAAACAGGAAGATCTGCAAAATATCCACGGCATGAGCGGAGATATTTACAAAGTGCGTCATTTTTAAGCTCCGGAAAAATATCCAGAGATATATCAAGTCTGTTTGTTTTTTTCCCTCCGACTGTTCCGAAGCAAAGATATTCATTTACAGGCCTTGAGCATTCAAAGACACATATTCCCGAAAGCCCCTTATCACTGAATTGTATTTCTCCGCATTTACTTATTATTTCTTTGCCGTCAGTTATAACGCTTACAATCCCCTTTGAGCGTACTCCTTTGAGATACTTATATCGTTCACTGGTCTCAACGGGAGATAAAGCCGGGAATAGGGGAGCTGACCTGATACCCATTTTTTTCAGAAGCTTTATACCACTTTCATCACTACCTAAAGAACTGCTTGCCTTTGAACCGCATGAGAAAATAACGCTGTCGGCATAAACAGTATCAGAATCACTTTGAATAGTGAATCCCTTACTGTCCGACCTGATTGCTTTCGGGAGAAATTCATATCTGATCTCCGCTCCAGACTTTTCCAGATTGTTTTTTATACATTCCAGAACAGTTATAGCCTGGTTACTGTACGGATACATTCTTCCTTCAGGATCATCTCTTAAGAGCAGTCCTAGTCCCGAAAAAAATCTTTTAAGATTTTTCGTTCCGAATAATGAAAGTACAGACTGAGCTATTCTCTGATCTCCGTGATAATGTGTAATATCCATATTCAGGTTGCTTATATTGCATCGTCCGTTTCCGGTAGCAAGAAGCTTTCGTCCGATTTTTTGTTGTTTTTCCAGAATAATAATATTTTTACCACCGAATTTTTTAGAACAGGTTACAGCTGCAGCCATGCCAGCTGCTCCGCCACCAATTATTGCAACTTTATAGCTTTTCATATTCCACCACCGTGATTTGATAATGATATAATACCATATTTTATTATTCCGGGCAATACTCCACCTGCTGCATCCACAGCTTCAGGTTTGTAAAAGTTAGTGTAAAAAAATTTCGGGAGAAAACAAGCACTCACTGTCAGGGGAGTGAAACTCCAGAAGTCAGAATAAACCAGCCGCAATAAACAGCCTGTGAGGGCTGCGATGGTCTGCGTGATGCTGGACCCGATTCGCTCTGTTGTGCGTGTGGATGCCCTTGTCCCGCGGCGGAAAGAGGAAAGGTATCCGTCCCATACAGAGCTGACAACCGCGGCACGAGAGTAAGCGAGCGATTACGCGAATTGCTCAGTGCGAGCACGCACCGGAGCGCCTCAAAGTTAGTGTAAAATAATTCTGGGAGTTTTGAAAGAGGAAAGGCGAAAGCTTTTCCC
>CAMVQZ010000143.1 GCA_947169745.1 uncultured Clostridia bacterium
CCGGATGCCGCGGCACGGTAGTTTATGTACGCACGACAGAGCGAATGGAATGAGCGATAACGCGAACACGGGTGCAGCGTCACGCTGCCCGGATGCCGCGGTACGGTAGTTTATGTACTCACGACAGAGCGAATGCAAATGAGCGAAAACGCGAACACGGGTGCAGCGTCACGCTGCCCGCTGGGTTGTAATGGGGAGAAAAATATGTTAAAATTGGTCTTAGTAAAGCGGAGGCTGGTTTTGTCAGCTGGTATGCTTTATAAAGAAAAAAATAGAAATGGGGTATAAAAATGTTGTCTGATATTGAAATAGCGCAGCAGACAGAGATGCTTCCGATCCGACAGGTCGCTGAGAAGCTGGGGATAAAAGAGGATGAGCTTGAATACTACGGAAAATATAAGGCAAAGCTTTCTGAGGAGCTTATAAAGAGAACGTCAGATGAAAAGGACGGAAAGCTGATACTTGTAACAGCAATAAACCCCACACCTGCCGGTGAGGGAAAAACTACCGTTTCAGTAGGTCTGACACAGGCGCTTTCACGAATTGGCAAAAATGTAATAGTTGCACTCAGGGAGCCGTCTCTCGGCCCTGTATTCGGTATAAAGGGCGGAGCAGCCGGCGGCGGATATTCCCAGGTAGTTCCGATGGAGGATATCAACCTTCATTTTACCGGTGATATGCACGCAATCTCTGCTGCGAATAATCTTTGCTGTGCAATGCTGGATAACCATATTCAGCAGGGAAATGCTCTGAGCATTGATGTAAAACGTATACTTATCAAGAGATGCCTTGATATGAATGATCGTGAACTCAGAAATATTGTTGCCGGACTCGGAGGCAGGGTAAACGGTGTTCCGCGAGAGGACGGCTTTATCATAACTGTTGCCAGTGAGGTAATGGCTATACTTTGTCTTTCCCTGGATCTGGATGACCTCAAAAACAGACTGGGTAATATTCTTATAGCATATACTACAGACGGAAACCCCGTATACGCAAGAGATATAAAGGCAAACGGAGCAATGGCAGCACTTCTCAAGGACGCTATCAAGCCCAATCTTGTCCAGACACTGGAAGGCACACCTGCGCTGATGCACGGAGGTCCCTTTGCAAATATAGCTCATGGCTGTAATTCAGTCAGGGCAACAAGACTTGCATTGAAGCTTGGTGATTACTGTGTGACAGAAGCCGGCTTCGGCTCAGATCTGGGTGCAGAGAAATTCTTTGATATCAAGTGCAGAAAAGCAGGTCTCAGACCTTCAGCAGTTGTAATAGTAGCAACTGTAAGAGCGCTTAAATATAACGGCGGTGCTGCGAGAGCTGAGCTTGTGAATGAGGATATGAATGCACTTGAAAAGGGTATAGTCAATCTTGGTGTTCATATCGGAAATATGAAAAAATATGGTATCCCGGCAGTTGTTGCTATCAATCGTTTCGCCAGTGATACAGATAAAGAACTGGATTATATCAAGAATTACTGCACTGAAAACGGCGCAGATTTTGCTCTTACAGAGGTTTTTGCAAAAGGCGGCGAAGGCGGAGTTGAGCTTGCCGAAAAGGTAGTAGCAGCTTGTGAAAAGCCTTCTGATTTCAAGCCTCTTTACAGTGACGAACTTCCCATAAGAGAAAAAATAGAGGCTGTTGCAAAGAATATCTATGGAGCAGAAGGAGTTGTCTATACGACTGCAGCAAATAAGGCTCTTGCAGAGATAGAAAAGCTTGATACTTCAAAGCTTCCGGTATGTATTGCAAAGACTCAGTATTCACTTTCTGATGATCCGGCGCTTCTTGGAAAACCTCAGGGCTTTTCTATCACAGTCCGTGATGTCAGACTTTCAAACGGCGCAGGCTTTATAGTTGTCTATACCGGAGATATTATGACAATGCCCGGACTTCCGAAGGTTCCTGCAGCCGAGAGAATAGATGTAGATAAGGATGGAAAGATCACAGGATTATTCTGATGAATATAATACTTGGAAAGAGGAAATAACTTGCGAAGATATAATACAAATTCGCCCGAGGAAACGGAGGCTCTGGCTGCCAGACTGGCATCAAAGCTGAAGGGAACAGAGGTGATAGCCATGTTCGGCGGTCTTGGCGCAGGAAAAACTGCTTTTACCAGGGGACTTGCGGCCGGACTTGGTATAAACGACGGAGTTTCAAGCCCCACCTTTGCACTCGTACATGAATATAGCGGGAAATTCACGCTGTATCATTTTGATATGTACAGAATAAAAACATGGGATGATCTGTATTCTACCGGTTTCTTTGATTATCAGGACGGCGGTATTCTGATGATCGAATGGAGTGAAAATATCGTTGATTTTCTTCCTGAGGACAGGATAGAGATCTGTATCAGGGTGACCGGAGAAAACAGCCGGGAAATAGAGATAAAAGGAGGAGAGGAATATGAAGATCTTGGCGATTGATACAACAGCTTCGCCTGTATCTGCAGCTGTTCTGAGAGATGGCTCTCTCTGCGGTGAATTTTTTCTCAATGTAAAGACAACGCATAGTCAGACACTTATGCCTGTTGTTTCATCCCTTCTTAAAAATGCCGGCACAGAGATAGAGGATATAGATGTTTTTGCCGTCAATGCCGGACCCGGTTCTTTTACGGGAGTACGCATAGGAGTAGCATCAGTGAAGGGAATGACCCTTCCTCTGGGGAAACCCTGCGCCTGTGTTTCTACCCTTGAATCTATGGCGTATAATCTCCCCTTTAAAAGCGGTATAGTCTGTTCTGTTATGGATGCGAGATGTAAACAGGTGTACAATGCACTTTTTGCTCTTGACAACGGAAAAATAACAAGACTTACTGAGGACAGAGCTCTCAGTATAGAGGAGCTTGGGATTGATCTTGGCAAATATACTGATACGATTTACCTTGTGGGAGATGGTGCAAGGCTTTGCTTTGAAGCCTTTGATGGGAAAATACAAAACATTGAATTGATGCCTGAAAACCTCAGATATCAGAGAGCATACGGCACAGCAATGGCAGCTGAAAAAATGGCGGAAGAGGGCAGACTGTGTACCTCGGATGAGCTAATGCCTTTGTATCTGAGACTGCCTCAGGCTGAAAGAGAATTAAAGGCGAGACTTGAAAATAATAATAAAAAGGAGTAATCAGGAATGAAAATCGCACTCGGAGCTGACCACGGAGCATTTGATCTGAAGGAAGCAGTCAAAAAACATCTGGATGAAAAAAAGATAGAGTATGTAGATTTCGGATGTTTTTCAAAGGAATCTGTTGATTATCCCAAATATGCATTTCTTGCAGCAAATGCTGTCTCAAAAAAGGAATGTGATTTCGGTATAATATGCTGTACAACCGGTCTGGGAGTATCAATGGCTGCAAATAAGGTCAAGGGAATAAGAGCAGCTGTATGTACAAATCCCATGCTTGCAGAAATGACAAGGAGACATAATAATGCTAATGTGATCTGTATGGGTCAGAATGTTGTTCCTGTTCCAGAGGCACTGGAGCTTGTGGATATTTTCCTGTCAACTGAGTTTGAGGGCGGTAGACATCAGCGCAGAATTGACCTGATAACAGATATTGAAAATGGTAAAGAGATTTCATAATTCTGTTACCGCAAAGTATGTCACCCGCCTTCAGGGCGAGTGACACTAACCTGATAAGAATCGAAGCTATTATTGCGGCGTCTGCACAAGGTGCAGGCGTTTTTTATTTTCCTGTTATATTATATTTCAGCAGCCACAGCCGCAGTTGTTGTCGCCGCATCCGCCGTTACCGCCGCAGCAGCAGAGAATGATTATAAGAAGAATTACCCAGCCGCAGCTGCCGTTTCCAAAAACATTGTTTCCACACATAATCTGTGTCCTCCCTGAATTAACAATAATTATTTGCAGTTGAAGTACTTCATACACCTGCAGATGCCTACCGGAGTTTTTTCCGTCAAGCATTGTATTATATAATATGCCGATAAGCATTTGTGGTTACAATCCAGGTCGTGCTTAAGTATTCTGTTCTGGTATAATTGTCTGGCAGTACGCTTGTGTCTGGTTTGTCCTGTCGTATCACTGCTGTTGCGCAGAGCTAGCACGCACGTCAGTGTAAATAAGTCCGGGAGAAATCAGGCGCTCAGCGCCGAGAGAGTGAAAAACCGGAATTAAGAATAGACCAGCCGCGAATAGCAGCCTGTACAGGCTGCGGCGGCGAAGGGTGAGAGTATTGTCTGTGGTAGTGTGCGCCGGATGCCGCGGCACGGTAGTTTACGTACGCATAACAGAGCGAGTGCAAACGAGCGATAACGCGAATCGCTCAGTGCGAGCACGCACCGAGTTAGTGTAAAATAATTCTGGGAGAAAGCAGGCGCTCGCTGTCAGAAGATTGAAAAGCCAGAAGTTAAAGTAAACCAGCCGCAAGAAGCAGCCTGTACGGACTGCGGCGGCGGTGGTAGGGAGTATTGTCTGAGGCGATACGAGCCGGATGCCGCGCGACGAGAGTATATGTATGCACGACAGAGCGAATGGAATGAG
>CAMVQZ010000144.1 GCA_947169745.1 uncultured Clostridia bacterium
TATTCATCCCCCGAAATGTACCTCGTATTCCTCCAGAAGATGCCATAGCGGTTCCTCGGCAACCGCTGTTACACGGATTCCGTCGGCGGTGTATTCCTCGGTTCGCAGGGCTCCGGCTTTTCTGAGAACAGCGGTAAGAGAGCCCTTGTCAAAGGGTATCAGAAGCTCAAAGCTTCTCAGGCGGACCGGAAGATTTTCCTCGATGACCCTCAGCAGCTGGTCTGTGCCTGCTCCGTTTTTAGCGCATATGCGGACGCTGTCCTTTCCTCCGGGAAGATCAAGGGGATTCCCCACAAGGTCGCATTTATTGAAAACATTTATTACCGGCCTGTCGCTGCAGCCCAGATCTCTGAGAAGAGACTCTGTCACCTCAAGGTGAAGCCGGAATTCCTCACTGGAGGCGTCGCATACATTCAGGATGATATCCGCAAGAGCTGCCTCCTCAAGGGTCGAGCGGAAAGCCTCCACCAGATGATGGGGAAGTCTCCTTACAAGACCTACGGTATCAATAAGCATTACAGATATACCGCCGGGGAGCTTCAGCGCTCTTGATGTGGGATCAAGGGTCGCAAAAAGCTTATCCTCGGAGAGAACCCCTGCACTGGTTAGAGTATTCATCAGCGTAGATTTTCCTGCATTTGTATATCCCACTATGGCAACGGTTATTATTCCGTCCTTTCTTCTTCTTTCCCGGAGATGCTCTCTCCGGTTTTTCATATGGGACAATTCGTCCTTCAGAGCTTCTATCCGGCGGCGGATATGTCTTTTATCCGTTTCCAGCTTTGTTTCTCCGGGACCTCTTGTTCCGACGCCGCCTCCCAGCCTGGACATCTCCCTGCCCTTACCTGAAAGACGGGGCATCAGATATTTAAGCTGAGCAAGCTCCACCTGAAGCTTACCTTCATTTGTGCGCGCCCTGATTGCAAAAATATCCAGTATAAGCATAGTCCTGTCTATTGTCCGGATATCCGTGAAGCTTTCTATATTTCTGATCTGGGTAGGTGTCAGCTCTGTATCAAAGACAAGAAGATCAATCTCATTTTCGCTGCAGTAATCCCGTATGTCCTCTAATTTACCCTGTCCGATACACGTTGCACCGTCCGGCTTATCCCTCTTCTGCATAACAGATGCCACCGGCTCGGCTCCGGCGCTTTCCACCAATTCAAAAAGCTCCGACATTGAACCCTCAGCGTCATATTCTCCTGTATCTATTCCCACTAAAACAGCTCTCTGCTGTTTTCTTTCATTTTCTGTCAGCTCCACCTTGCAGCCTCCTTTTTTAAAAGCTTTTCATTACGGTTATACGATATCATCTTCTGTTCTCACAGAGAAGTTTCCTGTTTTTCCCGGGTCTGTATAGATTTTCCGGCTGAATTCCGTCATCATCATTTCAGTCTGGAATTCATCCAGCCGCACATTCACACAGGAAGCTGTCCCCTCAGGCGTATTATATTCAACGCATAGATAATACCTGTATTCATCGCCTGAATACAGACTGTCCTCATATTTTTTTACCCTTTCCATTTTCCGGGTCACAGACTGTATCCGGCTGTTATCCACAGCATATACTTTATCTTTTTTATATATTATAACATATCTGCCGCCCAGATTTATACCGTTATCTCCCAAGGAAAGCATCCTTCCCTTCTGATATGAGCCCTCCAGCTCCCGCAGATCCTCCCGGCTTTTAAGGAATTTCCTCACCGGCACTGCAAAAAAATAGTAAGAGCCCAGATAAGCTACTGCGCCGCCGATAATAATTCCGCATACTGAGATGACCGGACTGCTCCCCTCCACCGGAAAAACAATGGTTATTACAGCGCCGCCGATAAGGAAAAGTCCCAGTGCAAGGAGACCGAAATTTCCCCTTGTCCTGTATCTTCTTTTCAGATCATTATCCATTCTCCTGCTGCTCACATCCTCAAAGGAATGCTTCTCCCTGTACCGGCTGTAGCTTGTTTTCCATTCCCTGCTGCCGTATTTTGAACCGTCAATAAATTCCCGGCTGTCTTTTCCTGCCTTTTTATCCTGCCGCTTTTCCTTGAAATATGCGTAGACAGCATAGCAGATGACCACAGCAGGCGCCAGCACACAACCGGCAAGGTAAAGCTTATCGTCTGTGATAATATACCAGGCGGACATCAACGCTCCGATGCACAGGGCTGAAATAATGGTAATTATCAGCTGCTTCTTCGGATCCGTTCTTTTGTTTTTTGCTTTTTCTATCTCACTGAGCTTTTCACTTAGCTTATTTTTCATTTCTCATCTTTTCCTCCCCGGTTATGACAGATCCCCTTATTTCACACAAACAATCCTGTCAGAAAAGCGGCTCCTGCGGCGGCAAGGGCTACCACGATGAGAGGGAGCCTGAAATAGGAAAGAACAAGCGCTGTCATGGTACCAGCAGCTGCGGTATAGAAGTTTCCTGTACTATAAAAGATAGCCGGGATAGTCATAGCGCTGAGAACCGCATACGGAATATAATAAAGGAAGCTCCTGAGAAAAACTGAGCTTATCTTCTTTCTGAAAAAAGCAAAGGGCAGCATCCTTATAAGGTATGTCACCCCTGCCATTACAGCTATATACAAAACGATACTCAATCCTCTTCCTCCTTCCTGGGAAAGAGTGCGGCTCCCACAAGTGAGGCTGCAAGGGCGCAGAGTATCACGGCGAAGCCGGAGGATACTGCGCTGAGGAGGTATTTACACAAAATACTCAGACCGGCAGCTGTAACGACTACCATAAGAATACTTTTCTCCTTGCGGCAGGGGGGGATAATTATCGCCATAAACATTCCGTAAAGCACTATTCCCAGAGCGGCTGTGACAGATGCCGGAAGTATCTCTCCGGCGGCGGCTCCGAAGAACGTTCCCCCTACCCAGCCCAGGGTAGAGATCAGCGTCACCCCGTACATATATGAAGGGCGGAGCTTTTTTTCCTTGGTGGAGCACACTGCAAATATCTCATCCGTAATGCCGTAGGCTGCCATCATCCGGTGCGGCAGAGTAAAGCTTTTATCAAGCTTCTGGGACAGGGATATTGCCATCAGCGCATATCTTATATTGATTATAAGCTGTACGGCTGCCATTTCAAGGAGAGTACCTCCCCCTGCGATTACCGCTACTCCCTGTGCCTGACCGGCTGAGGTCAGGTTAGTAAGTGATATCATAAAGGCTTCAAAGACAGACAGTCCTGCGCCTGCCGCCATTATCCCGAAGCCAAAGGAAACAGAAAGGTATCCCAGGGCAATAGGGATACCGTCTGCTGTTCCTCTGAGAAAGCTGTTTTTTATCCTTTTTTCCATTTGTATCAGTCCTCAAAAAGCGGTGTAGAGAAATATCTCTCTGCTGTATCCGGGAGGATAGTCACCACTGTTTTTCCTTCTCCTAATTTCTCTGCCAGCTTCAGCGCAGCGGCAACATTTGTTCCGCTGGAAATACCGCACATTATGCCTTCCATATAAGCCAGCTGCTTTGCAGTTCTGATAGCGTCCTCATCCGTCACGATATGGATATGGTCGTAGATATTGGTATTAAGAATGGAGGGAATTATTCCGTCGCCGATGCCCATCTGCAGATGAGTACCCACCGTACCGCCGGCGAGTATGGCAGCGTGCTCCGGCTCCACAGCCCATATCTCCATTTCGGGATACTGCTTTTTCAGGGTCTCCCCTATTCCTGTGATTGTTCCCCCTGTTCCGATGCCTGAGCAGAAGCCGTCTATCTTTCCTGCGGTCTGCTCCAGGATCTCCAGGGCGGTATAATATTTATGGGCGTTTGTATTGTTTTCATTTTCAAACTGCTGGGGCACGAAAACTCTTGGGTCATTTGCCGCCATTTCCAGCGCTGTATCAAGGCAGGTCTGGATACATTTTCCGATATCTCCGTCATCATGTATCAGTATGACCTCCGCGCCGTAATGACGAACCAGCTTTCTTCTTTCCTCACTCACGGAATCGGGCATTATTATTATTGTCTTGTAGCCTCTGACAGCCCCCACAAGTGCCAGTCCGATGCCCTGGTTACCGCTGGTAGGCTCAACTATTATCGTGTCCTTTTTTATTTTTCCTTGCTTTTCAGCGTTTTTTATCATATTATAGGCAGTTCTTGTCTTGATAGAACCGCCGACATTAAGGCCCTCGAATTTGACCAGTATCTCCGCATTACCCGGTTTATTCATCCGGTTAAGTCTTATTATCGGAGTATGCCCTATTGCCTCAAGTACATTATTATATATCATTATCCAAACCTCAGCTTTTATTTTTCTTTCCTGCCCCCAGGAGCTTCATCCGCTCCATTATATCACATCCTTCCACACTTTTCAACCAGCGGTGCGTGCTCGCACTGAGCAATTCGCGTCATCGCTCATTCCATTCGCTCGGTCGTGCGTAAACACACTCTCGCGGCGCGGCATCCGGCGCACACTGCCCCGGACAATACCCGACCCTCCGCCGCCGCA
>CAMVQZ010000145.1 GCA_947169745.1 uncultured Clostridia bacterium
GCTATCGGTTCATAAAAACAAGCCAGCCACAAACAAACCGCCCCCATAACAATACTCATTTCCTGTCGCCCAGGCACGAGAGTATACTTAAACACGACAGAGCGAGAGTAAGCGAGCGATAACGCGAATTGCTCAGTGCGAGCACGCACCGAATATGAGTGGGGTTGAATTGTGGAGGGGGAGGTGATAATATAGGGGTATGATGTTAACGGGGAGGTATGACGGTATGGGGGATATCGGTGAGAATATAAAGAGGATCAGAATGGAGCAGGGCATAACGCAGGAGCAGCTTGGGGAGCGGATCGGAGTTACAACACAGGCGGTATCCAGATGGGAAAGAGGCGGCACACCGGATGCGGAAATACTTCCTATAATCTCGGATGTTCTGGGAGTAAGTATTGACGCCCTTTTCGGAAGAGATGAGCAAAGCCTTGCGGTAGCAGTTGCAAAGCGGATGAGCAGGATGAAAGAGGAGGAGGCGTATCAGTTTGCTTGCGGGATATGCTGGGCTATGGAAAACGGCCTGTTAAAGGACGGCGCAGCTATTGAGGACTTTATGGCGCAGATGATAGACCAGTCACTGATGGATAAGAAAAAAGACTATTTCGCAAAGATAATTGATAACGCAGGAATGGCGTTTATGCGTATGTCTCCGGATTTCTGCCACTTTTTCCTGATGTCCGAGCCGAAAAACGGCAGTATTATGGATAAGCTGTCAGAACCGGAAAAGCTGAGAAAAATCTTTTCACTGTTTGCGGATGAAAAAATGCTCAGGATGATACTGTATATCTATTCTCTGCCGCCTGTGCCGGCGACAGTGTCGCTTATAAGCAAAAAAACAGGTATCAGCCCCGACGAGGTGGACAGACGGATGGAAAAGCTGTGCGGCTGTAATATGGCTGACCGCTGTGTTGTGGCAACGGAAAGCGGAAATATCAATGCATATTCCTTCCGTAAGGAATGCTTTGCGGTGCCGATGCTTTGCTTCGCCGATGAAATAGCAAGAACAGACTTCCGGCCGTTCTTCGGTAAATTTGACAGAAATAAGCCGGTGCTGTAATGCTCCGCAAAAAAACAAAAGCATCCCTGACTGATTGTGGGGATGCTTTTTACTGTCTTGTGTTCTTTTATGCAGAATTAAGGCAACACTGCACAAAGACCTGCGAAGCCCTGAGCTTTTACAGATAGAGATGAAGCTTATCATAGTGTCTGTGAATCGTCATCTGTATCAAGGTCGTTTGCCAGTGAATGAACAAACATTCTTACAAGCTGTTTCTTTTCTTCCCATATTCTGACCGCCTCCGGAGTGACCATAGGATCATTCCGGAGAATCTGACAGGAAAATCTGCATATTTGTCTGTAAGCCGCTTCATAACTGTCCGAATGGCGTTCACCTGAGGACATACAGTCAAATAATATTGATAATGCGCCTGTTTCGTCCAACAGATCCGCTTCCATAAGGAGTACCAGTTCAATAGATGTGTTGTCCTGTTTTAACAGACTTTTGTCTGAATGTAATGATATGATTCCGGCTGTTTCCGGCATAAAAGAAACATCATATATACTGCATTAATCCCGGAATAACTGTGCACCTGCCTTTGCATTGGGACGAGCATTATCATCATCTGAAATTGCATAACCAATATCGTGAAAAATAGCGGAGACAAATAATATATATTCATTGACAGAACCACTGTATGCCCGGCTTAATCTTTCACACCTAATCAAAACCCGTTTCGTATGGCCGAAGCGGCTGCGAAAGATCTGATGTTTTCTGTTGCTTTTATCATTACCGCTGTTGTAAAGGGTCTCTTTTACAAAATTCAACATATGACTGTAATCTGTATTCGCTGCTCCTCCGTATTTCCGGAATAATTACTTTCATTCCTGCATTTCTTCCGTAAAAAATCAATCAACAGGGGAGCGCTCTGACGGGATCTGTCCTGAATAGGGGATACAGAGCGGAGAATCATTTTTCAGGAAGAAGAGGTCTGGCAGTGGGTATCATCACAGATATGAATGCAGCTGCAAGCATAAAGGGGATGTATACCGGGGGAAATACTATCATCAGAAGAAGTACAGTGGCAAGAGGCTTTTTGAGGGTATGGGCAACCAGTGCGGTGGTAACCATAGCGGCACAGAAAACAGCGCTGATGCCAAAGAGTATACTCATAGAGCAGCCAATACATATTCCGCAGAAAATCACCGGGAAGAAATGTCCGCCCTTTAATCCTGAATCAATGCAGATGTTTGTCAGAAGCAGCTTTGCGACAGCAATAAGAAGAAGGGTCAGAGCGCCGATGGTTTTCATTCCGGAAAAGACCTCCTCCATCTGATGCTCTCCGGAAAACATTGTGAGGGGAAGAAGTGTTCCTGCTGCTCCGAGAAGAAGCCCCCCGATGACTGCTCTGAGAATGATAAGCTTTTCAAGGAAACGGCGGTAAAGGGATGTAAGCTTTTTGAAAATGAAAAACAGGTATCCGGCAGCTACCCCGGCAAGTATCAGGGGAGCTGCATATAAGAATAATACGGGATCCAGCGCTTCCGCAGGCTGAGCCTCCATCCCGGTTTTTCCTCCGGTCAGGCGGTTCAGAAGGATGAAAATGCCGAAGGAGCTGAGTATAGCTGTGAAGTAAAGCACCGTTTTCGATGTCTTTGGGAGAGAAGGCTGCTGCTCGGATTCCAGGGGTTCCACAAAGCCGAACATAGGAGACCGGAAAATAGTTCCAAGAGTAGCGGAAAGACCAATAGCTGTCAGCTCGTCAATTTCGTGACGAAAACGCCGGAGCTTGTCCCCGACCCAGGTGCACAGCCCGGAAATTATCCCGGTAAGACCTGCTTCGGGACCTACAGAGGCACCGATAATCAGAGGCAGCAGTGCCGAGACCATTGTGGAGAAAACATTATTGTAGGGATAGCGGCCTGTTTTTTTCACAGAGCCCATAACATGATCCAGCTCTTCCGGATAATCCCCGAATCTTTTTTTCCACAGCCCCAGAATAAGCCCTCCTGCCGTACAGACAGCAATAGTGTAAAATGGAATGTTAATCTGAGAGGGCAGGTATTCCCATAAGAACTGAGTGCCCAGGTTCATAATCTTAAGGAACGACCAGATAAGTCCTCCCACGATAGAGCCGAGGATTACCGTGTAGATAAAGAACATAATATTGCTTTTGACCTTATTCATTTTTCCCGCCTCCTTGAATCAGCTGAATTATTCAAAAAGAGATGTAAACCATACCTCAGGCGCAGTAAAGGATTTTCCGTCAAGATATCCGAGTATGCCGCTTTCTGAAGTAAACCGGAAGGTCAGCTTATAGGAATACAGAGCCTGATATCTGAATCCGGCTTTACGGTTAATCTCGTTTTTTCCGTATTTTCCGTCACCGAGAAGAGGATGACCGATAAATGCAAAATGGGCGCGTATCTGATGAGTTCTGCCGGTGAGGAGATCCACTTCCACAAGGCTGAGACCATCCTTCTCTGCGAGCACTCTGTATTTTGTTTTGATTGTTTTCCGGTTTTCTCCCGGCTTTTTTGAGATATATACCCGGTTCTGCTTTTCGTTTTTTTCAAGGTAATCTACGAGTATATCCTCGCTTTTTTTGAAATGCCCCAGAGCGATGCACAGATAAAGCTTTTCTATTTCCCTGTCCTTGAGCTTCTGATTCATAATGCGAAGGGTCTCCGCATTTTTCGCTGCGATAACAATACCTCCTGTATTCCTGTCTATTCTGTTTACAAGAGCAGGAGCAAAGGAGTTTTCGTTTTTCGGATCATATTCCCCTTTATCGTAGAGATAATGCTGGACCCTTGCGATAAGGGAATCGAAATGATAGGTTTCATCCGGATGCACCAGCAGTCCCGGTTTTTTATTCAGGAGAAGGATGTTATTGTCCTCATAGATAATATCCAGTCTGATCGGTGCTTTCAGAAAATCATATTCATCATAGGTCTGTTCAAAGAATTCATCCTTTATGTAGAGAGTCAGAACATCCCCCTCCTGCAGTCGGGTGGATATATCGCACTTTTTTCCGTTAAGCTTGATATATTTTTTTCTGATATACTTATACATCAGCGATTTAGGCATTTCCCGGAATTTTTTTGTCAGGAATTTATCCAGCCGCTGATCGCTGTCATTAGCCGTAATTTCGATTTGTCGCATTTTTCCCCTTCCTTCCTGTTTGCATACGATCGTTCCAAGGCTATTATAACATAATTAATTACAAATTTGCATAGAAACAGGCACAATATTATTCTTTTTTAGCTCTGACCATCTCCGGACACTATGATACAGGATACAAAAGTCCGTTTCAGTCAACGAAGGTCAGGGATAGTCTGGTCACACTGCAGCCTTTCTGACACAATCCCCCTTATTCCGGATAATCCAACAGAAAATTATAATTTTCAAATTCGTCAAGGTCGTAGGT
>CAMVQZ010000146.1 GCA_947169745.1 uncultured Clostridia bacterium
CAGCCGCAAGAAGCAGCCCGTAAGGGGTGCGGCGGCGAGGGGTGGGAGTATTGTCTGTGGCTGTGCGCGCCGGATGCCGCGCCACAAGAGTATAGGTACGCACGACAGAGCGAGTGCAAACGAGCGATAACGCGAACACGGGTCCAGCGTCACGCTGGTCACGCTGGTGCGGGATTTATGTATTGAAAAATATATTAAATGCTGATATAATCAATGTGTATGTAAAAAGGCGAAAAAAGTCGATGAACAGGGATGATGAAAATGGATAAGTCTGCCAAGGCTGCTATGCTGATGGCTTCTCTTTCGGTTTATTCCGGCGTTTTGGGTAGAACGGTCGCCAAAGCTTTTTACAGACTTCTTTGTGCGAGGAATAGTCCTCCCAGGGAATTTCTGGAAGCATGGTCTGATTTTTTCAGACTCCTTTGTGAAAGGGGCTACAGCGAAACCTTTGCCCAGTGCCTCAGCGAAGCTGCCAAGTTTGACGAGAATGTTTTTTCAAGGGCTGCCGCCGCAGGTAAAGAGGGAGAACTGACTGAAAGTGAGAAGAATGCTGTAAAAAGAGATATCTCGGCAATCATTTATCTTTCCACAGTCACTCCGGAGGATATTATCGGAGGATATGCCTGCAGGGAGGAGATAGCCGGTATCGAGGAACTGCTCCCCCGGTGGAAAACCGGAAACCCGGCGGAAGAATTTTCAGACGAGGAGACTGCCGCAGAAAAATTAGCGGAATATTACAGAAGTCACGGCTGCGGAATGTTTGCCCGCTACAGGGCGTTTATCTGGAGAGGACGGAGTATTGAGCCGGTTGTGTATCCGGATGATATCAGCCTTTCCTCTCTCAGAGGATATGATTACCAGAGAGGACTTGTAGTGGAGAATACTACATCGTTTCTCAGCGGAGCCCAGTGCAATAACTGTCTCTTATATGGCGACAGGGGTACTGGAAAATCCTCGACTGTAAAAGCAATACTAAACAGATACTATAATCGGGGCCTGAGAATGGTGGAGCTTCCAAAGGACAGGCTGGGAGAGTTTTCTCTGTTAGTGGAAAAAATAGCACCCCTGCCGCTGAAATTCATTATTTTTATTGATGATCTTTCCTTTGGCGACGGCGACAGGAGTTATGCCCAGCTCAAGGCTGTCCTTGAGGGAGGGCTTGCGGTAAGACCGAAAAATACCCTTATCTATGCTACCTCAAACAGGAGGCATCTGATAAAAGAAAATTTCTCCGACAGAGAGGGAGACGATCTTCACCGTAATGATACCATGCAGGAAACTCTTTCTCTTTCGGACAGATTCGGACTTTCCGTGGGCTTTTCAAAGCCGGACAAGGAGACTTATCTGATGATAGTCAGGAGCCTTGCTATTGAAAGAAATATTGATACAGACCCGGAAGCTCTGATAAAGGGAGCCGAAAAGTGGGCTCTTCTCCGGGGCGGACGTTCACCGAGATGTGCGAGACAATTCATCGCTGCATTGGAGGCAGGGATAGAATTCTGAATAATTACCGATATCTGCCGAAGCCGGCAAGTGCTCCGGGATTTATCTGAAAAGAACAGGAGATTAGAAAATGAAAAATATCAAAAGAGCTGTATTTGCGGTCTTATGCTCCGGAGCACTTATGCTTTCAGCTGCGGCTTGTTCCGGAAGCGGAGCCGGAGATTATCCGGTAAATATCGGAGGAAAGACCTTTAAGACTGCACCGACATCAATAGTATGCCTCAGTGACTCAGTGGCTGATATACTGATAGCATGCGGTTATTCGGATTCTGTGGTTGCTGTGTCGAATGAATGTACTCAGGAGGAATACGACGACCTTGTAAATGTAGGAAGCAAGCAAACGCCGGATGTGAAGAAGATAAAAAGCGAAAATCCCGGAATAGTGTTTGCTGACAATACCGTTCCGAAGGAGGCTCAGGATTCCCTGAAAAAAGAGGGTATACCTGTTCTCAATATGATAACCGCTGCAAACGGTGATGAGCTTACAGTGCTTTATGAGAGCATCTCGGCTGTTATGGAAGGAAATAATACAGGCCGGGATAACGGCGACAAAAAGGTCAAAAACCTGATGGTGACCTTTGACGATCTCCAGAGGACTGTTCCGGAATCGGATGTAAAGCCCACTGCCTGCTACCTCTATGACGACCAGGGTACTGCGGCAACAAAGGCTTCTTTCAGCGGAAGATTTTTTGATTATGCAAATGCGATAAATGTGTGTGAATCCAGCGAGACCTCGATGGGCGCTGTGGATTCTATCAAAATATCAAATCCGGATTATATTTTCTGCGATATCGGCGTCAAGGAAAAGCTGATGAAAAGCAGCAGCTTCAAGGGTCTCAAGGCTGTAAAGAACGGAAAAATACGCGAGATCGACGCAAAGGTTTTTGACAGACAGGGAGATTCAATGACAGAGGTTATCTCTACTATAATCGAAACTATCTATCCGGAACTCAGCAGCAAGAGTAAAACGGAAGGCTCGGAAGCCTCTGATGACAAGAAAAAGGAAAATTCCAAGAACGAAAGCTCTAAGGCTGAAAACTCCAAGACAGAAAATTCTAAGTCCGAATCTTCAAAGACCGAGAACTCAAAGACAGAAAGCTCCAAGGCTGAAAGCTCAAAGACAGAGGTCAAGGCTGATACCTCTCTGGAGATTACAGATGACTCGGCATACGGACAGGGCGATGAAAGTGAGGATGTAACAAAGATCCAGAAGAGACTCAAGACCCTTGGATATTTTGATGAGGGAAGCGACGGCTTTACTGAATTCTTCGGAGAAAAAACAGCAAAGGCTGTTATCGAATTCAAGAAAAACAATGGACTGGGAACAACAGAAAGCGGCGAAGAAGTAGGCCCCTATCTTGATGCAGACGCACTGAGACTGATGTTCTCCGCTGATGCAAAACCAAAAGCTTAAAAAATCACCCCCGGAGTGTTGCGGCGGTTGCCTGCAGAGCTCCGGGAATTTTTTCTGCTTTTCCACAGAAAAAACTCCGGCAAAATAATATCTGCCGGAGAATACTGCCGTATTATTTTTTCGGTATCAGGTGATGAAGATATAGACTTCGCTTTCGGAATCTAGCCATTCAAGAACAGACTTCATTGTGCTTTCGGGAACCACAATGCTTCCTCCTGTGGGAGCGTCTCCGCAGTGCATGAATATGGATCCTGCCATATTTTTATCTGCAGGTGAATTGGTGTTGAAATTTACCACAAGTCCGTATTTGTAGGATTTTGTCTCGGTTATCATATGATCTGCGCTGGACCAGTCCTTCTGGTCGGTACCCTCGACACGCTGATTATAGAACTGGGAATTGGGATCATCTATCCAGTACGTTTTGTCGGTGATTTCAAAAAGCGGATATGAGGTCTTGGGTTTCTCGCCTATGTAGAAGCCCTGGCCAATGGAATATATGCCATAGGGGGTCTTTTTTGAATCGGGCGCAACATTGAAATCATAGCCCTTTTCTCCGATAAAGCCCTTTTCTGTTATCGGCTTTCCGTCTCCTGCAATATTCCACCAGATGCCCTTTGTGGATTTCTGATAACAATAGACCTTTGCTTTGCTGTTTTCGTCACAGTCTACCACGATAAAATGATCTGAGGGAAGAGTGTCAAAATCATATCCGTAGCTGGTAATGAATTTTGACAGATCCTTTGGCTGTTCCTTGAGATCCTTGGGAGCCTTCAGGATGAGCTGACTGGTCTTTTCTTGTTCCTTTCCGGAGCTTTCCTGTTTGGAGGTTTCTGATCCGGAGCTTTCCTTTTTTGATGATTCTTCTTTTGATGATTCTGTTACCTGAGATACTTCCTTTTTGGTATTACGGATATCCTCCTCTGTCCATGAGGATTCTTCTGAATTCTCGCTTTCGCCGAAAAGTGATGCCGGAAGGATCTTTCCTCCCGATCTTATATCAACTGCAAGCACCGCAACAGCTGCAACTGCAGAGGCAAGAACAAGAGACAGGAATATCTCTGTAATTACAAATGCTGGTTTTTTCATTATTACTACCTCCGAAATATTATCCCTTTTACATATACACTATATATTATACTTTAATTTGCGGATTTGTAAATAGCCAATACAGAAATTTTTATATTTTGTTTGCGGGGAATTAAGAGCAGGTTTTTTAATTGGAAAAAGAAAAATTTTGGTTGTTGATCCGCTCATTGTATAGTAAGCTTATGCGAGACGGAGGTTCTTACGACTTTCAATCAAAATGTACAAAAAGCAGGCGCTCTGTGCCGAGAGAGTGATATGATAGAAGTTAGTAAAAACCAGCCGCGTATAGCAGCCCGTAAGGGCTGCGGCGGCGAGGGGTGGGAGCATTGTCTGAGGCGGTGAGCGCCGGATGCCGCGCCACGCAAGTATATGTACACACGACCGAGCGAATGAAATGAGCGATAACGCGAA
>CAMVQZ010000147.1 GCA_947169745.1 uncultured Clostridia bacterium
GCTTGTGCCAGACTCAAGGCTGTTTGATTTTTCCCAGAACTACTTGACACTATCTGCCGTGGTTGGCAGCGTTGCAAAAGAATAATTTTTGTGGTAGAATGAGTATGTAATTAATAAAGAGTTGTCAGGAGAATAAGGATATGTCAATTAAACAACTATTTGGAAAAAACATTTCGCCCAGCTGTGATTATTGTCGGTATTCGTTCCAGAAAGACAGTGGAATTGTTATTTGCAGCTCCGGAAACTCAGCAGGGATCCATGGAGCCTGCAGAAAATATGAGTATGATCCTCTTAAAAGAGAACCAAGAACACTGCCTCCGATGCCTCAGTTTACCGCAGACGATTTCAAGTTGTAATATTGTGTCATATCAAGCAGTGTAGTTGTGTTATTGATTAATCGTGTTATTCTGATGAAATACAACCAACCCTTTGTGTGTGCTGTTAAGTCAGTATAAAAAAAGAATATAAAAAGCCGCACCGTTCATTGGTGCGGCTTTTTTATGTATTATATTTCAGACTGTCATTTCTCCTCTTTAATAGCTTCCTCTGCGATTTCTGTTATTTCAGACGTACAATTCGGGCAGCGTGTTGCCTTGATTGAAATCTCGCTGAAGCAGAAAGGACATTCTTTTGTTGTAGCTTCTTCTTCTTCCTTCTTCTTGGCTAAAGCAGTGAGCTTATTAACAGCTTTTACCATTGCAAAAATAATAATAGCCATTATAAGGAAATTGATAATTGCAGCGGCAAATTTTCCGAGATTGATGGGACCAACATTCATTGTTTCTGTAACCTTGCTGAAATCCAGCTTGTGTGTTTCCGGATCCTCGAAATTCATTCCGGTAGCTGTTGCGATCACCCAGCTCACACCAGGCAGAATAACATCATTACAAAGGGAAGTAACGATATCACCGAAAGCACTACCGATTATAACACCGACAGCCAGATCCATAACATTACCTCTCATGACGAATTCCTTAAATTCAGCCATTAATTTTCCCATATTTATTTACCTCCGTTCGGAATAATTTATATAATACATTATAGCACATAAATATAGTAATAGTAAACATTTTTTAGAAAAAACATAGAAAAAGTTTGAGAAATATATAAAAAAGAGATGACCTGTCAAATAAGGACATCTCTTTTGAAATTATATATTATTATATTTTATTATTCAACGACTTTTATCCAGCCTTCGGGAGCTTCGAGTCTGCCCATCTGGATACCTGTAAGAGTATCATAGAGTTTTTGAGTAACAGGACCCATTTTCTCCATTCCGCTGGGGAAGCATATCTCATTACCATGGTCAACAATTTTTCCGACAGGAGAGATAACAGCAGCAGTACCGCAGAGTCCACATTCAGCGAAATCCTTGACCTCGTCAAAGTGTACTTCTCTTTCTTCAACTTCAAGACCAAGATATTCCTTTGCGACGTACATAAGTGAACGTCTGGTAATTGAGGGAAGAATGCTGTCTGATTTCGGGGTAACCACCTTGTTGTCCTTTGTTACGAAGAGGAAATTAGCGCCTCCGGTCTCCTCGACCTTTGAACGTGTCGCAGCGTCAAGATACATATTTTCTGCAAAACCCTCATTATGAGCAGTAACTATAGCGTGAAGACTCATAGCATAGTTCAGTCCTGCTTTGATATTGCCAGTACCATGAGGTGCTGCACGATCAAAATCACTTACTTTAATAGTAAGCGGCTTAACTCCGCCCTTGAAATAGGGACCGACAGGTGTTGTGAAAACTCTGTACTGGAAGTCATCAGCCGGCTTAACACCAATAACAGGATTTATACCGAACATATAAGGACGAACGTAGAGAGTAGCTCCTGTCCCGTAGGGAGGAACATAATCGGCATTCGCTTTTACAGTTTCGATAATTGAATCCACAAATCTGTCAACAGGGAAAACAGGCATCTCCATTCTTTTTGCAGAGCTTGCCAGTCTGTCACCATTGAGATCAGGACGGAAAATAACGATCTGACCCTTTTCTGTAGTATAAGCCTTCAAACCTTCAAAAATGGTCTGAGAATACTGAAGAACACAAGCGCACTCGCTCATTGTGATCATATCATCATCAATAAGAGCGCCTTCATCCCAGGCTCCGTTTGTGTAATTGCTTACATACCGCTTGTCGGTTTTTATATAGCCGAAGCCAAGGTTTTCCCAGTCTATATTTTTCTTTGCCATTGTCAGGACTTCCTTTCGATTTAAATACAGTTACATTATAATACCGATTAAAAAATCTGTCAATAATTTTGTATATCTTTCATATCAAAAGGTGCGTGCTCGCACTGAGCAATTCGCGGCAGCGTGACGCTGCACCTGTGTTCGCATAATCGCTCGTTTACACTCGCTCTGTCGTGCGTACATATGCTCTCGCGGCGCGGTTGCCAGATATGTGTAGGAGGGACACCAACCATCTTTCCGCCACAGGATAAAAGTATTCACACACACGACAGAGTGAATGGAATGAGCGAACCCCGCAAATTGGATCCAGCGTCACTCTGGCCTCCGCAGCCCACACAGGCTGCATCTTGAGTCTGTTTTATCTGACTTCCGATGATTCATTTCTCCGGCAGCGAGCGCCTGCTTTGTGAATCCGGTTTAATTGTCACAGACAAACAGTATAATGTTGCCCACTGAAATTATACACTTAGATATCAAAAAGCCGGTTACCCGCAGATCAAAGCAGGTAACCGGAGTGGTAAGTGTAAAGCAATAAGCATAAAACAAAATACAAGTATAGAATATTTCATCATTTATCTGCGTTCTTAAATAAACATCAGAAATCAAAAAAATGATCTGCTTTACTTGTCTTGCAGTGTACTGCACATAAGATTTTTTATCCTGTAAAAAAATATTAATCTATCAGAATTTAATCTTCTCTGCAATGAAATCATTAAGCTTATCGATAGAAATTCTTTCCTGAGCCATTGTATCTCTGTCACGGACGGTTACACAGTTATCCTCAAGGCTGTCGAAATCAAAAGTGATGCAATATGGAGTACCGATCTCGTCCTGACGTCTGTAACGCTTGCCGATTGAACCAGCGTCATCATATTCGACCATAAAGTCAGCTGAAAGCTGCTGGAATACTTTTTCAGCCTGTTCATTCAGCTTTTTGGAAAGGGGAAGGACAGCTGCCTTTACAGGTGCAAGTGCAGGATGGAAATGAAGAACAACTCTTGTATCCTTGTCGTCGATTTTTTCCTCATCATATGCCTCGCACATAACAGCAAGGAAAAGTCTTTCTACGCCGAGAGAAGGCTCGATAACATAAGGGATATATTTTTTATTCGTTGTAGGATCAAAATACTCAAGAGCCTTTCCGCTTGTATTGATGTGCTGTGTAAGATCATAATCAGTTCTGTCTGCAATGCCCCAGAGCTCGCCCCAGCCGAATGGGAACATATATTCAAAATCAGTAGTAGCCTTTGAATAGAAGGAAAGCTCCTCAGGATCATGGTCACGGAGTCTGAGGTTTTCTTCCTTAAGACCGATAGAATAGAGCCAGTCGCGGCAGAAGCCTCTCCAGTATGCAAACCATTCAAGATCCGTATCCGGTTCGCAGAAAAATTCAAGCTCCATTTGTTCAAACTCACGTACACGGAAAATGAATTTTCCGGGAGTAATCTCATTACGGAAGGATTTACCTATCTGAGCAACGCCGAAGGGTATCTTTTTTCTTGTTGTTCTCTGGATATTTGCGAAGTTGACAAATATGCCCTGAGCCGTTTCCGGACGGAGATAAAGAGTATCCTTACTGTCCTCGGTAATACCCTGGAAGGTTTTAAACATCAGATTAAACTGACGAATATCTGTGAAATTATGTTTGCCGCATTTAGGACAACAGATATTCTTCTCATCGATATATTCCTTTAACTGCTCATTTGACCACCCGGCAACGTTTGTCCCGTCAAAATCTTCAATAAGATTATCGGCTCTGTGTCTTGTTTTGCATTCCTTACAATCCATAAGCGGATCAGAAAAACCGCCAAGATGACCCGAAGCTATCCAGGTCTGAGGGTTCATGAGGATAGCACTGTCCAGACCAACATTATATTTATTTTCCTGAACAAATTTTTTGAGCCATGCATTTTTAATATTGTTCTTGAGGGCGGCGCCAAGGGGACCGTAATCCCATGTGTTCGCAAGACCTCCGTAGATCTCTGATCCGGGATAAACAAATCCTCTGTTTGTACATAACGCTTTGATAGTATCAAGGTTTTTTTCGGTATTTTTCATTTTTATTCCTCCTTGCGGTGTATAATAAATTTATTCTATCACTTTTTTTAAAATACTTCAAGTGCCTGTGATGTGCCAGCGTCGACGCTGGACCCGTGTTCGCGTTATCGCTCATTCCATTCGCTCTGTCGTGCGTACATATACTTTCG
>CAMVQZ010000148.1 GCA_947169745.1 uncultured Clostridia bacterium
ACGATGCAGTTGATAAGCCCAAGGCTGAAAGGACAGAAGCAAAGAACGAGCTTGCTCACGATGCGGTTGAGAAGCCTAAGGCTGAAAGGACAGAGGCAAAGAATGAGCTTGCTCACGATGCTGTGAAAAAGCCCAGGCCTGCTGCGGCAGATGTAAAGAATGAGCTGTCCCACGACGGAGCCGGGAAGTCTGCGACTGTAAAGGCAGAGGTAAAGACCGGTATTCCGAATAATAAGCAGAAGTCCGCGGAGGATAAGAATATCAGAGCCGGGGGGAAGGAAGCAACTTCCCGGACTAGAGAGGACAGCAGGAACTCAGGCCGGGAGCCTATGATCTACCGGACAAGCTATGCTCTCCCCTTTGTAGTGATGGCAGGAAAATTTTCAAAAACCCTGCGGACAGAATATGAAAACACAAGACGGATCAGAGAGCAGATGAAGCCGCCGGAGGATCCGGGGAAACCCGATCCGGAAAAAGCAGAAAAACCGGAAGAGCCGGCAGCGCAGGCACCGCCCAGGCCTCCTGCCAGAAAAAAGAAGGCGCCTGCCGATCCTGCTGATGATGAAAAGATAAAGGATATCCGGGAGGCTGAGCCGCAAAAGGAGAAGAAAAAGCTTTCAGAAAGATTTGCCGGTATTTTTTCCGGAGAAGGTCAGGAATTTGAAGAGGAAGAGGAAGAGCCGGAGAGGAAGCAGGAGCTGGATGATTACGGCAGCGAAGAGGATGCGGATGCTATCCGGGGCGATATAATCGATAATTTCAGAAAGGTATTTGTCAGGACGGTGGTACTGACTGCCACCTGTGTTGCTTCTGTTTCAGCGGCGTTTATGGCTCAGGTGACTCCGTGGATATTTGACCAGGCACTGACAAACGGCTGGCTGGTATATTCTATAATAAGCTTCCTGCTTTTTGCCGTATCTGTTTTTGTGGGAAGATATCCTATCGTAAACGGTCTGATGCCCCTGAGGCATTTCAAGGCCAATAGTGACACACCTGTATCAGTTGCCTCACTTGCTGTGGGCGTTCAGTCGGTGGCGTCCCTGTTCCAGCCTCACGTTTTTCTTAATGGTACTTATCATATATATGTTCCCCTGCTTATACTTTCCCTGCTTCTTAACAGCTTCGGAAAGCTCCTTATAATAAAGAGAACGGCAAATAATTTCCGCTTCCTTATCAGAAAGGATGCAAGATTTGCCGGAAAGATATATACAGATCCTGACAATGCAAATAAATTCGTTACCGGACTTTCCTCCAGAAAGCCTCTTATTGCATTTACCAAGCGTTCAGATTTTATGAGTAATTTCCTGCAGCTGTCCTACGCTGCGGATCCTATCGAAGAGCTGGCAGCCCGTTTGTCTCCTGTTGCAGCGATACTTTCCCTTATCTGCGGTGTTCTTTACGGTATACTGAATAAGGATTTTGTGGGAGGTCTTTCCTCTTTTGCGCTTACTACCTGTATCACAATGCCTATGTGCGCTCTGATAGCGATCAATATCCCTATGAGCAGTCTCTGCTCGGGAGCAGTCAAAAAGGGCTCAATGATCGTGGGGTATGAGGCTGTAAAGCAGTTCTGTGATACAAATGTACTGATGTTTGATTCATCGCAGCTTTATCCCAAGGGGAGCATAATCCTCAGCGGAATGAAAACCTTTAACGAAAAGAGCCTTAATGATGCCCTGATCGCCGGAGCGGCTGTCACCTTTGCTGTAAACGGTTCTCTTTCTTATGTGTTTGAAGGTATAATCCAGGACAGAAAAAGCATCCTTCCTGAAGTGGACAGCGTTACATATGATGATGAGATGGGGCTTACAGGATGGATAAAGGGGCAGAGAGTTCTTATCGGGAACAGGGCTCTTCTCAGCAAGCATAATATAAAGCTTCCTGATGAAGCGCTGGAAAACAAATATAGAAAAATGGGTAATGAGATAGCCTATATCACTTTTGCGGGTGAGCTGGTGGCTATGTTCGTCCTCACTTACAAAGCAAACCGGACTATTGCTCAGTCCCTCAGAACCCTTGAGGACAGCGGAGTGAGCTTTGTTGTCAGGACGATAGATCCTAATATCACAGTAAAGCATATATCAGATAAATTCAGTCTGTATCCCAGATGCATAAAGATACTTCCTACCGGACTGGGAAATATTGCCTATGAGGAGATCTCCGGGAAAGAAAAGACATCCAGGGCTTATCTCGTCACAAACGGAAAGCTTTCTTCCTTTGCTCACGCTGTGGCTGGATGTATAAGAATAAGGTCAACTGTGACGATAGCAAAAATAATCCAGTATCTTTCTATAGCCATCGGCTTTCTGCTGGTAAATATTATTTCATTCATTTCAGGCTTTGCAAAGCTGGGAAGTCTGGAAATGCTGCTATATATCGGATTCTGGTGCATCGCAATGGTGATAGTATCCTTCTTCGCCAGAAAGCTGAGCTGAAAACTTATCGAAAGGTGGAATTACAAATGAAGGTCGCACCCTCTCTTCTTAGCTGTGACTTTTCAAAAATGGGTGAGGAGGTCGCCAGAATAGACAAGGCAGGAGCCGACCTGATACATCTTGATGTAATGGATGGCCACTTTGTTCCGAACCTGACAATCGGCCCTGGTATTATCAGCGCTGTCAGACCCTATACAAAGCTTCCCTTTGACGTTCATCTGATGATAGACGATCCTCTCTCATATATAGACGCTTTTGCCGATGCCGGAGCGGATATCATAACCTTCCATATCGAAGCTTCTTCCGATCCGGAGGAGACCATCCGGAAAATACGCAGCAGGGGAGTCAGCCCGGGTCTTGTAATAAAGCCAAAGACTCCGGCAGAAGCTGTATTCCCGTATCTTGATCAGATAGATATGGTTCTTATTATGACTGTAGAGCCGGGTTTCGGAGGTCAGTCCTTTATGGAGGATATGATGCCAAAGGCAGCTGCAGTCAGTAGTGAAATCAGAAAAAGAGGATTATCCGTCCAGCTGGAGGCAGACGGAGGAATAAACGCAAAGACGATCGGAAAAACTTCCGGCACAGGAATAGACATTGTAGTATCCGGAACAGGAGTATTCAAGGCAGAAGATCCTGCGGAGGCCATAAGATATCTGCAGAGCTTCTGAAAATTGGAATATATTCCGGTCAGCTGCATATAATAATATCAAACACAAGCTTTCCCCTCATACTGCAAAGGTGAGGGGAACATTTATCCGGAATAAACCAGCCGCAAAAAACAGTCTGTGAGGGCTGCGGCGGAGGAGGGTGGGACGGTTTCTGCTCCGCATAGCGCCGGATGCCGCGTGACGAGAGTATATACACGCACGACAGAGCGAGAGTAGCGAGCAATAACGCGAACACGGGTGCAGCGTCGACGCTGCCGCAGCGACCAAAAATAATTTAAAAAGATATTGACAATATGGTCAGGCTATGATATAATGATTAAGCACTTTGAGAGTGCACACAATAATATATCGCGGAGTGGAGCAGTTTGGTAGCTCGTCGGGCTCATAACCCGAAGGTCGTAGGTTCAAGTCCTGCCTCCGCAACCAGTAAAAACCTTGTAAACATCAGTGTTTGCAAGGTTTATTTTTTTGCTTTGTGATTGAAAATAGTTCAAATTCTAATGCGGTTCTAAAAAATTATCAAGAATAGGCTTTATATTATTTTAAGTTCTTTTGTAATAGTATCTGCCATTTCTTGCTTTTTGGTTGTGTCAACATGTGCGTATGTATCAGCTGTAAAAGCATAACTATGATGTCCGAGTAACTCTTGTATATCTTTCAGGCTATAACCCTTGGAAAGATAATAGCTTGCTGTACTGTGTCTGAGATCGTGAAATGTTATATGTCTGAGATTATGATTTTTCAATATATCTCTGAATCTGTGTGATACATAATCCGGCTTTATGGGTTCGCCCATATCGTCAACACAAATATAATCATTGAATTTATAACACTTACCACATAACATTTGTTGTTGCATCTGATGTTGTCTTATGTTATGTAGATATTCTTCCATCTCTTTTGACATTTTTAACAGTCTGTTACTCGTTTCACTTTTGGTTTTATCCTTTGCAATTCTAATAACTTTACCGTTTTCTTTCCCTCGTACCGCTGTTTCACATATCAAAATAGTATGTTTAGCAAAATCAACATTACACCATTTTAAGCCCAGTACTTCCGAACGTCTGACACCTAAACATATTGTTAGATAGTGTCTGCATTTTTCTCCCTAAGCGCCTTGAAATGCTGATAAACAGTAGAGTTTCAGGATAAAA
>CAMVQZ010000149.1 GCA_947169745.1 uncultured Clostridia bacterium
TTCACCTCTTTGGCTCCGTGCCGAAGGCACGCCTTGGATAAAACTATCGCCTCAGGAAAAACAATCCAGACACACAGATTCTTACCATAAATGGAGCGCAGCGACAACCACAATTACTCATTATTCTTTTTTCACTATTCATTTCTTCCGTCCCCCTTTGACCCCGTGCCGTAAGGCACGCACAGAGCCACCGTTTCATCAGGACAAACCATCATAGACAGACTAAACCAAAGGACCCGGAGGAAAAAATAAGATCTCACAATTATTCCGGAGGTGAAAATTATCGTAGCCTTTAAGAAAAAATTTCTCTGCCTCATCCTTTCAGCGGCGACAGCCGGAGGCTTGTTCCTTTGCGGCTGCAAAGGCAGTGAGGAGGATAAAGACAGCTCCCTGATCGAAACCGGTGGGGCTGTCAGGGAAGCTGTCGCACAGCCCGTGATCCCGGATGTAACTGTCCGCGCAAATGACGAAAAATATGTTTCCTCTCAGTGCAGGCCGGGAGATATCATAAAGTGCGTCATAAATACGGATAATAAGGACGAGGATGCTGTATGTACCATTACCACAAAGATCAATGAGGGTAAAACAGAGACCAGAACTGAAAAGCCGGGAGATGAGTATATCGTTGCCGCACCGGACAAGCCCTGTTTTTTCAAGATAATGATAACTGTAAGGTCAAAGGGACAGAAAAGGGAGCTGAGGCTTTTCCATTTTACAGTCAGCGAAAAGACAGGAAAACCCTTCCGGGAAAAGAACAGCCGGCTCAGCGCAGACTATGTCTGTGTGGGAAAAAGCGGTCTGGAGATCATCCCGGAATTTGAGGGCGGCACTCCCCCATACCGCTACACCGTAAATGTCAGGGACAGAAAAGGAAACACCGAAAAAAAGGCGGATTCCTCCGAGGCGGATATCCTGTCCTTTGCCCAGGATACAAGTCCGGGTATATATAAGGTGCTTCTGAAAGCCTATGACAGCGAGGGCAGGCAGGCTGAAAAGGAGCTGAAATTCACCGCTGTTGCCGCTCTTCCCCTGAAAAGCATTTATCAGTATTCCGATCCGGAGCTTCCCACCGGCTGCGAGGCCACTGCTCTTGCCTCGTGTCTCAATTATTACGGCTACAGGGTCACCAAAAATGAGATAGCGGATAAATATCTGGATAAGCAGGAATTTACAGAAAAAAACGGCGTACTCATCGGAGGAGACCCGGAGCTTGTATTTGCAGGGGATCCCAAAAGCCTCAATGCCTACGGATGCTTTGCCCCCTGTCTCAGAAGTGCGGCGGAGAATTATTTCAGGAGTATCGGCTCACAAAGCTTCGGGGAGATAATCCGCCCGGAAACGCCCCAGGAGCTGTATTCTTATCTGGAAAAGGGACAGCCGGTAATAATCTGGTCTACATATTTTCTTTATGAATGTTATCCCACTGACACCTGGGTCACAAAGGAGGGCAAAAAAATAACCTGGCTCTACAATGAGCACTGCTATGTACTGACAGGTATGTCCACAAATAAAAAGCACGTTTTTGTGGTGGATCCGATGCAGGATACAGACAAGCTCACGAGATATGATTCCTCACTCTTTTTAAAGCGCTACAGAGAGCTGGGAGGCCACGCAATGGTCATAAACAAAAGATAGGTCTTTTTCCAAAGCATACTCAAAAAAGCACTTATGGCTTTCTGTCGTCATAAGTGCTTCATTTTAAACAAGGAGCGAGCAACGCCGTCAGCAAACGTCGTGGAGCTTTAGCTCCTGCGGACGTCAGTGGGGGGTTTTTACCCACCATCGACGTTTGTTATATTATCTTGCGGGAGGTTTATTCCTCTGCTTTTCTTTTTCTGTTTAGCTTTTTGCTGTAGGAGGCAATTGCCCTCATCTCCTCCGGGGTCAGCTCTCTCCATTTTCCCGGCTGGAGCATTCCCAGCTTAACGGGGCCTATTGCTGTTCTTTTCAGCCTTGCGGTCTCCAGTCCAACTGCCTCGCACATTTTCCTGATCTGGCGGTTCCTGCCCTCCTCCAGCACTATCTCCAGAACTGTTCTGTCCTGCTCAGATTTTATGACCCGGACAGCTGCCGGCATAGACATCCTTCCGTCCACCACAACGCCGGTGGTGATATCCGTGAGCTGATCCTCTCTTATCCTGGGGCGCACAGTTACCCGGTAGGTCTTTGGAAAATGGGTGGAGGGATGGCTTATCATATTGGCAAAATCCCCGTCATTGGTCATCAGAAGAAGCCCCTCGCTCTCCCTGTCCAGCCTGCCCACAGGAAAAAGTCTTGCCGGTATCTCATCCACCAGCTCTGCAACGCATTTCCTTCCGCCTTCGTCCTTCATCGTAGTGATAAATCCCCTGGGCTTATGGAGCATCACATAGTATTTTTTTGTATTCTTTCTGATAATTATTTCTCTTCCGGCAACTGTTATTTTATCCCGGAAGGGATCCGCCTTATCCCCGACCTTTGCCCTTTTTCCGTTCACATAAACTGCACCGGCGCCGATAAGCTCCTCTGCCTTTCTTCTGGAGGCGATCCCGGCGTCTGCGATTATTTTCTGAAGCCTGATCTTATTGTTTTCCTTTTCCATTGCTTTCACTTCCCTGATCTGTTTCTATATTTTCTTCTGCCTCAAGGTATGCTTTCCCCACAGGCTTATCCTTGCAGTAATATATTATCTCCCCCCGGATATCCCCCTTTCTGACAGGAGCATACAGAAACCGGGGAGCGTTTATTATCCTCGTTATCTTATCTTTGTTATTTTTCCTGACGACCCCTGCGTTTTTTCTGTCCGGAACAAGCACTGCTTCCTCCTTTTTTCCTCCTGCCAGAGGAACAGTGATCCTCTCATCAGCTCCGGTCTCAATACTTTCCAGCTCCCGGAAGCACCGGTCATAAAGCTGTATATGATCCTTCCAGTCGTCGCCGTCATTGAGAGTAACGCAGATAAGAGCTGCATTATTTCTTTTCACATATGAAACAAGGGTCCTTCCTGCCTTTTTTGTATATCCGGTCTTTATCCCCATACATCCGGGGCAGGTGGTCAGAAGCCTGTTATGATTTTTCAGAAGCATTTTTTTATTTTCCGGAGTGACATATTCTATTGTGACCTCCTTCCGGGAAACGATATCCCGGAATCCGCTGTTTTCCATTGCTTCTGCCGACAGCAGAGCCATATCTCCGGCGCTGGAATAATGTCCCTCGCTGTCAAGTCCCGAAGGTGTGACAAAATGGGTATTTTTCATACCCAGCTCAAAGGCTCTTTTATTCATAAGCTCTGCAAAGCCTTCCTGACTGCCGGCTACTGTCACAGCCGCTGCATTTGCGGCGTCATTCCCTGAGACAGCCATCATACCCTTTACGATCTGGCTGAGTCGCAGCTTATCACCGGGTTGAAGTCCCATACTGGAGCCTTCAGCCAGCATTTCTTCTGTCACTGTGACCACCGGGTCTGAAGCCCTGATATACTCAAGACACAAAAGAGCTGTCATTATTTTTGTAATACTTGCCACCGGAAGTCTGTCGGAAACATTATGTCCGTATATGATCTCGCCGATATCAGGGGAATAAACCACCGCAGCCGCTGCGCTGTCCCCTGCTCCCGGAAGAGCTGTATCACATACTACAGGAGATTTTTCTCCACTTGTTTCAGCACAGGCAGGAACCCCCGCCGGCGCACAGGACGAAAGCAAAAGAGCAGTCGTCAGAATTCCGGCAATACAATGCCATCTCAAAAAAACACCCCTTTGCAGATACATCTGAAATATCCTATGCAAAGGGGGATTTTTATATTCTCAGATACCAGGATCCTCAAGACCCTCTTCTTTTTCTGGCTTTTCCTTATCCTTTTTGTCTTTCTTGAAAAGCCCGGATATCTTATCTACAAGCTCAGGTATCATTGCAATAGCTTTTTCGTTTGAACCAGTAGATACATTGAGGAGCTTCACCTCTCCGTGGCTGATTGCTATGAATGCCACAGGATTGATCGTGACTCCGGCTCCGCCGCCGCCGCCGAAAAGACTGCCCTGAGGCTGATGCTTACTCGCAAAATCAGAGCCCCCTGATGCAAAGCCATAGGTGATCTTTGATACCGGGATGATCGTTGTGCCATCCGGCGTGGTTATAGGATCACCGACGATGGTATTGATATCTACCATCTGTTTGATCTTCTCAAGAGTAGTTTCCATTAGTCCCTGAATCGGACGTTCACTCATAATTCTCACCGCCTTTTACAAGTATTATACACCACTTCTCCATCTTTTGCAA
>CAMVQZ010000150.1 GCA_947169745.1 uncultured Clostridia bacterium
GGAGAAAACAGGCGCTCAGTGACAGGGGAGTGAAATGGTAGAAGTCAGAATAAAAACAGCCGCGAAAAGCAGCCCGTAAGGGGTGCGGCGGCGAGGGGTGGGAGTATTGTCCGGGGCAGTGCGCGCCGGATGCCGCGCCACGGTAGTTTATGTACGCACGACAGAGCGAGTGCAAACGAGCGAAAACGCGAACACGGGTCCAGCGTCGACGCTGGCGCTGCAGATGTTGTAATTTTGGAATGTTTGGGGTATAATGGTATTGTAAAAATTTATTAGCTCAAATTAGAGACCAGATGGAGGAATCAACAATGAAGAAAAAAGGTGAACTCGTATCATTCCGACCTGACATAAAAGTGGTAGATTGTACGATAAGAGACGGCGGACTTGTCAATAGCTTTATGTTTACAGACGATTTTGTAAGGGAGCTTTACAGGACAAACCTGAGAGCAGGAATAGACTATATGGAATTCGGCTATAAGGCCGACAGAGATATGTTTGATAAGAGCGAATTCGGAAAATGGAAGTTCTGCGACGATCAGGATATACTCGATATTGTAGGAGATAATGACACCGGGCTGAAGCTTTCAGTAATGGCAGACGTAGGCAGGACGAATTTCAAAAGGGATTTTGCAGAAAAGGCAAACAGCCCTATAGACCTTGTCAGAGTTGCAAGCTATATACATACCATCCCTTCAGCTCTTGAGATAGTTGAATATTGTAATAAACTGGGTTATGAGACAACTATAAATATAATGGCTGTATCCAAGTCCAATGACAGCGACCTGGATGACGCACTGGAGCTTATCGGTAACAGCTGTGTGGATACCATCTATATAGTTGACAGCTATGGCTCACTTTATCCGGAACAGATACGCAGACTGGCATCAAAATATCTTGAATGTGCAGAAAAGTATAATAAGAAAATCGGAATACACGCTCATAATAATCAGCAGCTTGCTTTTGCAAATACAATAGAAACACTTACAATGGGAGTAAGCTACCTGGATTCAACCGTCAGCAGTATGGGAAGAGGAGCAGGAAACTGTCCTACAGAGCTTCTTCTGGGCTTTCTGAAGAATCCGAAATATCATATTACTCCGATCCTTGAATTCATAGAGAAGCATATAAATATGCTCAGAGAGGAGGGCGTCGTCTGGGGATATGATATCCCCTACCTTTTGACAGGCAGACTTAACCAGCATCCGAGAGATGCGATACAGTTCACGGCAGATAAGAGGACTGATTATGCGGAGTTTTACAGATATCTGTATGATAAGGACTCCTTCTGATATGCTATTTGGGCGCAGAGAAGAAAAGGGGTATTTCAATGAAACTTGAAGATATGATGACAAGACTCAACTATTCCTTGTTATACGGAAATATAGGAGTTGATGTCACGGATGTTATTTACGATTCCCGTAAGGTGGTAAAAAACTGTGTTTTTGTCTGTCTTGAGGGCTCGGCAGCAGACGGTCACAAATTCGCAGCTGATGCTGTCAGCAAGGGAGCTGCAGCTCTGGTGGTGAGCAGAGATGTGGGTATTGATAATGTTACCGTTGTCAAGGTCGATGATACAAGAAAGGCGCTTGCATTTATGTCTGCCGAGTATTTCGGAAATCCGGCGGATACCCTTACTACCATAGGAATAACCGGCACAAAGGGAAAGACAACAACAGCTTCAATGATACAGTCTGTTCTTGAAAAGGGCGGTATGAAAACCGGAGTGATAGGTACACTGGGAATAATTATCGGAGACCGCCATATAAAGACAGCAAATACAACTCCGGAATCCTATGAGATACAAAAAGCAATGAGAGAAATGATAGACGCCGGCTGTAAATGCTGCGTTATGGAGGCTTCTTCTCTGGGAATAAAATGGCACAGGACAGATGGATTTATTTTCGATTACGGAATATTCACAAATTTCTCCCATGACCATATAGGAGGGGTGGAGCATCCTGATATGGAGGATTATCTCCGGTGCAAATCAAAGCTTTTCAGACAATGTACTACAGGCATCATAAATACAGACGATCCTTCAGCTGATGAAATGATAAAGGATCATATCTGCAGGATCGAGACCTATGGGTGCGCTGAGGGAGCAGACTACAGGGCTTCGGGAGCAAGACTTCTGTCGAAGCCGGGGTATCTGGGAGTTCACTTTGAGGTGAGCGGAAAGCTGGAGATGGAGGCTGATGTTGCGATACCGGGAATGTTCACAGTCCATAACGCTCTGGCAGCAATAGCAGTGTGCAGCTGTCTGGGTATTGATAAGGACAGCATTTATAAGGGTCTGGATGAGGTAAAAGTAAAGGGAAGAGTAGAAGCGGTCAAGGTACCGGGGAATTATACCCTGCTTATAGATTACGCTCATAATGCGGTGAGTATGGAAAATATCCTGACAACTCTCAGGGAATATAATCCCGGCAGACTTATAACTCTATTCGGAGCCGGAGGAAACCGCCCCAGAGACAGGCGCTTTGAGATGGGAGAAATCTCAGGGAGACTATCTGATTTGTCGGTAGTTACTGAGGATAATTCCAGATTTGAGGACGTAAACGATATTATCGCAGATATAAAAACAGGACTTGATAAAACCGGCGGAAAATATATTACGATACCTGACAGGACAGAGGCAATACGCTACTGCATCGAGAATGCGCAGGACGGAGATATCATTGTTCTGGCTGGTAAGGGACACGAGGATTATCAGGATAAAAACGGCAAAAAAACCCACTATGACGAGAGGGAGGTAATTGCCGGTATCCTGAAGGACAGGATGGAGAAAAAATGAAACCATTAAAGGCTGAAAAAATAGCAGAAATAACCGGCGGAGAACTTCTCTGCGGCGATCCGGATACTATCATAACAAATATTCAATATGACAGCAGAAGCGTTGGAGAGGGTTCTCTTTTCGTCCCGATCAAGGGTGAAAAAGTGGACGCGCACAAGTTTATCGGTCAGTGCCTTGTAAACGGGGCTGCGACACTTACCCAGTATGATGCTCCTGAGGGTTCAGATAAACCATATATAAAAGTGAAGGATACCCTTGCAGCAATGCAGGAGCTGGCAGCCTTTGTGCGTTCCGGCTTCGGTGGTCTCAGGCTCGTGGGAGTTACCGGAAGCGTGGGAAAGACCAGTACAAAGGAAATGATAGCAGCGGCTCTTTCTGTGGGGCTCGATGTTATGAAAACCCAGGGAAACAAGAACAGCCAGATAGGGATGGCGTCTACAATGTTTGATATCGGCTGCGAAAATGAGGCGGCGGTTATCGAAATGGGTATGTCTGAATTCGGGGAAATGGATAAGCTTGCAGATATCGCAAGACCTGATTATGCAGTTATTACGAATATCGGAAAGGCTCATATCGAAAATCTCAGGACCCAGGCAAATATTATGTCGGAAAAACTCAGGATCACAAAGCACTTCGGAAAGGATGGCATACTCTTCCTTAACGGAGATGACGAAAATCTCTGCACCCTGTATGGTAAGCTTCCCTTCAGAACTGTAAGCTTCGGACTGGGGGAAGGTAATGATTATTATGCAGAGGATATATCCGAGGAGGGCTTCAGCACAAGCTTTGACTGTGTGACCGGGGAGAAAAAGGTACGTTTCAGTATTCCGGCTCTCGGGGTGCACAGCGTGAGAAATGCTCTGGCAGCTATCGCTGTGGGAAGAACACTGGAGCTTGATGACGAGATAATTCAGAAGGGTCTTCTGACATATAAAAATGCTCCTATGAGACAGCAGATAATAAGCCTTGGAAAAATAACGGTCATAGACGACAGCTACAATGCAAGCCCGGAGGCAACGAAGGTCTCTCTTGATGTGCTTAAAAGCGTATCAAAGGGGGAGAGCATCGCAGTGCTGGCTGATATGCTGGAGCTGGGAGAACAGGCTCAGAGCGAGCACTATGGCGTCGGAGCGTATCTTGCCGGAAAGGGCATAGATAAGCTGGTGACAGTAGGTCCCTTGTCTGAAAATACAGCAAAGGGCGCAGCTGAGGGCGGCTGCAAAAATGTAAGAAGCTTTGCAGATAATAACGAGGCTTATGAATATCTCCGTGATATACTGACAGATGGCTGCACGGTTCTTGTCAAGGGTTCAAGAGGGATGCATACAGAGGAGATAGTCAAAAAGCTTGTGGAAAACAACAAATAACAAACAGCGGCACGGGAAACCGGAGCCGCTTTTTTTGGTGCGCCCGACGGCGCACGTTTCTAACGGGTGAAAGTCCCGAATC
>CAMVQZ010000151.1 GCA_947169745.1 uncultured Clostridia bacterium
GCAAATAATTGTCATTCATTTTTTGTTCTCCGTTTTTTCATTATCTCATATATCAGTGTTTTTCGACTGCACTTTTCTTGACAATTCCAATGTAACCGCTCAATAACCCAGCGATACATGAAAAGGCTGAGCATTCCTGTACGAATTCTTGTACATGTTCTTAGCGAATAGAAAACCCGGATTGAAAACTGATGGTTGTTTTGCTATAATAGGGTCAGGATTGAATCATTTGATATGTTCTCCAGGAGGAACCGGTTGAAGGAGGAATGGTCATGCTGAATCTGATACAGATTTATTACGATACGGAAAAACTTTGCGGGAGGATGAGACTCTGACTGAAGCGATCCGACATACAATCGACAATCAGTACATTGTTCATTCTCCCGGAGATATTCGTCTCAAACCGGAACGGCATCGTTTTTCAACTCCGGCCAACATTGTGGTATCTCAGAAACGCAGCCTGGAGGCGGCAAGAGCCTATCCCACTGACCGGATTTGCGTGCTGAATTTTGCTTCTGCCACCCATGCGGGAGGTGGAGTACGACAGGGGGCAAGGGCGCAGGAGGAATGTCTGTGCCGCTGCAGCACGCTGTTATTTGCTATTTCTGATCCGGCAACAGAAGAAGACTTTCATCTCCGTCATCGTCAGCTGATTTCTTCCGGAAAGATGGATGCTCTTTATAATGACGACTGTATTTTTTCTCCCGGGATCACTGTCATCAAAACGGATACAGAGCTTCCTCATCGCCTGATGGAAGCAGATCGTTACCACGTTGACGTCATTACCTGTGCAGCGCCGAATCTGAATCCGTATTTTCACCGGCTTCGGATAACCGCTGTGCAGTTGAAAGAGCTTCATCAGCAAAGAGCTCGCCGTATCCTGGATATAGGGGTCAGTGAACGTGAGGATGTGATGATTTTAGGCGCCTTTGGGTGTGGAGCATTCAGAAATCCCCCCGAGGTGGTGGCAGAGGCTTATGGTGAGGTCATACGGGACTATCTTTATGATTTCAAAACGATCGAGTTTGCAGTGTATTGTCCTCCTCACAGTGAGGGAAAAAATTATCATGCCTTTCGTCACGCCTTAACACCTTGACCTCTGTTTTTAGCCATCATCCCTCCTAAGGCGTATTTTCACTGTGAATGGGACCGAGAACGAAAAAGATCGGAATGCTTTTTATTCGTTTCTTCGTGACTGCTCGCCTATCCTGTCGATAATGGCTTGTACTCCGCCGCCTGCGGATAGTTTTCTTCCCAGTGCTGCAGCATTGTCGGCTATTTTTGATGAATTGATCACGGGAAGAACGGCTGTACGAAGCTGATCGGCACGAAAATCCTGATAGGGGAGAGTGATGCCGCATTGGTTGTCGGCGATCGAAGCTGCATTGTACCTTCTTTCAAAAACCTTCCCGGGTACAACGATCTGGGGAACGCCATGAAGCAAGCCGTCAACGATACTGTTCTGGCCGCCGTGATTGATGAAAAGAACCGATTCCTCAAGCAATTCCTGAAAGTCCCAGCGCCAGGCAATGTGAATATTGCCGACAGTTCCTTCCTTCAGATAGGAAGATGAGACAAAAACACCGAAGGGACTGTCCTGAAAGGCCCCGCAAATCGTCTTCAGCATCTTTGAGGCGGATACGGTACCGTTCCCCATATACACAACGATCTTATCCCTTTTTGCATTTCGTGGGATGACGGTCTTCAAAGAACCGCAATAGGTGACGCCGGGCTTGTCGATGGGCTCCAGCTCTCTGATGCTGGGACAGAATTTCTGTTCCGGCCAGTCAAATAATTGAAGGGCTGATGCGACCAAGGGAAGCTGTAATTCACACAGCAGCCGGTTCAGCCCTTTTGCAAGAGAGGCTTGATGAGCAAATTCATGCTGTGTGGGATAACTGACTGTAGCATAAAGGGGAATGTGTTCGGCTTTTGCCGCGATCATCGCAGACAGATTGAATTCGGAATAGAGAAAATCCGGGCGGAATTCCCGGATAGCTGCCCGGATGGAAGCCACACTCTTTTTCAGATAGCGGTAATCAAGATTGCCGGTAAACTGAAGAACCTGATCAAAGCTGGTGACGGTCTTTTTTGATACGATCCCCAGCTTTTGTGCAGCCGGAAAGGTCCTTGAAGCGATCGGCCTCGGCAGTCCGAAGGGCATCGGCACATCCAGAAAAAAATGGGGGACACCCTCCGTTTCCCGATAGTTGACATCCTTCGCCATACAGACGGCAGTTCTGATACCGGCCTTCATGAATCTTTCTGCCAATAATCTGCAGCGGGAGGAGGGGCCGGAGGTTTCTGCCATTGCCGCCATAGGTACGATCAATGCTTTTCTGATGGGATTATCGTCGTATTTGTACGCCACTTTCATTGCCTCCGTTTTTCTTGTTTCAAACAAATGGATGCTCACACAATCCTGTCTCTCCCCGGAATAACTGCCCCATTCTGCTTGTTCGATAGGCTATCGGGCATCTGCCTCCGGGAGTGGATCCCTACAGGAGCTCTGAAAACATATCGGTCCGTAATCACCTTACAGACCGATATGTTTTTTTATTTTGATGTTCTTTGCTTTCCGATAAGGGGGATGAGGATGATCGTCAGTGCGGAGAGTGCCTTCAATAATCAGATTATACTTTTCGATGCTTAAATCATCTATAAGTTTTTCCGTAACTGCGTTTATAAATGGCTGAGTATACTGAGGAGAGGAATCACCGTATTGAGCTTGTATTCTATCAAAATGCGGATGGTGTTTACGGTAACTGTCTGCATTGATGATACAAACATTTGAATTCTGGCTAATTATCTCTGTCTGAATACCGGTTTTTCCCGCTCCGGGCTGACCTCCCAAAATGTAAGCTGTTGGAATCTGTTCGGGAGACAAGAAAGCAGTTTCTATGCGTTTAATTTCATCATATTTTTCAATGAATTCCTGTTCAGTAAAATCACTCATGCACTTACTCCCGATTTTGATAACTCCGAAATATTGTTAATAATGTTATCATATATGGTCAGACTTATCCTTGCCTGATCTATATCCGATTGAGATTCTGATAAAATAATTTTTTTGCTAATTCTGCAATACTTATAGCCATATCATCAAGGCACGAGGATAATCGTTTTTTTGTTGCTTGTATATTTGGTATACTTGGCTAAAATACCGTATGCCTTTTCGTATAAGACCTCTGCCTGAGCTGTAATCATATAATCAACCATAACAAAACATCCTTTCTCATTCATCTAACAACTGAGATATCGTCAGCGTATAGCCTAAAGGGGCAAGCAGCTTGTTCATTGTAGTTATGTTCGGAACAGATCTTCCGCTTTCCAGTCTTGCAATAGCAGGCTGTTTGATTCCTGTCAGTGCGGCAAGCTGTCTTTGCGATATCCCTTTTTCTTCTCTGAGCTTGATAATAGTTTTTATCATATCTTCCTGTTCACTCATTATGCTGCTCACCTCTTTTTTATGATAACACCATTGTTATCTTAAGTCAATACTCAAAAATGGGGCTTCAAGCCCCAAAAACAAAAAAGACCACCGCAATCCTACAAAATCATTTCTATTTGCAAGACTGCGGTGGTGTCTGTTTATTCCCACTCGATGAATGATTCTATATATAGTTTCTACAAAGATTTTCAGACACAATATATAGCATATTTTTTCTTTGTATTCTGTATATTCTTTGTCGTTTTCGGACTTTTTGTAGACAAAATGTAGACCAGTGTGACGCTGGACCCTATTTCGCGCTCAGGATTTTTCGTTTACCATAGTTCTTTGCCGCGCCATAAGCTTGTAAGCATAAGTGGCTATATTCAGTTTGTGATAAGCCAACACCCAGAACATATACAGCCACTCATGATACATATTTTTCAATCACACACTCATGCTCCTTGCTGTCCTTATCATAATTGATACCGACAAGCAATATGTTTTCATAACCTGCAAGTGCATCAGGATACTTTTTGTTCTTGATCTGAGCAATAGCAGCGTCGGCAGTCTTATTCCATTTCAGCTCGACCACCATAGGAGGATAGGTATTTGCATCTGTAAACGGCTTTGGTATAAAAACTATATCAGCAAAGCCCTCCCCTGCCGGAAGCTCCTGAATGATATTGTACTGCTCTCTTGCGTAGTAATAAGCGATCAGAACGATAAAGCGCAGGGACTGCTCGTTGTTGTAGTTGAGGACAGAGCTATTCTGTTCGTGTACCC
>CAMVQZ010000152.1 GCA_947169745.1 uncultured Clostridia bacterium
ACTTTTTCTGCCCATTTTGCAACCTTTTCTTCGGACTTTTCTACATCCGCACCGCGAACAGCAAGCCCTTTTCCCAGCTTTGCTCCCTTGCAGTATTTCCTTAGAGCCGACTTTGAACCGGACAGACCGCTGCCCTCATGGGTCATAACAGGGAATACTTTCTTTCCGGTGAACTCCAGCTTTTCAAGCTGTGTCAGAACTCCCATAGGATAGGTACCCCACCAGCAGGGACCGGCGACAATGATATTATCATAATCTGAAATATCGGTAAGATAATCTTTCAGCTCCGTTCTTGCCTTTGCACGAAGCTCCGCTTTTGCTTCTTTTATGCACTCATAGTAATCAGCCGGATATGTCTTTACCGTTTCCACCCGAAACAGATCTCCGCCTGCTGCTTTCTGAATATACTCAGCGACGATCTCTGTATTGCCCTTTGCAAGATTTTTGACCCTGCCTCTGACATAGTTCTCGCCGGTTCTTGAATAATAGATTATCAGATTCCTTGCCACTTTTCTCCCTCCTTTAATATGTTGACACGATGCTGCGTGTTATCCTCCACTTTCCGTCTGCCTTTTTCATATCACATTTTTGCTGCAGCCTCCAGGTATGCTTTCCTCCGCCGAAAACCGCTGCAGTAACTACACTTCTTCCGATCATCACCGCTGTAGCTCCGCTTTGATCCACAGACAGGCTTTCCTGCCTGCCGGAAAAATAATTTAGTGTACCGTTCAGTACAGCTTTGATAAATTCTTCCTTTGACTGCTGCATTCCAGTCATATGTACCAGCACAAAGCTGTCATCCAGAACCTCACGGAGAAGTGTTTCATCCTTTGAGATCATGCCTTCATACATTTGTTTATATATACTTCTTATCAGCTCTTTTTCGTCCATACTGCACCGCCTTTCGTTTTTTTCTTTCTTGATTTAATTATAAAATAACCGTCCGAAATCTTCAATTCGATTTCAGACGGTTTTTAATAAGTTTTACTTATGCTAATCAGATTCTCTTTCCATCAATGATATTAACTGTCGGATATGTTTCCCGAAGTTCCTTTACGCTGCCTTCTATTCCGGTTGAGGATGAGGTTGCAAAAAGATGGACTGTTTTACCGTCCAGAGCAGCTTTGTCAAAGAAGGTATTGATAACACGGGGGTGGGTGTACCACCAGATCGGATAGCCTATCCAGATCTCGTCTACCTCTGCAAGGTCGGGCACGGCTGCGATCTCAGGTCGGGATAACTTGTCCTTGTATTCGAGGACGTTTCTGCTTTTGTTATCCTGCCAGTTGACATCCGCTCTTGAATAGGGCACCTTTGCCTTGATTTCAAATGTATCTGCTCCTTCTTTCTGTGCCAGAGCTTCAGCTTTACGCTTTGTCACTCCGCTGTATGAAAAATATACAACCAATTTACTCATGCTGTTTTCCTCCTGATCATGACTGTTTTTCAGCCACTTTATTTATAACCGCCAGTGCATTCAGCGTTCTCGGATAACCTATGAACGGTATGCAGTGAGAGACCACCTGCAAAAGCATCCCCTTGTTATTTCCCATACGGAAGTTTGCTGCTGTATGGCCTTCAAGCTGCGGCTCACATCCGCCCTGGGCATAAATATAGCAAAAGGTCACAAGCTCCCTTTCTGCAAGTGTCAGTCCGCCCCGGGTGTAGTAATCTCCGAAACAGTTATCCGCAAGCCAATAATTTATATGTCTGCTGTCAGCTGCTCCGCTTTTATAGAATTCCTTCATTCCTTCTCCGAAAATATCCACCTGTGCCTGAGTGCCTGCAACTCTGCGGTTTTTCGTATTTACTCCGTCATCCTCTGCATCTGCGTCAGTCGTTGACTGCGGCGGCAACGGAAGTGCGATTTCCTTTTCTTCAAAAATCTCATTGACTGCTTTCAGGAAAGGGAATACTCTGCCGATGCCAAGATAGGCTACTGCCTGATAAACGATTTCCTTTATCTGAACCGGTGTTACCCCGAACTCCATTGCCGCCGGAACGATAGCCCTGAATTCATCAATTCCCTGACAGCCAAGCAGTACAGCAAGAATCGCCATATACCTTGTTACATCGCTGACAGGCTGCTGTCCCTCGGAAAGCGGCATACGCAGCACTTCATCAAAAGCAAAATTATCAAACCTTTCAATGAACTCCGGGTCTGTCTGCAAAAACTTCGATACATAGCCCGGAAACATCTTCTCGTGGTAGTCCTGCGCAAACTTTGTAATAGCCATAGCCTGCCCTCCTTATTCCGTTACATCAGTAGAAGCCGCAAGTCTGGTCTGTGTCCTGTAATCTGCAATACGTTCTTCCAGTCTGTCTATCGTTGATTTAAGGCAACACCGCACAGAGATTGCGCGTCAGATTTCGAGCATAATTTTTTGTCAGATTGACAAAATCGACGCAGGAATACTGACGTATTTCAAGGAGATTTTGGCGAAAATGACGGAAAATTTGCCGAAAGATGGCGTGCAAAGCCGTCAGGCGGTCGCCCAGCGGTGTTGCCTTAGTCTTTTCAGGGGCAGATGTTCATTCTGGATATACGGTATTTCGGAAAACGAGTATCATCTTCTGACAGGCAGAGCATATGAAGATAATAAAACGAGAACCCTTGTACAACAACAAGGGTTTATTTCTATTTTACCGCCAAAGAAGAATCGTAAAGGGCCCTGGGAGTATGATAATGAACTCTACAAAAGACGTAATGAAGTTGAAAGATATTTTCGAGGCCAAAACGTTTTCGTAAAGAATTAACTCACCATAACAAACTTGATATCATTTATTGTGCTGTCATTTCTGTGGCTATAATTTTTGATGCTATTTTATTTTAACACGCTATAAACTGTTTTGATAAAAGCGAATTCAAGGGAAATAATTGATAAAAGTTCAAAAGCGAATCCCTTAACAAACTATATCTCCTTTGGTGCTTCCTCCGGTTACAGTTATACGCTTTTCAACGCTTTATGTGTGCTCAGGTATATTATGTGCTGCTTTTTTCAGCGGTTTGTTTTGATCCGGTCTTGTCCCATCTTCTGTATATTCCGGCAAGGATAGCTCCCGAGATGTTGTGCCAGACTGAGAATATAGCCCCGGGAACTGTTGCCATGGCGAGCTGTGAAAAGCTGCTTGAAGCCAGACTTGTTGCCAAGCCGGAATTCTGCATACCTATTTCAATGGACAATGCTTTGACTTTTGAGGGCTTAAGGCGCAGAAGCTTGCCAAGGCCAAAGCCGCAGAGATATCCAGTCAGATTATGCAGGATGACAACGACCAATACCAAAGCGCCACAGGTATATATCTTCTCTGCATTGTGTGAGACGACAGTCGCAACAATCATACATATCGCTATGGTAGAGACCATAGGCAGCACCATAACGGCTTTTTCCGTGTATTTCCCCAAAAAGCGATTGATGACAAAGCCGACAACGATCGGAAGCAGTATCACCTGTATGATGCTTTGAAACATTGACCAGACATCCACATTAACTGTAGTCTGAAGTAAAAGGTATGTAAGCGCAGGCGTCAGCAGTGGGGCAAGCAGGGTATTGACAGAGGTCATTCCAATGGAAAGAGGAACGTCACCTTTGGAAAGATAAGTGATGACGTTGCTGGATGTTCCTCCGGGACAGGTTCCAACTAACACAACACCGGCTGTCAGTGCGGGGTCAAGTTGAAAAAGCCTGCTGAGACCGAATGCAAGCAAAGGCATGATAACAAACTGTGCGGCACATCCGAGAAGAATATCCTTCGGGCGCTTGAATACCAGCGCAAAATCCGACGGCTTCATGGTCAGTCCCATTCCGAACATAACGATCATCAAAAGGTAATTTACCCATGATATATTGATCCAGAGGCTTGACGATGGAACAAACAGAGCAAGGGCTGCCACCGCCAGCACAATAAAGGCCATGTATTTTCCGAAGCCTTCACTTATTTTTTCAAGTATTTTCATATTCTGCTCTCCAATCTGACAAAAGTTTCCTGCCTCAAAGCCGGGCAATGAACATCGTCGTTTTATAATCTTCATTTCGTCATCGTTTCAAAAAATCTTAGACCACCTGTTAAATCTCATTTATCAGTATGCCGCTTCAGATACTTTCGCGTTATCGCTCGCTTGCGCTCGCTCTGTCGTGCATACATATACTCTCGTGGCGCTGCACCCGTGTTCGCGGTGCGTGCTCGCACTGAGC
>CAMVQZ010000153.1 GCA_947169745.1 uncultured Clostridia bacterium
AATACCATATTCGATTTTCCTTTGTGTGAGAGAAATGCTCTTGAGGCAACACTCACAGGCTCCGGGCTTCGATTCGATCAGGAAGTACTCCGTTCCTTCAGCGAAATAAACGACGCTCTGTGGAAAAAATTCGAGAAAAAGGAGATAATCGGGGAGAGCATAAGATTTCGGCGGTTTTCAGAGCTTATTATGAAATGCTTTGAAGGTATGGGAAATGCAGAAGTGCTTTCGGAGAGATATATAAATGAGCTTTCCGCCCAGGGATGTCTGATAAATGGCGCTGAAAAGGCATTGGAGTGTCTTTCGGAGGAATATGATATCTATGTGATTACAAATGGCTTTGCAAAAGTCCAGAGGGGAAGATTCTCGGCTTCTCCTGTAATACAATACATAAAAAAGCTTTATATCTCAGATGAGTTGGGCGTCAATAAGCCGGATAAGAGGTTTTTTGAGCTGGTGCTTCAGGATATTCCAGAAAAAAACAAGGATCGGATCCTGGTGGTAGGGGATTCCGTTACCTCTGATATGCAGGGAGGAAAAAATGCCGGACTTACTACCTGCCTTTATGACAGGACAGGTGATACACCGTGTCCGGAGGAGCTTTGCGATCACAGGATCTCTGAGCTGACGGATATTTTCAGGATAGATCAGGGGGAAATATGCTGAGCTTTACAGTAGATCAGAGCTATGACGGGGCAACTGTCAAGACCTTTCTGAGGAAAAAATGCGGCGTTTCTGCAAGGACGCTGGCAAAGCTGAAAAGAACGCCGGAGGGCATAACCGTGGAGGGAAAAACTGTCAGGAGTATAGATATCCTGCACAGCGGAGATGTGGTCTGTATTGATCTTCCGGAGGACAGGATGCATATTGAGCCGGTGGATATCCCGGTGGAAATAGTCTATGAGGACAGCAATGTGGTAGTATTCAATAAGCCTCCGGGAATGCCTGTTCATCCAGTGCACGAATACAGACTGAATACCCTGGCAAATGCAGCGGCCTTTCACTGCATCAGGACAGGAGAGAACTATACCTTCAGACCTGTAAACAGGCTTGACAAGGATACATCCGGACTTGTTCTCACAGCAAAAAACGCATATGCTGCAGCGGTGCTTCCTGGTAATACAAAAAAGCGATATATGGCTCTTTGTGAGGGTCGTATCGAGGGAAGCGCTGTTATCAATGCCCCTCTCAGGATTTGTGAGGGGCACGGTATTCAGAGAGAAACAGGTGAGGGTGGAGTCCGGGCAGTAACTCATCTGGAGGCCGTGAAAAACTACGGAGATGAATATACTCTCCTTGATATCTGGCTGGAGACAGGAAGGACCCACCAGATAAGAGCACATCTCGCTTCTATATCCCATCCCCTTGCGGGAGACGATATGTACGGCGGCAGAAGAAAAAGCTTTCCCCGGCAGTGCCTGCACTGTTCAGAAATGGAATTTATCAGCCCCGGCGATAATAAGGTCATAAGGCTGAAACGCACAATAGATTTTTTTGATGAGATACGGAATACAGACCAGTCGTGAGGGCTGGTCTTTTCGTATCTGGCTTGTTTATTTCATCCGATAGTCTCTGCAGTGCGTGCTCGCGCTGAGCAATTCGGCAGCGTCACGCTGCAGGGATGAGCCGGGCAAAGTTTTTTGATAATTCAGGTGATAACAGAATAAAAAAGAACTTGCAGCATATATTTATATTGGTACATATAAACACGTCCCATAATAAAATATTAATACAGGTGATTAGATCCTCCGTGATGGGACAAAATATAATTACCAGGTTCTCTGTCCTGTGTGATGGACAGGACAGAGTGATCCTCAATTCCATAGACCGGTTTTCCGGTCAGATAATCGGAGCGTGAAATATATGCTGATCAAAAGAGGAGATATTTATTACGCAGACCTGAGCCCGGTGGTGGGCTCGGAACAGGGAGGAGTAAGACCGGTGCTTATCATTCAGAATAATGTGGGAAACAGATATAGTCCCACCGTGATAGCTGCAGCCATTACCAGCCGGGGCTCCAAGGCCGATCTGCCGACACATATCAAATTATATGCAGACAACAGCGGTCTTTCCCGTGATTCGGTGGTTCTGCTGGAACAGATAAGGACGATAGACAAAAGACGTCTGAAAGAAAAAATGGGAAGTCTTGCACCCTATGATATGAATAAGGTGGATCAGGCTCTCTCTGTGAGCTTCGGACTGGAAAACAACTGAGTTGGTTTAAAGAAAACAGGCGCTCAGTGCGAGTGTGCACCAACTGAAGAAGAGACAAAAAAATCGGAGGAAGTGTGCTATGATACCTTTACCGGGGTGAAAGCATGGAGCATACTATCTATCTTGATATTCTTTTCTGCGTTAATTTTGTCGTTGATTATATCCTGCTGCTGACAGTCAGACGTTTCCTTTCCCTCTCCTGCAGGAGAAGGCGTCTGCTTGCGGGAGCGGCGGCGGGAGGACTGCTTTCCTGCGTTATCCTTCTGCCGCCTATGCCCTTTGTGGTATCTCTTGCTGTGGATATCCTTTCCGCCTGCATCGTAGTGGCTGCAGCCTTTGCGCCAATGGGCAGACCGGAGTTTATCAGAACAGCCTTTGTTTTTTTTGCAGTAAGCTTTGTATACTGCGGTATGATGATAGCTGTCTGGATAATCTTTTCTCCGGGAAATATCGTCGTCCGCAACAGCAGCGTTTATATCGGCGTCTCTCCGGCGGTGCTTATCATCACGACCCTTGTCTGCTACCTGATACTGAAGCTTTTCTTTTGGATCGGGGCAAGGTCGGTCCCGGAAAAAATTATATGTTCAGCAGAAATAACTCTGACGGGAAAAGCTACTGTTGTCTCAGGCAGGCTGGACAGCGGAAGCGAGCTCAGAGAGCCGTTTTCCGGAGAATATGTTATCGTCGTCCGGGAAAGCGCCCTTCCTCAGCTCAGACTCAGGGAGGCGCTGTCCCGAGAAACACCGGAAATATCCGATGCTCAGGTGCGGCTGATACCGTTTTCCTCTGTGGGAGGAGAAGGAATACTGCCGGCAGTAAGGTGTGATAAGGTCATCATAAGGCAGGGAAAAAAGGAATACAGGGTGAGAGCATACATAGCGGTATGCAGCGATAACGCTATAAAAGGAAGGGAGGACTCAGTTATACCATACGGCCTGATAGCTTTCTGAATAGGAGGATATTTTTTATGAACAGGGTAAAGAAATTATCCGGGGCCTTTGTATCCGGAATATCGGGTATCCGGGCTTTGATTATGGGCAGGGAGGGTATATATTACATAAATGGCCCTGAAACTCTGCCGCCGCCTCTAAAAACAGAGGAGGAATCAGAAATATTCCGACGTATAAATGAAGGAGACGAAAGCGCAAGAGAACCGCTGATAACTCACAATCTCCGGCTTGTGGTATATATCGCTAAAAAGTTCGAGGCAACAAATATCAATGTTGAGGATCTGATATCCATCGGGACAATAGGTCTGATAAAAGCAGTGAATACCTTCCGTCCTGAAAAAGGGATAAAGCTGGCAACATATGCGTCGAGATGTATTGAAAATGAGATACTGATGTTCCTGAGAAAAACTACGCAGCAGAAAAATGAGATATCTCTGGATGAACCCCTGAATGTGGATTATGACGGAAATGAGCTGCTTATCGCAGACATACTGGGCAGCGACAGCGACAGCGTAAATCTCAGGATAGAAAAGGAATCCGAGGAAAACCAGCTTCTGCAGGCGGTAAACAGGCTTGAAGAGAGAGAACTGGTAATAATGGAGCTGAGATTCGGACTTAACGGAAAAAGAGCCCATACTCAGAAGGAGGTAGCGGACAAGCTGGGGATATCCCAGTCATATATTTCAAGGCTGGAGAAAAAAATAATCCGGCGCTTGCGCCGGGAAATAGAGCAGGAAATCAAAAGCGCATAGCAGCGTGACGCTGGTGCGTGCTCGCACTGAGCAATTCGCGTCATCGCTCATTCCATTCGCTCGGTCGTGCGTTAATATACTCTCGTGCCGCGGCGGTAAATAATGTTGAATGTTGTCGAGGTAGTCTTTTCGCGTCTGGTTTGTTTTTCTGAGGCGATAGTCTATGCAGGCGTGCCTTCGGCACGGGGTCAAAGGGGGACCCACAAAGGAGGGCTGCGCCCCC
>CAMVQZ010000154.1 GCA_947169745.1 uncultured Clostridia bacterium
GAGCGCCGGATGCCGCGGCACGGTAGTTTATATACGCACGACAGAGCGAGAGTAAACGAGCGATGACGCGAATTGCTCAGTGCGAGCACGCACGCGAGCACGCACCGCTGGTTGACAATTCGGGGAATGTGGTATAGAATAGTAGGTGTATATTTTCGTATATCATATAGTAAAGGAGAATAAAGACAATGATTACATTTGAAGCCGAAATCAAAGAAAGAAAAATAAAGCTTTATACAAATGCCCCCCTTAAAAATGCGGCTGTATCACTGCTGCAGGCTATGAATAAGCTTAGCGCAAGGACAGATATTTTCGATCCCAGATTTGCAATGACATATGGCTGGGCAAGATATTATCTCAGCAAGAGAACAGAAAAGGGCGAGGAGGTCTATGTTGTTCAGACAGCCGACTATGAAAATGATCCCTTCAAGCTCAGGATCGATGACTGTACACTTCCCCTTATCGTTCAGAATATGCAGATGGATACCAATTTCAAGGCTAAGGTCGCAAGACCGGAACCGACTACCTTCAAGGATACTATCCTTGTACTGAAAGCGGCTATCAATGCGCCCGATGTCTATATGAACCGCTCTGATAAGACAAGAAACGGTGATTCCGGCTGGTACTTTGGTCTCCTTAATGATGAAAAAGAGGATCAGCATGATCCGGATGAGCTTATCACAGTTCCTACAAGAGAACTGCTTAAATTCAGAGGCGAGGCTCTGAGAGTTCTGCAGATGCCGGTGGGTACAGTTGCTGTATTCCACGATAATACAATGACAGCTCTTGTTGATAAGGACGATAAGCCTCTGCCGTTTACAACTGAGGACGACAGAAAAAAGGCTATCGCTGCAAAGGCCGCTGCTGAAAAGGCAGCCCGGGGCGGAGAGGGCTAAAAAATGTATAAGCTGATAAAACAGCAGGGTAAAGCTCGCCGTGGGGAGTTGGTGACTCCTCACGGCGTTATTCAGACTCCGGCATTTATGAATGTCGCTACCTGCGGAGCAATAAAAGGCGCTGTTTCTGCACTCGACCTTAAAGAACTGAGGTGTCAGGTGCAGCTGTGCAATACATATCATCTTCATCTGCGACCCGGTGACGAAAATGTCAGAAGACTGGGAGGATTGCATAAATTTACAAGATGGGACGGCCCTATCCTTACAGACAGCGGCGGATTTCAGGTGTTCTCACTGGCTAAGCTGAGAAATATAAAAGAAGAAGGCGTGACCTTCGCTTCCCATATCGATGGCCACAGGATATTTATGGGGCCGGAGGAAAGTATGACCATCCAGTCAAACCTTGGCTCTACTATCGCAATGGCTTTTGATGAATGTATAGAAAACCCTGCGGAATATGAATACACAAAACGCTCCTGCGAAAGAACCTACCGCTGGCTCTGCAGATGCCGTGATAAAATGCAGGAGCTTAATTCAAGGGAGACGACTATCAACCGGGAGCAGATGCTTTTCGGGATAAATCAGGGCTCGACCTATGACGATCTCCGGGTGGAGCATATGAAAAAGATCAGAGAGCTGGAGCTGGACGGCTATGCCGTGGGCGGACTCGCTGTGGGAGAAAGCGCCGAGGAAATGTATCACACAATAGATGTGGTAGAAGAGCATATGCCGGCGGATAAGGCAAGATATCTGATGGGTGTGGGAACTCCGGTAAATATCATAGAGGCCGTATACCGGGGGATAGATATGTTTGACTGCGTTATGCCCACAAGAAATGCGCGGCACGCAAATGTTTTTACCTGGTCGGGACGCAGAAATATGATGAATGAGAAATATTCCCTTGATGAGGCTCCTCTCGATGAGGAATGCGACTGCCCGGTCTGCAGGAATTATTCAAGAGCATATATCCGTCATTTGTTCAAAAGCGGAGAAATGCTGGCAATGCGTCTCTGCGTTATGCATAATGTGTATTTCTTCAATACTCTCCTTATGAGGATAAGAGAGGAGATCGAAAAGGGAGACTTCGAAAGCTTCCGGAAGAAATATGTCCCTCTGCTGGACATGAGAATATAAGCAGCGTAACTCTGCACCCGGTTTGCGTAGCTCGGGGGCAAACTCAAGGGGGGCGCAGCCCTCCTTTGTGGGTCCCCCTTTGACCCCGTGCCGAAGGCACGTCCTGCAGAGACTATCGGCTCGGAAAAAACAAACCAGCCACGCACAGACTACCCCGACAACATTCAACATTACCTACCGCCGCGTCACGAAAGTATACTCAAACACGACCGAGCGAGCGCAAGCGAGGGATTATTCGAATTGCTCAGTGCGAGCACGCACCGCGAATATGGGTGCAGCGTCGAAGCTGCCTGAGTGTAAAATTATAGATAATACAGACCAGGCGCTCAATGCCGGGGGAGTAAAAAGCCGGAGGTCAGAGCAAGCCAGCCGCAAGAAGCAGCCTGTAAGGGCTGCGGCGGCGGTAGGCGGTGGAGGAGCCGGGGCAATGGGCGCCGGATGCCGCGCTACGAGAGTGTATGCACGCACGACCGAGCGAATGGGATGAGCGATTACGCGAACATGGGTCCAGCGTCACGCTGGCGAGCTGGCGCGCGGGAGTTGACGGAGAGGGGAAAAGCTGATATAATGTAGCTGTTCAGAAAACAATTTTTAATGGTAGGAGAGGAAAGACGATATGGATTCTTTATTTTTACTGGAGCAGCAGGCCGGACAGGAAGGCGGAGGAACATTAGCTACTGTAGGAATGATAGGCATATGGGTGCTTATATTTGTAGCTATGTACTTCATACTTATCCGTCCCCAGAGAAAAAAGCAAAAGGAAGAGGACGCTCTCAGAGCAGGAGTTGAGATCGGAGACGATGTTACAACTATCGGAGGGATCGTCGGAAAGGTCATTGCTATCCGTGAGGACGATGAGACCCTTGTTCTGGAGACAGGAAGCGATAAGATACGTATCCGGTTCAAGAAGTGGGCGATAAGCTCTATCGATACTCCGGAAAAGCAGCCTAAAAAAGAAGAAAAAAAGTCCAGAAAAAACAATAAAAACGAAGAGGAATGATCCTCGCAGAAGCGTTTCCGATATTGCTGAATACCGGGAGCGCTTTTTTATCATATTTCCGGCTTTCGGCGCATATCCTCTACTATCAATTATAGGGGTGAGAAAATGTCAGATAATAAAATGACAGCTGCAGTTGTTTCCGGAACAGTGACTACATTGGCATTGTCTGTCCTGATGACAGCGGTCTTTTCTCTTTCAGCGGCAAAAAGCGGAAGCCTGGATCATACTGCACTATCTGTTTTCAGCATTGTTTTTTTGTGCCTTTCGTGCGTGGCGGGTGGATTTGTGTGCGGGAGGGCAGGCAGAAAAAAAGGGCTTGTGAGCGGAATGATCTGCGGAGGTCTTGGCTTTGGTCTGATACTGATCCTGGGAATAATCTGCGGCGCACAGCCCGATACCGGAACTCTGATTAAGCTTGCAGCAGCATCGCTGTCCGGTGGTGTCGGGGGCGTTATGGGGGTTAATAAAAGAAAGAAAAAGAGAAAATGAAAACTGAAGAATCAATATTGGTTGTATGGCCAGCGTGAGTTTTTTGCGTGTCTGGTTTGTTCTTATGTACCGACAGTTTCTGCAGTGCGTGCCTCCGGCACGGGACAAAACGGGGCGCGTGCTCGCGCTGAGCAATTCGCGTCATCGCTCGCTTGCACTCGCTCGGTTGTGTTTAAATATACTGCCGTGCGCAGCGACAGGAAATGAGTATTGTTATGGGGGTGGTCTGTTCGTATCTGGTTTGTTTTTTTGAGCCGACAGTCTCTGCAGTGCGTGCCTCCGGCACGGGGTCAAAGGGGGACCCACAAATGGGGCTGCGCCCCCTTTGAGGTTGCCCCCTTTGAAAATCCCCCTCCTTAAACCCCTGCTTTGCGTTCGGGAAGTCTTTATGCTGAGTGTTGCTTCGTATGTGCCGGACAGAACGAATATGCAAGCTGTAGGTCTGTATGAAAACTGTTTTTCTATATGAACCTCCGTTTCTGTTCAGTGAAGCAGAGGGTCATACTCACTTTGAATAGCCGTCAGCACTTTCCGGCACAAAGAAAAGGAGGAGGGATTTCCACAAGGGGGGAACCTTGGTTCACCCC
>CAMVQZ010000155.1 GCA_947169745.1 uncultured Clostridia bacterium
CTTGTCCAAGTACTCTTGGTGCTTTGCTTCTCTTTATTCAGTTTTCAGGGTGTGAACCCTTTTACATAGAGCCTGTCTGGAAGGATGGGCTCTTTTTTCATTGCTTTACCTACTCTGTTCGATTCTGAACAGAGTTTTTTTAATCTTATCATAGTGATATCATTGACAAATATAACCCAGGGGTTATATAATAATTATGTAAGATTTTTTATAATCTTAACGCGAGATAAAAAAAATGGAGGTTTTATTTATGAAAAGTCTTTTACTGAAAAAGATACTGTCAGTTTCACTTTCAGTCACTATGCTGGGCTCCGCTGCGGCTGTGTTGCCTGTGGTTTTGCCGGAGAGCGGAATCAAGGCCAATGCGACAGGCTACTGGAAAGATTTTATCTATGAAAATATTGGTAATAACAAGGTTAAAATTTCTGGTTATAGAGGTGATGGTGGAAATGTTTATATTCCATCTTCTATCAATGGTCATCCAGTCGCTTCTATTGGAAGTGGTGTCTTTAAAAATGAAAATTCCATTGAAACGGTCACGATATGTTGTGATGGGATAGAACAGAGTGCATTTTCTGGCTGTCGTAAGCTTAAGACTATCGAATTGTGTGAAGGCGTAGATTGGATCGGAAAATATGCATTTGCTGATTGCACCAGTCTTGAAAGTGTAATTTTACCAAGCAGCGTTAAACAGACTGGTTCGTATGCGTTTAGTGGCTGCACCAATCTGATAAGCGTAAGATATCAAGAATTATGGGAAACAATGCCTGATGATGAATATGATGATGAACCTGAAATATCAATTGATAGTTGTGCATTCAAGGATTGTATCAGCCTTGAAAAACTTACATTATCTTCTTATGTATCAGATATTGCTGATAATGCTTTTTATAATTGTACCAGTCTTAATGACATAACTATAAATAACGGTAATTCCTACCTTTCTGTTGAAAATGGATTGCTATATAACTATGATAAAACAAAGCTGATATGGGTATCCAATTCAAAAGAAAAAGTTTCAATACTTTCAGGTGTGGATGTAATCGGAAAATCTGTATTTAATAACCATAATAACCTCATAAGCATAAATGTCAATAAAAATAATAAATCTTATTCTTCATTCGATGGGGTATTATATGATAAAAATAAAACAAAAGTCATAGCAGTACCTGCAGGTAAAGCTTCTGTTAAGATATTACCCAGCGTGAAAAGTATCGAAGCTCGTGCATTTATGAATTGCAGTAAGCTTAAGTCGATATATATACCGCCAAGGGTTGAAAGTATCGGTGCATCAGCTTTTAAAGGCTGTTCCAATCTGAAAAGTATTTCGTTACCGTTCAGTGTAAATAGTATAGGAGAACGTGCTTTTTATGGTTGCAAAAGTCTTAGCAGCGCTACAGTTCCAAAAAACGTCTCCTATATTGGCAGTTATGCTTTTGATTATCAATTTGACCTGACAATATATGGCACAGAAATACAATGGATAGAACAATATGATGATAGAGAAAGTGAAGTAATATTATCTTATGCAGCATACTATGCTAACGAATACGGCATAGAATTTCAAGACAATGAACAAATAGCCGTAAATTCCGTTTCTGTCTGTGATGAAGCTCTGTCATTGGATATCGGCAGAAAGGCTTATATCGTTCCAACTATTTATCCTTCTTCTGCATATAATACCTCAGTGACCTGGAAGAGCAATAATACAAGTGTTGCCACTGTAAAGGATGGCATTATAACCGCAGTCGGAAACGGTACAGCTACCATAACAGTTGCAAGCAATAACGGCAAGACAGCTCAATGTAAGGTTACAGTCGGCAGCGCTGCAGAGGCTCTTTCCAATACCTCTACACTCAGCAAGTCATCTGTAACAGCAGGAACATCTGTAAAGATCAGCGGAAAGGCCTCCGGCGGCACAGCCCCCTATACCTTCAATTATCTCTATAAGCTGAGTGCAAAGAGCTCCTGGAATACCCTTTCAGGCGGCTTTGTGTCCGATACCTCAAAGGACTTCAAGCCCGGCAAGGCAGGAACATATGATATCAAAGTCATTGCAAAGGACAGCACCGGGGCAACAGCAGAAAAGTCTCTTAAATTAACAGTAAATGAAGCCGCAGCTGAGCTTGTCAACAAATCAAGAGTAAGCGCAACAACCATCTATCAGGGCAAGACCGTTACCATCAGCCCCACAGCGACCGGCGGAACAGCGCCCTATACATATAAGAATTACTATAAGCTTACGACAAAGAATTCCTGGAACGCTTTCACCGGCAATGTCCTGAAATTAGGCAAGACAGGCGCATATGATCTTAAATCCGTAGTTACCGACAGCACCGGCGCAACCTCTGAGAAGAACTTTATCATAAAGGTCAAGACTCTTCCGGAGTCACTGACAAATGTTTCCTTCATCAGCGCTACAGCAGTAAAAACAGGTGACACCGTAACTATAACAGCCGATGCAGCCTCCGGCACAGCTCCCTATACATATATGTATTGCTATAAGCTGAGCACAAAGGCTTCCTGGAACAGGATAACAGACAGCTTTGTATCAGATACCTCCAAGTTCCTCAAGCTGGGCAAGGCCGGAGAATATGATGTAAAGGTAATAGCAAAGGACAGCAATGGCGCTGCCTCTGAAAAGACCTTTAATGTGACAGCAAAATAAAGATTAATGATTTTGAAAGGAGATTTAAAAATGCAAGGACGATATTTTGTTAAAGCCCTGGTCTGCTCTGTGGCATTGTGTATGGCAGCTTCTCTTTGCGGCTGTGGAGAAACCGGCTCAGCTGGTTCTTCTCCTCAGTCAAAATCATCAGCAGTCAGCTCTCCCGACGAGTCATCACAGGGTACTGCTTTATGGGGAAATGATTCTTCCGAGGAAAGCAAGCCTGCCGAAAGCAGCGCAAAGGAAAGCAAGCCTTCCGAAAGCAGCAAAGAGGAAAGCGAGGAATCCGTAAGCAACATATATACACTGGGAAAAATCATAGATAAAGGCAGCTGCGGCAGACATGTATCCTATCAGCTTGATGAAAAGGGACTTCTTGTTATCAGTGGTACATTCATCTTAAGTGGTTATAAGCAATATATGGGTAGTAGATTTAGCAGCAGTTATCTTAAACGTCTAACTGGTAAGGATATAGATGTTAAAACCGTTTTGATAGAAGAAGGCGTTTTTGGTATCAAAGATTTTTCGTTTAAAGACTGCGATAAGATCTCAAGGATATCTCTTCCCAGTTCATTAGAAGAAATCTATAAGGGCGCCTTCGAAGGATGCACAAGTATTCAGACCATAGTAATTCCCGATAGTGTGACCGGAATGGGTTCCGGTGTTTTCAGCGGATGGAAACCTTCACAGACTATAATCATGAAAGGCAAAAGTCAGCCAATGAAAGACTGGGCATCGGACTGGGATAAGGATTGCCAGGCAACTATTCAGTGGGACGGATGATACATTCCGCTGCAGAGATTTGAAAAATCATTCAAAATAGCATACGAGCCCCTTTTTTGAACCGCAGGCCACCGTGTCTGCGGTTTTTGCTTATGACTTAAAAATGAATAATTGTTGTCGTTGTTGCTCGTGTTTATAGTAAGTTCTTGCGAAAACATAGTTTTTATCGGCTAACAATGATTCTGTACATAAAACCAGGCGATAACTGTCAGAGATGTCGGATACCGGAAGTCGGAATAAACCAATCGCGAAAAGCAGCCCGTAAGGGGTGCGGCGGGCAGCGTCACGCTGCTAAAATAATTCTGGGAGAAAGCAGGCGCTCGATGTCAGGGGATTGAAAAGTCTGAAGTCAGAATAAACCAGCCGCGAATAGCAGCCTGTGAGGGCTGCTGCGGCGAGGGGTGGGAGTGTTGTTTGGGGAAATGAGCGCCGGATGCCGCGCGACGGTAGTTTATGTACGCACGACAGAGCGAGTGCAAACGAGCAATAACGCGAATCGCTCAGTGCGAGCACGCACCGAACACGGGTGCAGCGTCACGCTGCAAAATAATT
>CAMVQZ010000156.1 GCA_947169745.1 uncultured Clostridia bacterium
AGAAGCTTCATCAGCTGTTCCTCTCTTTTCTGAGAACCGAACCGGCAGGTATCTCGACATTACTGGGCATTATCACCCTCTGGGTCGCATGGGGGGCAACATCGATCTGTTCTCCCTTTTCATTCTGCATATAATCCACCATTATCTCAAAGGGCTCACCGCTGGGAGGAAGAACATCCAGCTTGTCCCCGGAGAAAAATCTGTTTCTCTGGGAAAGGTAGGCAGTCTTGTCCTTATATTCCTCGCAGATGGCTACTACCTCATAATTACGTATATATCCGCCGTTTTCTGTGGACTGGCCGGGCTCACTGCCGAAGAAAAAGCCGGTGCTGTATTCCCGGTGGCTTACCTTTTCCAACTCCTCCCTGATCCAGGGCGACAGCGGCTTTTCTCCGCCGTTTTTATAATATTCGTCTATTGCATGACGATAAGCATTCGTTACGACCGAAACATAATATGAGGATTTTGCACGGCCTTCTATCTTGAAGCTGTCTATACCTGCCTTCATCAGCTCCGGTATATGCTCTATCATGCAGAGATCCCTGGAATTATAGAGAAATGTTCCTCTGTCAGTTTCCTCAACAGGAAAATACTGTCCCTCCCTGTTCTCTTCATAAAGATGATATTTCCATCTGCAGGGCTGGGCACAGTCTCCCCGGTTGGCATCTCTTCCTGTAAGATAATTTGAAATAAGACATCTGCCGGAAAATGAAACACACATTGATCCGTGAATGAAGGTCTCGATCTCAAGCTCTGAGGGTATCTTCGCCCTGATATCGGCTATCTCGTCAAGACTCAGCTCTCTTGCAAGCACCACTCTGGAGGCTCCTGTCTCATAAAAAGCAAGCGCGGTGCGGTAATTTACAACACCTGCCTGGGTGGAAACATGACGCTGAACCTTCGGAGCATATTTTGCAGCAAGATTCATAACTCCCAGATCGGCAATAATGAATGCGTCAACCCCGCAGTCCTGAGCAGCTGAGAGAAAATCCGGCAGCCGGTCAATTTCATTGTTTCTGGGAAGAGTGTTGCAGGTTACATGAACCCTGACGCCCGACTCATGAGCCTTTTTTACAGCAGCTGACAATTCATCACATGAAAAATTCCGGGACGCAGTTCTCATACCAAATTCAGTTCCGGCAAGATACACTGCATCTGCTCCGAATTTTATAGCACTGTCCAGACATTCCTGATCTCCGGCAGGAGCAAGAAGCTCAACTTTTTTCATAGTCCAATACCTCCGTTCATATCTATATATGTAGAAATTATACCATTATGACAAAAAAATTGCAACGGCGAAGAAGTATCAATGCAGTTTTTAACAGATAATTTACAAAATTGCACATAATATAATTCTGACTTGGAATTAATTTCGCCTTATAAGTAATGTTACATAATTTTACAGAGAAAAAATAATAAAAATTCGATAAAACAGTTGCATTTTATTTTTGTTTTGTGTAAAATGTATATTAGAGTATAGGAAAACAAGGATTTCTTACAAATAACAATCATTATTTTAAAGTGAGGGAACAAAAATGTCTAACAGATTATTTCAGGGTGTTATCCATCAGATGAGAGATACCATCGACAGAACTATCGGTGTTATTGATGAGACATCGGTGGTCATTGCTTGCAGTGAGTTAGGAAAAATCGGAGAAGTCAATGAACACATAACCTCCGAAATGCTCACATCCGCTGCTCCTTTTGTTCTGAATGGCTATACATACAAGTCCTTCGGAAGCAAGCCGAGGAGCGAATATGCTGTTTTTGTTGCAGGAAATGATTACTCTGCACAGAAGTATGCGGCTATACTTGCTATTTCTCTCGGAAGCATAAAGCAGTACTATGATGAGAAATATGACAGAGGAAACTTTATAAAGAATGTTATCCTTGATAATATTCTCCCCGGTGATATTTATCTTAAATCAAGAGAGCTCAAATTTAATTCTGATGTCACAAGAGTTTGTATGCTTATCAAAATAGCTGCAAAGACTGATATTTCAGCTTACGACGTTATCCAGAATCTCTTCCCCGATAAGTCAAAGGATTTCGTTATCAATATCAACGAAACCGATATCGCACTTGTCAAGGAAATCAAGCAGGATATTGATTCCAAGGATCTGGAAAAGCTGGCAAGTTCGATCGTGGATACCCTTTCGGGAGAATTCTATACCCATCTGGTTATCGGTATCGGTACTCCTGTTACAGGTATCAAGGATCTTGCCCGTTCCTTCAAGGAAGCTCAGGTGGCTCTTGAGGTGGGAAAAGTATTCGATACAGAGCGCTCTATCGTAAGCTACGACAAGCTGGGTATCGCAAGACTTATTTATCAGCTCCCCACTACTCTCTGTGATATGTTCCTTAAGGAAGTATTCAAGAGAGGCTCCATTGAGTCACTGGATCAGGAAACACTCTTCACTATACAGCGTTTCTTTGAAAACAATCTTAATGTTTCTGAAACTTCAAGAAAGCTCTTCGTTCACAGAAACACTCTTGTTTACAGACTTGAAAAGATCAAAAAGCTCACAGGCCTAGATCTGAGGGAATTTGAGGACGCTATTATATTCAAGGTTGCTCTTATGGTAAAGAAATACCTCTCCTCCAATCCTATCAAGTACTGATTAATCAAAAAAAGAATTATCGGCGAACCGTTTCCGGTTCGCCGGTTTTTTTGTGCATCGGTGTGAATATTTCACGCCAAACAAATTGACGAATAGGACGGATTGGTATATAATTAAAGTGGACAGTTTTTTCAGGAAAAGATATATGAAACATCTCAAAGATAAAGAAAGGATTTTCCTATAGTTATGATTCATTTAAAAAATATTTCAAAGATATATTCAAATGGAACGGAAGCGCTGAAAAATATCAGTCTGGATATTGAACCGGGCGAATTTGTTTTTATTGTCGGTCCCTCCGGAGCAGGAAAAAGTACATTCCTGAAGCTTCTTATCCACGAGGAAAAAGCAACCTTCGGAAGGATCAGGGTCAACGGCTATGATCTGATGAAAATTAAAAACAGAAAGGTTCCCTATCTGCGCAGAACGATGGGAATCGTTTTTCAGGATTTCAGGCTTATTGAAAAAATGAATGTTTTTGATAATATCGCATTTGCAATGAGGGCTATCGGAACTCCTGAGAGATCTATCAGAAAAAGAGTCAGCTATGTCATTTCTGCTGTCGGGCTTAACGGCAAGGAAAAATGCAGACCAAGTGAGCTTTCCGGTGGAGAACAGCAGAGGGTAAGCCTCGCGAGAGCCCTTGTCAACAACCCTGAAATGATTATTGCTGATGAGCCTACCGGTAATATAGACCCTAAAATGTCATTCGAGATAATGAAACGTCTTGTTGAAATTAACAAAAGAGGTACTACTGTTATCGTTGTTACCCACGAGCATGAGCTTGTCAAGGAATTCGGCGGCAGGATCATTATCATCAGCGGCGGAGAGATCCAGAGAGATGAAAAGATACCTCCGAAGAATCACGAACCGGATGAGGGTGAGGATGAGAATGTGGAAGCAGAAAACGAAGGATCGGGGGATAATTCATAATGAAATTTTCAAGCAGCGGTTATCTCGTCAAAGAGGGCCTGAAGAATATATGGAGCAACAGAATGATGTCCCTTGCTTCTATTATTGTTCTTGTTTCGTGTCTCATCATTACAGGCGCCGCAATACTTCTTTCAGTTAATGTTACAAACCTTATTTCAAATATCGGCGATGATAATCAGATAAATGTATATCTTGATTACGATCTGTCTGATATAGATTCTATAAAGCTGGGGTCTCAGATCAAAAAAGTCAAAAATGTGGATGACTGTGATTACTACTCAAAGGATGAGGCCATAAAGGAATATGAGGACAAGCTGGGAGATGTCTATCCCTTTATGCAGGGAGATGACAATCCTCTTGTGAATTCCTATAAGGTCCGGCTGAAGGATCTTTCGGAATATAAAAGTACTATTGCCGAAATAAAGAATATCA
>CAMVQZ010000157.1 GCA_947169745.1 uncultured Clostridia bacterium
TTGGTTCACCCCTTTGGCTCCGTGCCGAAGGCACGCACCGCATAAAGCTATCGGTATATCAGAACAAGCCAGCCACAAACATACCGCCCCCATAACAATACCTCATTATCTATCGCCGCGCCCCCTTTGAGGTTGCCCCCTTTGAAAATCCCCCTCCTTGAACCCCTGCTGTGTCGGTCGGGGAAGTCTTTATGCTGAGTGTGGCTTCGTATGTGCCGGGCAGAATGTATAAGAAGCTGCAGGTCATACGAAAACAGTGGTTCCATACGACCCTCCGTATCGTTCACCAATACAGAGGGTCATACGCTCTTCCGTCAGCCGTCAGCACTTTCCGGCACAAAGAAAATGATTAGGGATTTCCACAAGGGGGAACGGAAGAAGGGAATAGAGAATAATGAATATTGGGAAAGTTGTGATTGTCGCTCCTGTTATAGTAATGTTATGAGTTACTGAGATTCTTACAGCTTTCAATTATCATAAATACAAAAGCAGGCGCTCAGTGCCGAGAGAGTGGAATGCAAGAAGTCAGAATGAAACAGCCGCGAATAGCAGCTTGTACGGGCTGCGGCGGCGGAGGGTAGGAGTATTGACGAAGGAAAAGAGAGCCGGATGCCGCGGCACTAAGGTATAAGTACGCACGACCGAGCGGTAGAAGCGAGCGACTACGCGATTCGGCAGCGGAGGCACTCTGCCTGCTTTGCAATTCTTATAAATATTTGCGTATTAATAGAATAAGTTTGTATTATTATAAGATTGAATTTTTATGGATAATAAATTATAATAATAGTATGTATAATTATATTCGCTGCCATACAGGGACTGAAAAATCTGTCCGTAGGCAGACAGAGGTTTCAGATGAAAAAAAGTTACAAATCATATTCCGGAAGAAAATATGGATCCGCCTATAAAAGCAGAAGAGGATATTCCGGAGAATACGGCAGAAATAAAAGTAAAAAGAAATCAGTAATTGTATTGTCAGTGCTGCTGGTCGCAGCTGCAGGCGCTTTCGGGGCTTGCTACGGTCTGGGGTTATTCGGAGGAAGGTCTCAGGACAATAAGTCGGTTGCTGAGCCGGAAAAGACAAGTCAGGCTCCGGAGCCGGCACCCTCAGAACCGGAGGAAAGCTCAGGAACTCAGGAAAAAAAGGATCTCAAGGGCTCATTTGACGGAAATGTATTTATCTATGATAAACAGGGCTATGAGATTTTCTACGGCAGCCGGGAGACGGCGGCAGATTATGCCAAAACTGTTTCAGGTCTGAAAAAATCCCTGGGGGACGGGGTAAATGTGTATTCTATGGTAGTACCTACTCACGGACTGTACGGACTTCCTGAAAAATATAAAAAACAGGGCTCGGACGAAAAGTCTGCTATAAAAAAGATATATGATTCGATGGGTAAGGATGTAAAAACCATAGATGTCATTGATGCCTTTGAAAAACACAAAAATGAATATATCTATTTCAGAACGGATACTAACTGGACTGCTCTCGGAGCGTATTACGCTTACCGGGAATTCTGCTCAGCCGCAGATGTTAAGCCGGTGGAAACTGATGATCTGGAAAAAGGAAAAATAGATAATTTCCGGGGTTCACTTTACTATTCGACTGTGACGGATGAAAACGAAAAGGGTAATCAGATACTGAAAAATAATCCGGATACGGTAAATTATTATAAGCTGGGAGCCGGATGTAAATGTACGCTTCTCGAAAGAGGAGACGACAAGGAAAAGGAAATGCCGATGTTGGCGACAATGGCTCAGGGACAGTATGCATACAGCGTGTTCATCTGGGGCGACAATCCGTATATGAATATTAAGACAGGTCTCAATACCGGAAGAAAGCTCTGCATTATAAAGGATTCTCTCGGATGTGCGTTTGCTCCGTTTACATCCCTCAATTTTGACGAGATATTTGTTATCGACCCCAGATATTATCAGGGTAACATAAAGGATTACATAAAGAAAAACAATTATACCGATGTTCTCATACTTGAAAGTGTGATGACGGCAAATACCGGTATCAGAACCGACGAACTGAAAGATATAACGAAGTAAAAAAAGGAGGTGTGTCGGAAATGCTTGGTAAAAATGTGACAGTTGAGATTTTCGGCACGCTTGCTGAAAAAAAACTTTATTCGGGACATATAGTGGGAAGCAAGGATATGAGACAGGTCTATATCATAACCGACAATGAGCTCCACGGAACTATAGACTGTGTCATAATCGCCTGTACCGTGGGAGAAACCAGTACCCAGACCAGGCTTATAGCGGCACCGTTAAATGAGACTTTTTATGAACCGCAGATCAGATCCAGGCTCAGGCTCACTTCCCTTAAATATAAGAAAATAAATTGTATATATGAAAAATCCTGCGGGGCAGTAGTGTACAGAATCAACGAAAAAAATGACGTCCGTATACTCCTTGTAAAAAATCATAACGGTAAATGCTGGACTTTCCCAAAGGGTCATATCGAGATCGGAGAAAATGAAGAACAGACCGCTCTCCGGGAAATAAAAGAGGAAACCGGGCTCACAGTGGAGATAATCCCCGGATTTCGTCAGATAAGCTGCTATCGTCCCTTCGGAAAAATCAGAAAAACAGCGGTGTTCTTTCTTGCAAAGACAGAAAAAAGCGTTGTGAGTATGCAGCAGACAGAAATTGACTACTACCTCTGGGTCAGCATTGAAGAGGCTATGAAAATGTGCCGGCATGAAAATGATATGAACATACTCAGAGAAGTAAGAAAAAAATTGGCGGTTTGAGATATTTCAAGACCCGGGAGAGATCCTGGGTCATTCTTTTATCAAATTCTCAGATTACAATTTGTATAATTTAATGAAAAGATATTAGTTTGTCAAGTTTGAGAGAAAAATTGTCAAGGATACTTGACATTTATTAATACCTATGGTATACTGTAAAACAAGATAAGACGACAGGTCATAGGTTTTTCGGAGGATATTATGGACAGAAATGAGATCCTGGAACAGAATAAGAAGAAAAGCCGAAACAGCCTGGATGAGAGAGAACAGAAGATATATAATTTTTCTTTTGGACTTGGTGCAGTAACTGTGGGGATCCTGTGTCTTGTATTCAGCATTTACAGATTTTTGAATCACGAGCCCTTTTATGAGTTTGCTGCAATAATAACCGCATATCTTTGCACAACCTTCACATATCAGTTTCGCAATCTGAGGCGTCCGTTTTACCTTATTGCAGGGATAGCCACAGGTATTGCTGCTGCGGCTTGTGTGGTATTATTCTTTATGGTGCGCTGATATGAAAGAGATAACATTTCAGAACAGGCTGAGGGTAGCTCGTGCGGAGAAGAGGATCTCTCAGGGAGACCTTGCAGAGATGGTGGGAGTTTCAAGGCAGACCATCAGCTCGATCGAAAACAATCAGTTTTGTCCCAGCGCAAAGCTTGCACTGCTTTTGTGCATAGCTCTGGATAAGAGCTTTGAGGAGCTGTTCTTTTTTGAATAAAGCTCCTTGCATCAACAATGTTTATAAGTTTTATCTTCATATACATTCCTCCTAAAAAAGCAGCACCCCCCCGGTCACAGTTATTGATGATCGGGGGGATGCTGTTTATACAGTTTAAATAAAGAGAAATAGAAATGAATACTGAAACAGAAAAATTAATAATGGTTGTATGACAAAGGTGTTTTTTTGTGTACGGCTTGTTCGTTTCATCCGATAGTCTGTGCAGGCGCTCGATTTCAGGGGATTGAAAAGTCTGAAGTCAGAATAAACCAGCCGCGTATAGCAGCCCGTAAGGGGTGCGGCGGCGAGGGGTGGGAGCATTGTCTGAGGTGGTGAGCGCCGGATGCCGCGCCACGGTAGTTTATGTACGCACGACAGAGCGAGTGCAAACGAGCGAAAACGCGAACACGGGTGCAGCGTCACGCTGCAAAATAATTCTGGGATAAACAGGCGCTCTGTGCCGAGAGAGTGATATGATAGAAGTTAGTAAAAACCAGCC
>CAMVQZ010000158.1 GCA_947169745.1 uncultured Clostridia bacterium
CGGATTCGGGACTTTCACCCGTTAGAAACGTGCGCCGTCGGGCGCACCAAAAAAGAGGACTCAGCCGTGAGTCCTCATTTTTTTGATTTCAAAAGCAGCGCAGTATCTCTTTTATCTGCTTTTCTTTGCGCAGGCGATAGCCAGAGAGCCGGGACCGATATGACAGCCTATACTCAGGGACAGCGGCGCAGAGTGTACCTTGAAGCCGGGAAATGCTTTTCTTATATCGCTCTTCCAGCTTTCCACCTCAAATACAGGCATATCGGAATATGCCAGATGAAGGGCCATTTCTCCCTTTTCAGTCAGCTCTGAGAACCGTCCCTCCAGGTCGTTTTTCATAGCCTGTATCATAGAAGCCTTTGCCGCCTTTATACCCCGGCATTTTGAATAAGCGTCCAGCTTTTCTCCCTGTATCTGGAGCACAGGCTTGAGGTTCATCACATTTGCGATCAGCGCTCCTGCCGCTGTGACTCTTCCGCCTCTTTTGAGATATGTAAGCCGGTTTACCATTATATATATGCTGGAAAGAGCCGCATCCTTTTCCAGGGTCTCGCATATGGAGGCTCCGTCCCTTCCGCTGTCGGCCATTTCCTTTGCGTCTGCCACCGATTGATACTGGGTGACAGATATCCTTCTGTTATCGGCAACAAACACCTTCCCCTCATATTCGGCTGAGGCAAAAAGCTTTGCCGTCTGGCAGGAGCTGCTCAGTCCTGAGGACATGGGGATATACACCAATTCCTCGTGCTCTCTGAGGATAGAATCCCAGCACTCAGCCAGATCACCGGGAGAGGGCTGAGTTGTGGAGACCTCAGTCTTTGTGTCAGATATGATCTTATAGAATTCCTCGTGAGAAATATCCACTCCCTCACGGCAGCTCCTTCCGTTTATGGTAAATTCCATAGGAAGCAGGTATATGCCCAGTTTTTTTGCCTGCTCTGCTGTTATTCCGCTGTTTGTATCTGTAAGAATAGCTGTTTTATTCATTTTTATTCTCCGTTTTTCAAATGTATTATTGCTTTTCTGAATATATCTACAGGTATTACCATCAATGAAGCAAAAAGGCATATGAGCCACGAGCCGGGGGTAAGAGCCTGAACAGACAGAAAATCTCCCCCGAAGCTCACAAATACGAACTGCATAATGAGTATTCCCAGCATCACCAGAAGAAAGGTCTTGTTTTTTCCGATACCCTTGATAATATTTATTCTTTCAGTCCGGGCATTAAAGCCGTTAAAGGCTATTGCCATCATAAAGACAGCAAACAGAGCAGATCTCAGGTATACCGGATTATTATGTATATCCTGTCCTGCGCATACAAGTCCGCTTATCTGCGGTACAAACAGAACAGACAGGCACACCGCCGTTATATAAAGTGAAGCAAGAAGTATCTCCCCCATCATACTGACTGAAAGAATACTCTCGTTTCTGGGCACAGGTCTTGCCTTCATATATATTTCCCTTGGAGGCTCACTGCCAAAGGCTATCGCCGCCAGGGTATCCATTGCAAGGTTTATCATCAGCAGCTGCACCACAGTCAGGATGACGTTATACTCCTCGGCACCCCTGCCCAGAATGGGGCCTGCAAAGCATATAAGCACCGCCGCTACATTTACCGTCAACTGGAAAATAAGGAATTTCCGTATTGTACGGAACATTGTCCTGCCGTATAATATAGCCTTCTTTATCGACAGGAAATTATCATCAAGTATGGTAATATCACCTGCGGATTTTGCCACCTCTGTGCCGCTCCCCATTGCAAAGCCTACATCAGCTTTTTTCAGAGCCGGGGAGTCATTGACACCGTCTCCGGTCATTCCCACCACAAGCTCCATTTCCTGAGCTACCCTGACGAGCCTGCTCTTATCCGAGGGCAAGGCTCTGGAAATGACCCGAAGCCTGGGAAGCATCTCCTTAAGCTGGTCATCGGTCATTTCAGAAAGCTCCTGGGAGGTTATTGCTATATCATCAGCAGCGGATATCAGTCCTGATTCCCTTGCCACTGCCGCCGCAGTTTCCTTCCGGTCTCCTGTTATCATAACCACCTGTATGCCTGCCGACTGAACCTCTTTTATTGCAGCCGCCGCTTCCTTTCTGACGGAATCCCTGATACTCAGAACACACACAAGGGTCAGTTCATCCTCGCTGCCCTCTTCGCACTTTGCCGTAGCAAGGAGTCTCATCGCTCCGGCAGCCTTCTCACTGATAAGCTTCTTTATTTTTTCCTTATCTGAAAATTCTCTTTTTTCCCCCTTTTCATCGAGACAGTATCTGCACCTGGAAATTATCTTTTCGGGAGCGCCCTTTATATACTTAATCGCAGCGTCCCCGTCCCGTACAAGGACTGACGAATACTTTTTACTGGAATCAAAGGCATTGAATTTCCTTATCTCCACATCCTCCGGAGGCTCCGCGCAATTATTCTCCGCAAGATATGTCATCAGCGCTCTCTCTGTACTATTGCCGCCGATGACCTTTCCCTCTGAGTAATACGCTGAATTATTCACACCCATGCTTAAGGCAATATCTCTTCTCAGGCAGGTCGGGATATCCTCCAGCTTCCCGATCACTTCCATATTTCCCAGTATCAGCTCAGATACCCGGAGCTTTCCTTCGGTTATTGTACCAGTCTTATCAGTGAAAAGCAGGCTCAGGCTTCCGGCTGTTTCTATACCGTTGATATTTTTTACAAGCACATTATCCCTTGCCATCTTCACGCTCTGGATAGACATAAGAACAGAGGTAAGCATCGGAAGTCCCTCAGGTACTGCGCATACTATTATGGTAATCGCTACTGTCAGAGCGTCTATTATAAGTGCCAGCCAGTCTCCTCCGGACTGAGGTGTACGCCCGGAAATCACCGCTTCAAGTATCACAGCAGCTACTATCAGAGCTGCACCCACATATCCGAAAACCGAAATCCCCTTCGCAAGCTTTCCCAGCTTTATCTGAAGAGGTGTTTTTCTTTTTTCCTCCTGCACCTCCAGTGCAAGAGCGCCGAACATTGTTTTATCTCCGACAGTAGTGACCCTTACACAGCATTCAGAGGAGCACACCACCGTACCTCTGAATACATATCCGGGACTGAGAAGATCATCCGGATCCCTTCCTCCCGGATCGGGATATTTTTCCGCCTCTTCTGTTTCACCGTTGAGTACTGACTGGTCCACCTGGATCTCTCCTTCGATGATCTCACCGTCAGCGTCGATCCTGTCTCCGGCCTGAAGAAACAACACATCCCCGACTACCACATCAGCTGCCTTTATCTCCTGCAGCTTTCCGTCCCGGAACACCTTTGCTGTTTCCCTTGCCTCTTCCTCCTCCTTCAGAGCAGAAGCTTTTCCTTCCTGCATACTCTGGCTCACTGATGCCACGCCATTTGCAATGAGTATCGCAATAAATACTCCTACCGGTTCAAACCACTGAGCCTTTCCGAAAAAGCAGAGCACAACCTGAACAGAAAATGCAACAACAAGTATCATTATCATCGGATCAAGAAAACCCTTCAGAAGCTTTACGATCACCGGCTCCGGCTTTATATGTGTAAGTCTGTTCGACCCGTATTTCCTCCGGCTTTCTTCTGCCTCACCAGAGGCAAGTCCGGCATATTTCAATCTTTTCACATCCCTTCATTCAGGATTATCCCACCAAGCACAAAATCTAAGGCAATACCGCACAAAGATAGTGCTGCAGATGCGTAGTAGATTTTTTCGTCAGATTGTATCAAAATACCGCAGGAATACTGACGTAATTCAAGGGATTTGGGTGCAAGATGACGGAAAAATCTCAAGCAGATGCGGCGCTAAGCCGTAAGGCGTTCTTTGCGCAGTGTTGTCCTAACTTATCCAGTCTTAATTATAATTTTTCCCACCCCTTTTGTCAACCCGGCGTGGCGCT
>CAMVQZ010000159.1 GCA_947169745.1 uncultured Clostridia bacterium
GCCTTTGTTTCCTCTGCAGTCTCGGCAGGAGCCTCAGCCTTTGTTTCCTCTGCAGTCTCAGCAGTAGCCTCAGCCTTTGTTTCTTCTGCAGTCTCGGCAGGAGCCTCAGCCTTTGTTTCCTCTGCAGTCTCGGCAGGAGCCTCAGCCTTTGTTTCCTCTGCAGTCTCGGCAGTAGCCTCAGTCTTTGTTTCCTCTGCAGTCTCAGCAGTAGCCTCAGTCTTTGTTTCCTCTGCAGTCTCGGCAGTAGCCTCAGCCTTTGTTTCCTCTGCAGTCTCGGCAGTAGCCTCAGGCTTTGTTTCCTCTGCAGTCTCAGCAGTAGCCTCAGTCTTTGTTTCTTCTGTAGTCTCGGCAGGAGCTTCTGTCTTTGTCTCTCCCACAGCTTCTGCTGCGCTGATAGCTGCGGTGCCGGCTATAATGCCGGTAACAGCTTCGGCAGCATCTGCTGCGACAACACCTGCAGCTGTCTCCGGACTGATAACAGGCTGGGGAACGCTGACAGTATTTTTATTCTTGTTTTTCTTCTTGTTCTTTCTGCCCTTCTTGTTCTTTCTGGGATGCTGCTCTGTAGCAGCGGTTCCGGACTTCGGAGCTTCCTCCGTTTTAGTTTCTGTTACGGCTGCTTCCGCTTCCTCCGTTTTAGTTTCTGTTACGGCTGCTTCCGCTTCCTCCGGCTTAGCTTCTGTTACGGCTGTTGCAGCTTTCTCCGGTTTTGTTTCAGCTGCAGAAGAATCATTTTCATTTTTATCAGCTCTGTAAAGCTCTGTAGAGTTGACGGTTTCTGCCGGCTCTAAATGCTCGGTCATAGCCCTGGCTTTTTCTGCCTTGGCCTTTATCTGAGCGTCGCCGTCCTTGACATCTATCTTTAACTGCTTGCCGGTTTCGTCACTGACAGAATTGATAACGATTTTTCCGTCTGCGTTTTTCTGGATAGCAAGCTCGATCTTTCCGGTTTCCTCCTGGGGAGCCTTGTAGATCTCCTTGATATTTTCCGGCTTTTCCTCTTCTGTTTTTTCAGAAGTATTGATAATGACCTCCGGGGTTTCTGAAATGCTTTCTGTTTCCTCCTCCGGAGCTTCCACATTTTTATTTCTGAGTTTTTCTTTTACAGTGGAGAGGAACTTTCCTGTGCTCTCTTCGTTGGGAGTATGAGTTTCTATTTCCTCTGGGGTGATATATATGCTGTCATCCTCGCCTGCATTGAATATCCTATTCTTAAATTTCTCAAAGAAGCTGAGCTTTTTCGGTTTTTCCTTCGGAGCGGGCTCTGCCGGAGCAGGTGAACCGGTTTTTTCTGCAGCTTCGGCAGGAGTTTTTTCCTCAGGCTGTGAAGGAACAGGAGTTTCCTGGATAACCGGCTTTTCTTCTGTCTCTGGTGCGGGAGAAATCTTTTCGGGTGATATGGTTTCTTCCGGCTCCTGTGTTTCATCGGGGAGATAATCCTCGATTTCATCAGCCAGATTCTTCGGAGCAGGTTCTTCCCTGACTTCTTCGGTAACTTCCTTCTTCTCCTCTGATCTGATAAGCTCTCCCGTAGTGGTTTTTGAATCCTCCTCTTCAACTATCATACTGAAGGGATCATTTTCCTCCTGAGCGGGTACTTCGGGAGTTTCTTCAGGAAGAATCTCTCCGTAAGCCTCAGAAGCAGATATTTCTTCTGCTGCAGGTTCTTTTGCAGGCTCTTCGGGGAGGATCTCACCGTAAGCCTCAGAAGCAGAGAGTTCCTCACTTGCCGGGGACTCAGATACAGCCTCGTCCTCGGTTTCAAGCTCTCCGAAGAGGGTGGAGACATCAAAGCCTTTTTCGTTATTGGGGGTATTTACTATGCTGTCATCTTCACTGATCTCAGGCTCTGCTTCAAATGTTGTATCAGGTTCTGCAGTGATCTCGTCAAAGACTGGGGCAGCTTTTATCTCAGCTGAATCTGCATTTTCTGCGCTGACAGATACAGGATCAGCTTTTCCGAAGCGCTGTTCAAATCTGGAGACCTTCTTCGGCGCAGCTTCTTCCTTATCCGTCTCCGATACCTGATCTTCTTTTTCATCAGACCATCTGTCTGTTCCGGTGCCGAAGGATGTGTTTCTGTATTTACCGAATTTTCTTTCGTAAGCTGAGACGGGTTTTGATTCCGGCTTGTCCTCGGCCAGAGTAAATTCTGATTCCGGAAGGGCGTCCACAGCAGCTACTGTGAGACTGTTTATATCCTCTACAGGTTGGGCTGCAGGGATATCATCTGTTTCAATTGAAGTGTTATCCTCGAATACAGATTCACCTATCTGATCTATTTCGGTTTTTGGCTTGGAGCTTTGTGCAAATACAATGCCCTCGTCCTCCTGTTCCCGGCGCTTTTCTTCATCTGCTCTGCGCTTTGCCTCGGCATTTATTATGGAGAATTTAGCTATTTCCGATGTCACGGACATTGCCGGCTGCTCAACAGCCTCAGCCTTGCCTACAGGAGTATAGGGGTTTTTCGGAATAGAAAGCTCAGTTGTAGAGGTGAGCTTCTGAGAAGCGGAGGCTTTTTCCTGACTGCTGTTGCTGTAGAGATCCTCCGGCTCGGACTTGTTTGTTTCTGCCGGCTTTTCTGTCTGACTGCCGCTGATTACCTTTGTATTTGATGGGGAATTATTCATAGACTGAGCTTCTTTTTCAGCCAGCTCAGCATTTATTGTCTGTCTGCGCTTTATTCCCACTATGATGATACCGGCGAGGGCTGCTGCTGCAACCAGAGATGCCAGCCCCAGGTATAAATGTCTTTTATTGAGTTCTCCGATAGACTGATTGTTTACATCGGATACACCGTTTCTGTTGATGCCCTTGAATTCCAGATTGTTCATGACTTTATTCATGATCGCCTTGTGCTGATCGGTCAGCTTGGAATTATAGGACTGCATTGTAATGGTGACGCTGGCTCCGTTGATAACGGTATACTGCTGTATCCCATAGATCTTTGTCTTAGAGCCGCTTTTAGAATCATATTCCAGATCGATTGTCAGGAATACATTGTCGTTATATTTGTTTTTTGAGCAGCCCTTTGCATATTCGCTTGAAAGCAGGTTGTCAGATATTTTCTGCAGTTCCTTGCCATCAATAGTTGTAAGATCCCCGATCTCTTTTGTTTTGTCGTTATGGGAGATAGTTACTGTAATATCATAGGAAAGATCCTCTGCAACTGCTTTGATTATAGTATCCGACTCCACAAAGGATTCGGCAAGCTCGCTGCTGGTTTTTCCTATGGCCTTGAGCGCCGGATCATTGGGATCCATTTCGGGAGTAAGTATGTATGTGTCTTTTTTAGGAAGAGCGATGGACAGATCGAGCACCTTGAAATATTTGATGTTATAGGTCGCGAAATCCTTATCCTTAAGTTCAGTTGATGTGTTCTTTGTTTTGTCCTTGCTCTCTGAAGAAGTTTTGCTGCTCTCACTGGATGCAGAGCTGCTTTGGGATGACTTCTCTGATGAGCTTTCATCGGGCGCAGCGTAAGCGGTTCCAGAAGCCGCCATTATTATGAGCGCAGCTGCCAAAACTACGGTCAGACGTTTCATTAACCGGACCTCCTAATTTATACTAAAAAAATCATTGATATCCTGATCGGCATATATATTCAATTATACTGTATCGCCCCGGAAATTACAAGTAAAAATGAGCAATAATATTATCTGCCCTTACGGAGATACATTGTTTATTTTGTCGCAGAGTCTTTTCCGAGCCTTTGGTTATGTGAGTTGTGCTGCGTGGCTGGTTTGTCCTGACGAGCCGCTGGTTCTGTGCGGTGCGTGCCTCCGGCACGAGGTCAAAGGGGGACCCACAAAGGAGGGCTGCGCCCCCTTTGAGTTTGCCCCCTTT
>CAMVQZ010000160.1 GCA_947169745.1 uncultured Clostridia bacterium
GGGAAAAGCTTTCGCCTTTCCTCTTTCAAAACTCCCAGAATTATTTTACACTAACGGTGCGTGCTCGCACTGAGCGATTCGCGTTATCGCTCATTCCATTCGCTCGGTCGTGCGTACATATACTTTCGTGACGCGGCATCCGGCGCTCACCGCCCCGGACAACACTCTCACCCTCCGCCGCCGCACCCCTCACGGGCTGCTTTTCGCGGCTGGTTTACTTTGACTTCTGGCTTTTCAATCTTCTGACAGCAAGCGCCTGCTTTCTCCCAGAATTATTTTACACTAACACCACGGCAGCGTCGACGCGTGTTCGCGTAATCGCTCATTCCATTCGCTTGGTTGTGCGTTCCTCTACTCTCGTGGCGCGGTATCCGGCGCACAGCGAACCATACAATACTCCCTGCCACGCCGCCCCATCCCTTACAGGGGGCTCCGCAGCTGATTACAATAGCTTCCGGCATTTCATTTTCCTGATTGTGAGCGCCTGGTTTGTGTTGTCAGGATCAACTGTTACAGTATCTTAATGTGAACATAAATAGGGTACTATTCATTTGCAGCTTTCTCAGCCTGATTCAATTTATCGTAGGAATCTTTATAGTCCCAGATCTCTTTAAATACAGCTGCTGCCTCCTTGTACTGTCCGGACTTCAACAAAGAACTTGCATAATTATACTTTTTCCCTTTTTCTGCCAGTTCAATCTTATAGGATGAATCCTTGTAAGAGCCCAATTCCTCGAACGCAGCAATTGCTTCTTCATATTTTCCGTCTTCGAGTAAGGCATCTGCATTTTTATACTTTATATCGGGAATTATTGAAAAAACAGAAAATAAAGCCAGTGCAGCAACAGCAATTACAATTATTGTAATCATTCTTGTTTTCTTTTTCTTTTGTTTTTGTTTTTCGACTCTGTCCTGGGCTGCTTTAAGATCTGCTTCCATCTTTGCTTTCATTTCCAGGAATTTATCTTTGAGCTCATTACACTCCCGCGCACGTTTTTTTGAATCATCATCATCTGTACTGCTTTCAAATACAGCACCTGCTTTTTCCAGAGCATCTATCTGAGTTTCTATTATTTCCAGCTTTTTAACATCACTTTTATAAACCTCTTTTGCGTTATACAGTGTCTTTTTGGCTTCGACCTGTATATTCTTTTCTTTCTTATCCTGGATCCTGTCATCACATTTCAGCGCATATTCATCAGAATCCTTATATCCTGAAAGGGACTGAAACATCTTCTTAGCAGTTTTATAGTCTTTTATGTCAGAAGATCTGTCGCTGTATAAATGAAGAGCCTCCTGATAATCTGCTTCAATGATTCGATCGTCAACTTTACTGATAAAGCTTTCCGAATCCTTATATTTCCCGAGTGATTTAAAGATACTTTGTGCTTTACCGATATCTGAGCTTGTAGAATACTGATCGTTAAAAATAAAGACTGCTCTCTGATATTCTGCTTCTTTTATTCGTTCATCATAAATACTGATATATTTTTCTGAATCCCGATAATCCTTTATGGACTCAAACAAGGTTCTGGCTTTTGTAATATCTGATTTTGATGAATTCGTATTGTTATAAATACTTACTGCTTTATTGTAGCTGACTTCCTTAATCCGGTCATCAAATTTATAAACGTAATTTTCCGAATTCTTATATCCTGAAATAGATTCAAAAAGGTTCTTAGCTTCAACTATCTGTTCCTTTGTGGATCCGGGATTTTCAAATAAGCTGACTGCTTTCTTATATATCGATTCCTGGAAAGCACTTCGGTTTCTGTTGTTGATAAAATCTATGCATCCCTGAATCCAGTTTTTGAGTTTTTCGTCTCCGCACTGCATTATCTTACGATAATAATCGTTATGATCAAAGGGCTCGTCCTGATTTTTCAGCTCTCCCCTCTTTCCAACCTTCAGATCTATCATAAGCTTGCCGCAAAAAGCATATCCGTTCTTTGCATCTGCTTCAAGTACTTTATCGCAGCACTGACCTGCACTTTCCCAGTCATCATTTTCAAGAAGCTCGAAAATCTTCTTCAGAAGCGAATTTATATTGACCGCTTCGCGAACAGGAGCCGGAGCAGGCTTTGACGCTATTGTTCCGGTACCCTTTGGCATTATCATCTTTATTCCGGAAAGAAGCTCCTGCATTGCATCGGATTTCCCCATATCCAGAGCCTGCCAGCTACTGAATTCTTCCGGCATATCTTCAGGTTCTATGTCTCTGCAGCAAGGAATCAGTATTGTTTCACTATCATCACTCATTAATGAGAGAAAACGAATCCACTCATTTCTGAACCATACGTCATAGTAAAAACCGCAATCTGTACCTACCACAAGCATTATCTTTGCACTATTCAGCGCAGCAAAAGCAAACGGTTCATCACCCATTCCAGACTTTTCTTTATCTGACACGCGGGAAAAATATACCCGATATCCGTTTGATGTAAGCATATCATAAATACGCTGTGCAATAACACTGTCATCAGTGCGGTTTCCTGCTTCATCAGTTTCCTTATAGCAGATATAAATATCAAACGGCTTTTCCCTGGAGGATATTTCAAGCATTTTCTTTTGTAAGCTGTCAATATCATTTGCCGCTTCACGATATACCTTACGTGAATCAGCGGTGGCATTTATCATTGTCTGTTCATAATAATTATCATCGAGAATGCTCCTGGAGGTTAATCTGTGTATTTCGGGAACCTTTTTCCCTGTTGCCGGATCATCAACATATCTTATTCCGAATTTACAAAGCAACACTCCCCAGAAAGCCTCTGCTTCCTCAGGAAATTCCACAGTAATTCTTTTAAAAATACGGGCTGCTGTATCAAATTCGCAGTCTGACCATAGTTGATTAGCACGAGAAAAAAGATCAAGTGCCCTTTCAGTATTATTTGAAGGTACCGTCTGTATGTTTCCACAATGTTTACAATTACAAACAGTCATACCTTCAGAAATATCAAGTGTTCCGCCGCACATTTTACATATGAAAACAGACATACTCGGCCTCCGTTCAAAATAGCATTCATCTGATTTGTATTATACAATAAAATATCAGTTTACGCAATATTATTTCACACAATTTTGATTTTTTCTACAAAATAAACAACCAAAAATTATGCCCATGCATCACATAACGATATAAAAGAAAAATACAATTACTTGAATGCAACATCTATATCTCCGTTGTAAATTATTACTTTCTCAATAAATAAATTTGCTATAGATTTCTTTTCATCAAAAGACATTCCTTCCCAATCAGTTAATGCTTTGTGAATAAATTCAGGTGTCGCCTCATTTTTTTGTTTTGATTTTTCATCTGATATTGCTCGTTCAATTTCTTTTTTCTCTTTGTCGAGCTGTGAAATTCTTGTGTTGATATAGTCAAACAACACATCATTTGCAACTGCAACTTTTTCCATCAAATTGGTTATTTCTTCTTCTATCTTAACCAATTTTATTTTGAATTCATTCATTTTTTCAGAACTTGCTTTTTCTCTTTTTACACGGTCAAAATCATAACGTTTAATATAGTGTCTGCTTTTTTCTCCCTAAGCGCCTTGAAATGCTGATAAACAGTAGAGTT
>CAMVQZ010000161.1 GCA_947169745.1 uncultured Clostridia bacterium
GTCAGCCGTCAGCACTTCCCGGCACAAAGAAAAGGAGGAGGGATTTCCAAAGGGGGGAACCTGGGTTCACCTCTTTGGCTCCGTGCCGAAGGCACGCCTTGGATAAAACCATCGCCTCAGGAAAACAAACCAGACACGAAAAAAGCTTACTATAAAAGAAGCGCAGCGACAACCACAATTATTCATTATTCTTTTTTCACTATTCATTTCTTCCGTCCCCCTTTTGCCCCGTGCCGCAGGCACGCCTGCAGAGACTATCGTCCCGGATAAACAAACCGTATTTTCCTGTTTTATCGGAACTTTATCTCCCGGATATGAATAATATGGTAGAAACGGAATCATGAAAGGAGATCTTTATGGACGTTATCAAGCAGTTAAAGAATTCCGCTTATTTTATAAGGCCGATACCGGAAAAGACCCGTGAGGCCATGGCATATATACCCTTTCAGAATGCCGGGGAGCTCTATTCTCCGGAGCAGGCAATCTGTTCAGGAACCCTTTTCCCGGAACTGGATCTTCCCTTTGAACCGGGTATGATGAAAGGAGATAAGGCTGATGACTGAAAGAGAAAGAATGCTGAAAAAGCTTTCGGCGGTAGATTTTTCCGCCCACGAGCTTCATATGTATCTTGACACCCATCCGGACGACACCTCTGCCGGAGATGCGCTGAACGAATATGAGAGACAGAGTCAGGCGCTCCGGGAGGAATATGAAAAAAAGTTCGGTCCCCTGACTGCCGGCGAGGACGGCAATCGCTGGGCATGGATCGCCGACCCGTGGCCGTGGGACAACAAGGAGGGCTGAGTAATGTTTGTTTATGAAAAAAAGCTGCAATATCCTGTAAATATAAAAAAGCCCGATCCCAGGCTTGCGAAAATCATTATTTCGCAGTATGGCGGGCCATACTAAAAAAAGATATATGTAAACAGTAAAAAAGCCTGCCAGGATCTCTCCCGGCAGGCTTTGCTTTTTTACTTTTGTTTTACGACCCTGCATTGCAGCTTATCCACCGCAATGCCTTTAATGCCTGCATACCCGTCATCGGTCTTGTTCTCAAACCCTCTGACCCAGGGCAGATACCCGGAGCTCTTAGCCGTTGATACCCGGTACTCCGCCTGATACCCGGAAGCACCCGTCAGCTCCATCTGGATGCAGTCTATCTGTCGCCCGTAGATGCCTGCATAGTCCTCCCTGTCCGTGACCCAGGGCAGCCAGGTTCCGCCGACAAGCTTAACCCTGTATCTGATATGTCCCTTGCTTACGCTTGCCCTGATGCCGTCCACAGGCTTATTCTCCAGCCCCGCATAATCCGCTGTATTTTTGACATTTGGCAGCCAGGAGCCGCCGGCAGTATGCACCTGATAGGTGATATCTATCCCATTGCTCTGAGGCTTGACCGCTGTCCCTGAGCCCCCGGAAGCGGGCTTGCTCTCGCCCCTCCAGTAAGGCCTGTAGAATGCGTATACATCACCACTTGACAGATACCGTGTCTTACGCTTGCAGCTGGAGGTACCTGCCCAGTCAGAGCCCCAGCCGTCAACATTGCCCTCAATGGTAGTGATCACACCGCCGTTGACCTTTTCGACAATGCCCACGTGTGACGCCGAGTATTTGTCGATGGGTACTAAATAATTGGAATATCGAAACATAATGTAATCCCCTGGTTGTGGGGATTTAGTCCCTTTTTTAAACCACTCCCCATACTTACCGCTGTCCTCCCGTGCAGCGTCAGAAGCAAAGCCATAAATGCCGCCCTGATACTTTCCGATAAAGCCGCAATCCTTCATAATGGCGCTGACCGTATAAGCGCACCAATCCACTACCATCCCCAGATGCAGCTTTGTGTTGCACACGTAGTTACCATTCTTACCGATGTAGCCTTTGGCCACGCTTAGAAATTTCTCTCTGTCTGTCATAATCAATCCCCCTTTTCGACTTCCGGTAACCCTGCTACAGACGTAAGTATACTGAGCACCGCCGACAGTCCGGCAGTGCTTACTACAACGCCCCAGTTCACATCCCCCATTGTAGCCGATACTCCCCTGCCACGTTGATACATCAATCCCCTTTTTCATCTGCTTGTTTCTCTCCTTCCTTATCTACCGATATTTTCAGCCGCCCGATAAGCCTGGTCAAAAACCCCGGAATCGGCACGCCGAGCTTGCCGAGATTTTCAAGTATGCTTATCATTTCGTTTATGATGAGCCAGATCGCCACCAGAAGCCCGAACCACATATTATATCCGATGTCGATTTCTGCGGCTGCTATGCCACTGTAAATCAGGTAATCCGCACCCATCGCAACAACTATCAGCGCCATGTATCCGACTTTTTTGATAATGCCCTTAGCTCCGACCTTGCTTGACAGCTCAGATCGCGTCCATGCCGCGCACATACCGCTGAAATAATCAACGATCATCATTACGATAAGCACTATTATCGGCACTGCCATGATCCCGGCATACACCGCCAGTGCCCCCAGGGAAGCGGATATGCTCCCCTGCATTATTATCTTTTCTTTCATTCATTTTGTCTCCTTTATTACGTTACCACTGTCACTATTTTTATGTCATAATAATCCGCTGCTGTATTGCCGGCCTGCCTGATTTTTGCAGCGGAATCCGCCGCACCTGTAATTTTCAGGGGTACAGCCTCACCACCCTCGCTGTAGAGCTGTGTATCAATAGCCTCTGAATACAATTCTGCGGCTGTTTTTTCAATGTATCCGGATGCTGCCCTGTACCGCAGTTTGTAGGATGCGGTCCCATATGGCAGGAAAGTGAGCTTAATGAGTTCATCTACTCCCTGGCTGTAGGCTCTCAGGCGTATAAAATAGGTGTAGGTCTTATCTGCCGGGTGAGTAAGTGCTCTGTTTTCGATAAAAAGCTGCAAGAGATTTGTAGAGTACGCCGGAGAAAAGAATTTTGCCGCAAAACTCAGCTTCCGGGAGCCGAGAACGATATTTCCAGCGCTCTGGGGCAGGCTGCCCTCAACCTCATAGCTTATCGCAAGATCAGCGCCCTTGGTACTTGCTGATTCCTGCAGGATACCGCCGAGCTGAGACGTCAGAGTATAGTTTTTAATATCAATATGGTTGTTTTTAATCGTTGCCGGGATGTTATTACCGTACAGCAGGCGGAAAACCTGCCGGTAGTCGTCAATAATGATATCATTATCATTGATCACAGCTTTTCCGTTATTCGGGGCATAGACAATATTAAAGCTACCGCGAAGCTGCCCTATATCAAAGCAGTTGCCCTTGACGGTCAGCTGTGTTACAAAGGTGTTTTCCACTCCAGACGGTGGTTCTTCGCCGGTCAGGAGATTCAGCTCTGTTTCGATGCTGCCGATCTGGAAATAATTATCACTGATGATATAATTTCCGCCATAGGTCATTATCAGATCATTACGTTTGTTCTCCGTGCCGTCAGCCTTTCCCAGCGTACCTATTGTAAATGTGTTGCCGCTGATACGCACAACCCCGTCATATCGTCGCTTGTTCATCCGGGAAAATTGCAAAAAATACGTGTTAAAAACATT
>CAMVQZ010000162.1 GCA_947169745.1 uncultured Clostridia bacterium
CAGGACCTCCGATACCAGCGAGGAAAGCAAGACCTCCGATACCAGTGAGGAAAGCGTCATAAGTGAACCGGAATCATCAGGTGTAGAGGATTCTGATAATGAGAAATCAGAAATACCTGAGATCTCTGTGGTTTCCGAAATATCCGAGGAATCCCCGTCCGTTCCGGTGTCAGAGGTCTCTGAGGTCTCTCAGAGCTCAGGATATCACGGTGACGAGGAGAGCGAGTACAGCAGACCCGCAAAGGACGATAACCCTGATGACAGCGGAGAAGATCCGGCAACAGGTGAAAGCAATATGATCTGGATCGTGATGTTCAATATTCTTGCAGGTCTTGTGATCACATTGCTTATAAAAGCAAGAAAAGAGAGCAGGAGGTAATTTTGTGGCACACACAAAAAGAAAAATGATGACAGCCGCCATCGCAGGCTCTCTTGCAGCAATAATAGCAGCAGGCGGCGGTACTCTCGCTTATCTTTACGGTCAGACGAGAAACGTGGAAAATGATTTCAAGGACAATAAGGTAACGCTTGAGATCAGCGAGACATCGAGGGAATATAATATCGTTCCCGGAAAGTCCGATCCCAAGGATCCTACCCTTGAGATAACAAATACATTGACCTCATATCTCTTCGCAATGATCAAGGATAAGACAGACGGTATAGTTAAATATGAAGTGGCGGATGACTGGATCCCCCTTCCCGGCTACGACAAGGTCTATTACAGAGTGGTGGAGCCTTCTCTTAACAGTGACGGCGAGGCTGTTACCCAGTACTTCGGAGTAGTCAAGGATGATAAGGTGGATTACAGCGCAGCCCTTACAAATGCCGATATGGTGAAGCCGGACGGCTCACTCAAGGACGATGTTATCTTAGCCTTCAGCGGCTTTGCTATCCAGCAGGAGCCGTTCCTGACAGACGCAGGAAATGATGTGGAGGCAGGCGCGCTTCTGGCGTATGCTGAATCCGACACCCATTCCCGCGGAGCCAAAAAGGTTACAACTGCCGAGGAGGTCAAGGATGAATTCCAGGCAGCAGGAGAAGGCGAGGCAGTCAAGATAAGTCTCCAGGATGATATCACCCTGGACAGCGGCGCACTTGAGGTCAAGGGCGATTCCGTAGTCATTGACGGCAACGGTCATACTCTGACAGTGGCTGACGATTCCACAAGGATACTCAATATCAATGATACTGATCAGAAGGTGGATGTGGATATTTCAGACGTTACCCTTGACGCCAGCGGCAAGGAAAGGTGCATATCTCTCTACGGTAATACAGAGGGCGCAGATATCAGTCTTGATAATGTGGATATCATTGCAGATATGTATGCGATAAATGTTGCAAGCAATAACGGGCCTGTCAACATCAAGGCGACCAATACAACTGCATCTACAGGCTGGTGCGCATATCAGTCCTGGTCACCGGACTGCACAGCTACCTTTGAGAACTGCACACTTATAGGTCTTAACGATAAGTCATATAATGCAGACGGCTGGAATAATTTCTCGACTATTGTAATTAACCAGCCGGCAACAAACAATACGGTCAATCTTAAAAACTGTACTGTTGAGGCTAACCAGACCACCGGTAACAGGCAGTCTCATATCAGTCTGAGATCTACGAATACCACTATAAACAGTGAAAACACGATATATAAGAAGGACGGTACAGTCGGTGATCCGCATATCACCGCAACATCCCAGGAGGCTATCGACACAGCTACCCTGAATTTTGACTGACTGTTTATGAATAATTAAGTTTGATATTGTTCTGTGACCAATGAAGATATTTTATAAAATATGGAGGTAACTATTATGGGCAACACAAAGAAAAAAATGATGACAGCTGCTATAGCAGGTTCCCTCGCAGCAGCTATGGTAGTAGGCGGAGGCACATTCGCATATCTCAGCCAGCAGACAAACGAGGTTACTAACGAGTTCAAGCCGAACCATGCTCTTGTTGAGATCAACGAGACTGAAAACGATTATGAGATAATCCCCGGAACAGAACAGACAAAGGATCCTTCTCTTAAGGCAGATGTAACACTTGATTCATATCTCTATGCTATCGTAACAGATGAGACACAGGGTCTTGTTACATATGAAGTAGCAGATGGATGGACAGAAATTCCTGAGCTCGCTGATGGAACAAAGAAGGTTTATTACAGAAAGGTTACCGCAGCTGAAACCGGAACATCGTTCCCGATTCTCAAGGATAACAAGGTAAGCTACGATAAGGCTATTACAAATGACATGATGAAGGATGATGCAAAGCTTAAATTCAGAGGCTTTGTAATCCAGGCCGAGCCCTTCAGGACAGCTCAAAATACTGATGATGAGGCAGCACTTGCAGCTTACAACCAGACAGCTCCTGCTGACACACAGCAGGGTCTTAATGAAAAGCTTGCTGCAGCAGATAACGGCGATGTAGTAGATGTAGCTCCCGGTACATATAAGCTTCCGAACACTGTTCCGGAAGGTGTAACAATTGACGGTACAAATGGTACTGTTTTTGATACTGTTAATATATCCGGTTCTAACAGAGGTACACTCAAAGATAATACATTCAAGGGCGTTTCATTTATAACAACAACAGATTATAGACAGGCGGCACCCGGCGGTGGTCTTTATGAACCTAGTTGGCAGGGTATTTTCAGCCACAATACAACATTGACTGATACAACCTTCAAGGATTGTACATTTGACGCCCGTGCATGCAATCATGATAATGCTATCTATGGCGGTACAGTAAACGGAGACGTAACATTTGAAAACTGCACGATCAGCGCAGATGTTTACGGTGCAAACTTCTCATATGTAAACGGAACACTTACCTTCAAGAACTGCGATATCACAGGCTGGAACAGCTTCGGCGGCGGAAAGAACGGCGCAGACAGCAAGGTCGTATTTGAGAACTGCAGATTCCACCACAGCGGCTACTATGGAACACTTCGTTTCTATCAGGATGCTGAAGTCAAGAACTGCACATTTGATGACGACTTCGAGTGGATCGATTGCAATGCTTCTGGCAAGACAATTACCATTACAAACTGCACAGGTATAGATGCTAGTAAGATCTTCAATAACGGCAGTAAAACTAGTACATGGATTGTTGATGGTACACAGCTGGATAATGTACAGTCACATTAATCTTAATTAATAGTTGGTTTTTATTAATCAATCCACCCGCCGGCTCCCCACAAAACGGGAGCCGGTTTTTGTTTCTGCTTTTCCGAGCCGGTAGAAACAATGAATAATGAAAATGGAAAATGAAAGGGTCGCTGCTCTCCAATTATGGTAATAATCTGTGTGTCTGGTTTGTTTTTTCTGAGCCGGCAGTCTCTGCAGTGCGTGCCTTCGGCACGAGGTCAAAGGGGGACCCACAAAGGAGGGCTGCGCCCCCC
>CAMVQZ010000163.1 GCA_947169745.1 uncultured Clostridia bacterium
ACGCGAACACGGGTGCAGCGTCGACGCTGCCGAATCGCTCAGTGCGAGCACGCACATGTAATTCGGGGGTTGACTTTGAGGGGGGAGCTATATTATAATATACTATGGTTTGCTTTATTGATTGCGGCTGTAGCCGCGCGGGACAGGAGACTGTTGGGCGCCTTAAAGCAGACGGGCGGTTTTAATACCGCAAAAAATAAAGGAAGCAGGAAAGCTTCGTTACGGAGGAAAATAAAATGGCACTTAAATCATCAAACAAGGTCGAGACAAACCGCTATGAGCTTGTTGTCGAGATCGACGGCGAAACCTTTATGAACGCAGTAAATGCAGTTTATAAGAGACAGGCAAAGAAGATCACTCTTCCCGGTTTCCGCAAGGGTAAGGCTCCCAGAAGGCTTATCGAGAAGGAATACGGCGAGGGCGTTTTCTACGAGGACGCTATCAAGGATCTTTATCCGGACGCTATCGTAGAGGCTGCCAAGGAGGCTGGTCTTGAGATCGTAAGAGATAAGGTAGATCTTGATGTTGAGGAGGCCGGCAAGGACGGTCTTGTATTCAAGGCAGTTATCACAGTAACTCCTGAGGTGGAGATCAAGGACTATAAGGGCATAGAGTATGTTCCTGTTTCCCTGGATGTTACAGACGAGGACATCGACGAGGAAATCAAAAAGGTACAGAAGAGAAACAGCCGCCTTGTAACTGTAGAGGACAGAGCAGCTGAGAATGAGGATATTGCAGTTATCGACTTCAAGGGTATCCTTGACGGTGAGGCTTTTGAGGGCGGCACAGCTGAAAACTACAGCCTTACACTGGGAAGCGGCTCCTTCATCCCCGGCTTTGAGGATCAGGTTATCGGACATAAGGCCGGCGAGGAATTCACAATAGATGTTACCTTCCCTGAGGATTATCAGGCAGATGAGCTCAAGGGCAAGGCAGTACAGTTCGAGATCAAGCTCCACGAGGTCAAGACTCATGAGCTTCCCGAGGTGGATGATGAGTTTGTAAAGGATGTCAGCGAATTTGATACAGTAGATGCATACAGAGCTGATCTTAAGACAAAGCTGGAGGAGTCACGCAAGAGCGAGGCTGACAACAAGAAAGAACAGCAGATAGCTGAGAAGCTTACAGAGCTCCTTGAGGCTGAGGTCCCCCAGGCAATGTATGAGAACCAGCTGGATACCATCGTTGACGAGTTTGCAATGAACCTGAGACAGCAGGGCATTGACCTCAGGACATATATGCAGTACACAGGACTCACCGAGGATAAGCTGAGAGAGACATATGCAGACAGAGCAAAGTCTCAGGTAGATCTCAGACTTGCGCTGAGGAAGATCGCAGAGCTGGAGGGTCTCAAAGCAACCGACGAGGATGTTGAAGCTAAATGCAGCGAGCTTGCTGAGAAATATAATGTTGAAGTTGCAAGGATCAAGGCAGTATTCTCCGCAAATGATATCGCAGGCGATATTGAGGCAGAGAGAGCAATGGATCTCGTAAAGGAAAATGCTGTTGAGAAGGCAGCTGAATAATCTAAGGTAAAGCTCTGTTTCGGGACATATGAATAAAATGTCCCGAAGCAGACAATATTTATATATGTGAAACGGAGGTTAATTCTATGGCATTGGTACCTTATGTAATCGAACAGACAAACAGAGGGGAGCGTTCCTATGATATCTATTCCAGGCTCCTCAATGACAGGATCATAATGCTTACAGAGGAAGTAAATAATGTAACTGCAAGCCTTGTTGTTGCGCAGCTGCTTTTCCTTGAGGGGCAGGATTCCACAAAGGATATCAGTCTTTATATCAACAGCCCCGGCGGATCTGTAACAGACGGAATGGCTATCTATGATACAATGCAGTATATCAAGTGCGATGTTTCAACCATTTGCATGGGAATGGCAGCAAGCATGGGAGCGTTCCTGCTTTCAGCAGGCGCAAAGGGAAAAAGATTCGCTCTTCCCAACAGCGATATAATGATACATCAGCCCAGCGGCGGCGCTCAGGGTCAGGCAACGGACATAATGATCCACGCAGATCATATAATACAGACAAAGAAGAAACTGAATACTATACTTTCAGAGAATACAGGACAGCCGTATGACGTAATAGCAAGAGATACAGAGCGCGATAACTTTATGACCGCTCAGCAGGCACTTGAATACGGTCTTATTGACAAAGTAATAACCAAGCGATAAGGAGCTGCATTAATGGCTAACAAGGATGAAAGCAAAAGAAGCATAACCTGTTCCTTCTGCGGAAAGCCCACGGAAATGGTCAACCGTATGATACAGGGATCGGGCGCATATATCTGCGACGAATGTGTAATGCTTTGCAACTCTATATTAAAAGGCGACGAGGATTATGATCCGGATATAGACGATGGGTATTTTCTCGGAAAGGATTATAAGCTCCCGAAGCCGATGGAGATAAAGGCTTTGCTGGACGAATATGTTATCGGCCAGGATGAAGCGAAGGTGTCTCTTGCGGTTTCTGTTTATAATCACTACAAGAGGATCAATTACCACAGCGAGGAGGATGTGGCCCTGAATAAGAGCAATATCCTGCTTCTGGGACCCTCCGGCGTAGGTAAGACCCTTCTTGCCCAGACCCTTGCCAGGATACTGGATGTTCCCTTTGCAATAGCAGACGCGACTACCCTGACCGAGGCAGGATATGTGGGAGAGGATGTGGAAAATATCCTTCTCCGTCTTATCCAGGCGGCGGATTTCGATATCCCCAGGGCAGAGCGGGGTATCATCTACGTGGATGAGATAGACAAGATAGCAAGAAAATCTGAGAACCCCTCTATAACCCGTGACGTCAGCGGGGAGGGCGTTCAGCAGGCACTTCTTAAGATACTTGAGGGCACAGTTTCAAATGTCCCCCCCGGAGGAGGCAGAAAGCATCCTCAGCAGGAGTTTATCCAGATAGATACATCAAATATCCTGTTTATCTGCGGCGGTGCATTTGACGGACTTGAAAAGACTGTGGAAAAAAGAGTGGGTTCCTCATCTCTTGGCTTTAATGCCGAGATCAGGAGCAAGGTGGAGCTGGATACAACAAGCTGGATGCAGGAGGTAATACCTCAGGATCTTGTAAAATTTGGTCTCATTCCGGAGCTTGTGGGCAGACTGCCGGTAATAACCGCTCTTGACGGACTTGATGAGAATGCTCTTGTCAGGATACTGAAGGAGCCAAAGGATTCTCTTATCAAGCAGTATACCAAGCTTTTTGAGATAGACGATGTTGTCCTTGAATTTGATGACGATGCTCTTCTGGAAATAGCAAGAAAGGCTATCGAGCGTCACACAGGCGCAAGAGGTCTCCGGTCTATAATGGA
>CAMVQZ010000164.1 GCA_947169745.1 uncultured Clostridia bacterium
ACGCACGGTGGTGTGAGAGGTCGGGGGATTATTCAAATCCCCCTCCTACTCGATTATCATTTTATTTCTCCGATATACGAGATTATCTCGTCTCTCATCCGGATAGCTTCTCTTCTTGCGGCCTGAGCGTGATCTTCGGGGGCGCAGCCCTCCTTTTTCCAGGCGCAGATTATTCCTCTTGAGGAATTGATTATTGCGCCTCTGCCCTTTTCGTCAAAGGCAGGGGCAACATCTGCGGCTCCGCCTCCCTGAGCGCCGTAGCCGGGAACAAGGAAGAAGGTGTGGGGAAGGGTCGCTCTCAGCTCCAGAAGCTGTCTGGGATAGGTCGCGCCTACAACTGCGCCTACTGAGGAATAGCCCTCTTCTCCCATTGCCTCGCTGCCCCATTTTTCACACATATCTCCCATTGTCCGGTAAACAGTCTGACCGTCGTCCAGATTTCTGTCCTGAAGCTCTCCGGAGGAGGGGTTTGAGGTCTTTACAAGAGCAAAGATACCCTTGTCATCGTTTCTGCATATTTCAAGGAGGGGCTTGATGCCGTCTGTTCCGAGATAAGCATTGACTGTCAGAGCGTCTGCTCCGAAGGCCTCGGCAGTTTCGCCGTCGATATCTGTTTTGCCGATGTGGGCTGCTGCATATGCCTGCATAGTGGTGCCGATATCATTTCTCTTTCCGTCTGTTATAACGAACATACCCTTTTCTTTTGCATAGGCGATAGTCTCGGTGAGAGTTTTCACACCCTGCCAGCCGTACATCTCATAATATGCTGCCTGAGGCTTTATTGCAGGAACGATATCGCAAAGAGCGTCTATCAGATCTTTGTTGAACTGCAGTATAGCTGCGGCTGCGCCCTCCAGTGTCTTTCCGTATTTCCCGAAGGCTTCCTCTCTGATGTAATCCGGGATATAATCCAGCTTGGGATCAAGTCCTGCAACGGTGGGATTCTGCTTTTCGATGATGTTTCTGATAAGTCTGTCAAATGACATATTCTTTTCCTCCTGTTTTTTTATATTTCATTAAACACTATTCTTCCTCCGCAAATGGTGAGCCTTACCTTTGCGGACAGGGTCAGTCCCTTGAAGGGAGTGTTTTTTGATTTTCCGTGAAGCTTTTCCGGATCAACTGTCCATTTTTCCTTTTTGTAAAGCATCATATCTGCCGGCATACCCTTTTCAAGGCTGCCTGCTTTGATACCGAGTATCCTTGCCGGAGCAAGGGACATTTTTTCGATAAGCTGTGCTTCACTCAGTATTCCTCCCTCCACAAGTACAGTATAGCTTGCGGCAAAGGAGGTCTCCATTCCGATTGAGCCATTGGGAGCGGATACAAAATCTGCTTTTTCTCCGGGAGTATGGGGAGCGTGGTCGGTTGCGATTGCGTCTATTGTGCCGTCCCTCAGAGCTTCGATCATAGCAAGACGGTCCTTTTCTGTCCGGAGAGGTGGATTCATCCGGTAATCCGCATCCCCGCCCATGACAGCGTCCTCGGTGAGCATTATATAATGGGGAGCAGTTTCTGCTGTGACTTTAACGCCCCTTGCCTTTGCGTCCTTTATCATTGCCGCAGAGGTCCAGGTACTGACATGGCAGATGTGAATCGGCAGATCATATGCCTGAGCAAGGGATAATTCTCTTGCAGTACCGGCATCCTCGGCTGCTCTTGGCATACCCTTGACAGAAAGCTTTTCTGAGGCAGCACCTTCATTGACTTTTCCGCCGGCAAGATAGGGATCCTCGCAGTGGGCTGTCACCGGTATTCCCAGTTCATTTGCTTTCTTCATTGCATTGACCATCATAACGGTGTTTTCCACCGGTCTGCCGTCATCGGACAGAGCTCTTATACCGGCGTTATAAAGCTCATCAATATTTGTAGCCTCTTCGCTTTTAAGAGATTTGGTTATTGCTCCCACAACATAGACATGGGCATCAGCGTTTTTTGCCTTGTCCAGAATGTATTTAACTGTCTCCGGAGTATCCACGGCTGGGATGGTATTCGGCATAGCAAGAAGGCTGGTAACGCCTCCGGCAGCTGCAGCTTTGCAGCCGGTTATTACATCCTCCTTGTCTGTCTGTCCCGGATCCCGGAGATGTACGTGAAGATCCACAAGTCCCGGAGCGGCAGTGAGACCTGCTCCGTCAATGACAAGAGCATTTCCTCCGGCATTTGCCGGGTCATCAAATATTCCGTCCTTTATGAATATATCTCCCGTTTTGTCTGTATCAGTTGCCGGGTCAAGGATATGTACGTTTTTGATAAGTATTTCATTCATTTTAATACCTCCGTAAAAAGACGGCGCTCCCATTTCTGACGAGGGGGCGCCGCTGCTTTTTATTTATGCGGATCAGTCCTCATCCTCAGCTTTGGTGAAGATTTTTCCGAATGACCTTTTCAGTTTTTCAGAAAACTTTGCTGGTTCTTTTTTATCAAGCTCGCTGAGAGGGATCTCTCCCATCTGAGAATTTGGTGCGAAGGGATCGAGTGTATCATCCTCGCCCTCTTCGGAATAGAATTCTATCTTGCTTTCCTGCTTTGGCTCCGGCTTTTTCTTTACAGGTGGCTTTGCCGGCGTTTTCACAGGAGGCTGGGGTTTCGGTTTCTGCTGCGGCTTTGGTGCTGAAGGCATCTGAGCCGGCTGAGATGCGCGGAAGGATGTTTCCGGTGCCGGTTTTCTGGCAGCAGGAGCTTCCTTGACTGATGATGTTCTTCTCAGCTGTTCTATTGTCCTGTTATATTCGTCCGCATTGACGCTTTCCAGTCTGGGAATATTGGTGAAGATTGTAGTGCGCCTTGCCACCGGAGTGGGTGAGGAATCTGCACGCTCGAAGCGGATACCGGAATCCCTTTCAAATTTAAAGGCTGTTTCAACGATCTCCTCTTTTGCTTCAAAGGCAGCCTGCATTGGTGTATCAAGAATTTCTTCTCCGGTTTCTGCAGGAGTATCAGTCTTTGTTTCCTCTGCAGTCTCAGCAGTAGCCTCTGCCTTTGTTTCCTCGACAGTCTCGGCAGGAGCCTCAGTCTTTGTTTCCTCTGCAGTTTCGGCAGGAGCCTCTGCCTTTGTTTCTTCTGCAGTCTCGGCAGTAGCCTCTGCTTTTGTTTCCTCTGCAGTCTCAGCAGTAGCCTCAGCCTTTGTTTCTTCTGCAGTCTCGGCAGGAGCCTCAGTCTTTGTTTCTTCTGCAGTCTCGGCAGGAGCCTCAGTCTTTGTTTCCTCGACAGTCTCGGCAGGAGCCTCAGTCTTTGTTTCCTCTGCAGTTTCGGCAGGAGCATCTGCCTTTGTTTC
>CAMVQZ010000165.1 GCA_947169745.1 uncultured Clostridia bacterium
GAGGCGATAGTTTTATCCAAGGCGTGCCTTCGGCACGGAGCCAAAGAGGTGAACCAGGGTTCCCCCCCTTTTGGAAATCCCTCCTCCTTTTCTTTGAGCCGAAAGTACTGACGGCTAAAGAAACTTCGTATGTTCCTCTGCTTCGGTGAACGGATGCGGCGGTACATATGCAGCCCCTGTTTTCATATAAACTGACAGCTTCCAGCTATATTCTGCCCTGCACATACCCAGCCGAAATAGCCATACAGACTTCCCCGACCGCACAGCAGGGAGTTTAAGGAGGGGGATTTTCAAAGGGGGCAAACTCAAAGGGGGGCGCAGCCCTCCTTTGTGGGTCCCCCTTTGACCCCGTGCCGAAGGCACGCACCGCACAGAACCAGCGGCGCGTCAGGACAAACCAGATACGAAAAGACTACCCCGACAACAATACCTCATTATCCATCGCCGCGCCACGAAGGTATAGGTACGCACGACAGAGCGAGTGCAAACGAGCGATAACGCGAAATAGAGAGCACAGGCACTGTGCAGGCGCTCGATGTCAGGGGAGTGGAACGACGGAAGTCAGAATAAACCAGCCGCAAGAAGCAGCCTGTGAGGGCTGCGGCGGCGGTGGGTCTGGTATTGTCCGGGGCACTGCGCGCCGGATGCCGCGCCGCGAGAGTGTATGCACGCACAATCGAGCGAGTGTAAACGAGCGACTACGCGAACACGGGGTGCGGGTGTCCGGTGGACACCTTTGCCGAAGGCAAAAGCACCGACCGAGCCGGCAGGCGAGACCCAGCGTCACGCTGGGCGCGCGCTGGTTGACTTTTGGGGTGGGATTAATTATAATAATTGTCACATTGTGAGATCATAAGATCTTTTTAATTATATTACACATCAGGAGTAAACGCAATAACCCGATGAAATGCTTTTCAGAACAAGCATTCAGGTTCGGTTATGCACTCAGTTTTATCTGGTGTGTCCGGGCAGGAAATGGAATAATACTGTACCGGTACAGAATAAATTTTTCCTCATTGGATGGATGTAAATGAGAGCAGTAATTATAACAGGACCTTTGAGAAGGTTCTTTTTTAAAAGAAAAATAAAAGGAAAGGGCTTTTATTATATCAAGGATAAAAACGGGAAATATTTCCGCCGGCATATAGACGATGATAAAACAGAGCTAATAAAGGAGATAAAACACTTCTGCCGCAGGAGGCTCCTCCGGCTTTATCTCCAGGATGACAGTATGGACAGACGTTCCGCATACAGGAATACCTTTTTCAAGAATAATAAGGGTTTTCTGGGACTGTATTTCTGCGCCTACTGCGGCAGGCCTATGAGAAAAAGAAAGGTAAAGGTGGATCATATAGTACCGGTGTACCTTGCAGGGAATTCTTTGTTTTACAGAGGACTTCTGGAGCGCCGGGGGATAAAAACAGTCAATGACGCAAGAAACCTCGCGGCAAGCTGCTTTGAATGTAATGCCAGAAAGGGGAGCAGAGGCGGTATCTGGGTGCTCAGAGGTATCCTGGGAAAAAGCACAGCCCGTACCCTTTTCAGAGAGCTTTTTCTTCTGTTGGCCGGAGGAATTGTGCTGTATTATCTTACAGATTTTTTGTATGTAAATATTTATCAAACAGTTGCACCGTCTATATATAACTTCTTGGTCGGTTTTTACAAATAAATCAACTGTAAAATGGCATTTTTGACGGATATGGATGTTGAGATTTATTCAATATTCTAAATTTGTGAGTTTTTTTTCAAAATTGTTGACGAAATGACTGCTATATTATATAATATTTAGTATAAATATAAGTGCGTAGTTTGTGCTATTGGACACAATATATTGTAAGTCAATTATCGGAAAATTGTCCATATTGTGTTCATTTGCATGACCGGAAAACACTCGGATAACGGTAGCCCGGAAAGGTCGTTACCGTTTATGTCTTTGCGTTTTTTCGGTTCAGGCTATCGAAAAATAATTCAGAGGAGATAGAACTATGGCATTACTGATAAATTGTCCGGGCTGCGGAATGCAGATCGTGAACAATGGTGAGGACTGTCCTTTCTGCGGATACAGCGTCAAGCTGGGCAAATCCAAAGAGCAAATTGACAAAGAGGCTGAGGAAGAGGCCGCTCGTCTTGAGGCTGAGGAAAGAGAAAAAGAAGAAGCAGAAATGAGAGCCAAGGCAGAGGCAGAGGCAAAGGCAAGGGCTGAAGCAGAGGCAAAAGCCAAGGCGGAGGCTGAAGCAAGGGCCAAGGCAGAAGCTGAGGCAAGGGCAAAGGCAGAGGCTCAGGCGAAAGCACAGGCAGAGGCTCAGGCAAAAGCACAGGCAGAGGCTCAGGCAAAAGCACAGGCAGAGGCTCAGGCTCAGGCAAGGGCACAGGCAAAAGCAAGGGCAGAGGCTCAGGCCAGAGCAAAAGCAAGAGCTGAGGCAGCAAACAGACCCGGCGGAAGCAGCAATATTTTTTCTCAGTTCAGGCAGAAATCAAATGCACCTTTACAGGCAGTTCAGAATGAAGAGGGTATTTTTGAAGTACCGGATCTTCCGTATCTTGACGATGATGACGGAGATGAGCAGCTCCCACCTATGCAGAAGGAACGTCCTGTCACACTGTCCCAGATTGCAAATACACCCGCAGTAAAGCTTACTCCTATCGAGGCCGAGGAGGTTACATCCGTCCTTCCCCCGATCACACCTGAAAAAGAGGTTACGATCGAACAGATCAGACATACACCAGCAGTAAAGCTTACACCTATAGAAAAAGAGAAGGTTGAAGACCAGCTCCCGGATATCAACAGCGCCGAAGCTGCACCTCCGGGATCTAATAAGACTCCGCCGGTAATTGTTGTTAACAAGGCGGATCCCAGCAAACGTGCTGTAAGTGCGGCTGCCCCGGCACAGCCGTCAGCACCTGCAAGACCGGCAGCCCCGGCACAGCCGTCAGCACCTGCAAGACCGGCAGCCCCGGCACGGTCCGCAGCGCCTGCAAGACCAGCAGCCCCGGCACAGCCGTCAGCACCTGCAAGACCAGCAGCCCCGGCACAGCCGGCAGCGCCTGCAAAGAAGCAGTGGTCATCGAACCCGGCGGATTTCGCACAGCAGGGCACAAAGCCTGCAGCTCCGGCACAGCCGGCAGCGCCTGCAAAGAAGCAGTGGTCATCGAACCCGGCGGATTTCGCACAGCAGAGTTCAAAGCCGGCAGC
>CAMVQZ010000166.1 GCA_947169745.1 uncultured Clostridia bacterium
ACAAATCCTTCGGATTTTCAATCACCCAGCGTCGACGCTGGACCCGTGTTCGCGTAGTCCCTCGCCCCAGCTCGCTCGGTCGTGCGTGCATATACTCTCGTGCCGCGGCGTCCGGCGCTCATCACCTCAGACAATGCTCCCAACCTCCGCCGCCGCAGCCCTCACAGGCTGCTACCTGCGGCTGGATTTATTCTGACTTCCGGCTTTTCACACCCTTGGAAGTCAGCGCCTGGCTTTATGAGTAACTGCAATTACGCAAAAGCTTACTACAATCATTATTAAGGCAACACCGCACAGAGATTGCGCGTCAGATTTCGAGCATAATTTTTTGTCAGATTGACAAAATCGACGCAGGAATACTGACGTATTTCAAGGAGATTTTGGCAAAAATGACGGAAAATTTGCCGTAAGATGGCGTGCAAAGCTGACAGGCGGTCGCCCAGCGGTGTTGCCTTAATTCTTCAGTCTTAAGCTTTCAGTATTAAGCCGTCAGGCGGCGCTGTGTGTTGAGGAGAAAATGGAATATCAAACCTCTGCTGAAATCTTTGTCATAAATCTGCCCAAAGTCATTGACGCGATATTGTCAGGTTATACAAAATTCCACAAAACTGTTTATTTTTATCTCACCTTGGTGTATAATGGTGTTATCACAAAATTTGTTTAGTGGAGGTATTATGTTATGAGAAAGCATTTATTGAAAAAAGTCTTATCCGTAGCCCTCAGCCTTACCCTGATCGGCTCCGCTGCAGCTATCCTGCCTGCGGCTTTGCCGGAGAGCGGAATAAAGGCGAGTGCGGCGACTTATGGGGATTATAAATATGAGGTAAAAGATAATGAGGTCACTATTACCGGATATAACGGAAGTGGCGGAAAAGTAACGATTCCCTCCGCAATTAATGGTAAAAAAGTGACAAGTATCAGAGATTGGGCGTTTGGAAGCTGCACCAGCCTTACCAGCATCACGATACCATCGAGTGTGACGAGTATAGGAGATGGTGCGTTTTATAACTGCACAAGCCTCAAAAGCGTAACGATGCCATCGAGCGTGAAGAGTATAGGAATTTCGGCTTTTTATGGCTGCAAAGGACTTGCCGATAAAAATGGATTTGTGATCTTTGGAAACGCTTTATGTTATTACTGTGGCAAATCGAAAAATGTTGTTGTTCCATCAAGTGTGAAAACTGTAGGAGGCGGAACATTTCAGAATAATAAATATATCGAAAGTGTCACAATATCGGACAGTGTTACAGAAATAGGAGATCGAGTATTTTGGGGATGTATAAACCTCAAAAGAGTTACCCTTCCAAAAAGAGTAAAAAGCTTTGGTTCTGGTCTTTTTATAAGTTGTGAAAAACTTGAACGTGTTGTTCTGCCGGAAGGGCTTGATACTATTCCCGGAGGATTAAAAGCTGGAGGTACATTTTTGGGCTGTAAAAAATTATTGACCGTAACAATCCCTTCTAGTGTAAAGAGTATAGGAAAATTAGCGTTTGGTGACTGCGAAAGCCTCAAAAGCATAACGATCCCTTCGGGCGTGACGAGTATAGAAATTGGGGCGTTTCATGGCTGCAAAGGACTTGCAGATAAAAATGGATTTGTTATTGTTAAAGGCATTTTATTTGATTATTTCGGCACTTCTACCAGTATCACAATCCCATCAGGTGTGAAGGAAATAGGAATTAATGTGTTTCAAAATCAGAATAAAATTAAAAGCGTAACGATCCCATCGAGCGTTAAGAGTATAGAACATTTGGCGTTTGATGGCTGCACAAGCCTCAAAAGTATAACGATCATGTCGAGCGTGAAGAGTATAAGCGAAAACGCATTTGGATATTATTTAAATAGCAGCCATGAATATGAAAAAGTTGCCGGTTTTACCATTTATGGCACAAAAGGCTCTGCTGCTGAAAAATATGCAAAAGACAACGGCTTTAAATTTGTTGAGCTTGTATTTCTTAACACAAGCACGATGTCCCTTGGAAAAGGCGAGACCACAAAGCTGACAGCAACCGGCGGAAATGGCGGTATAAAGTGGAGAACGTCAAATTCCAAGATAATAACAGTTGATCAGAAAGGCAACGTCAAAGCCGTAAACAACGGCACAGCGTGGGTTACCGCAAAAGGCAATAACGGTCAGGAAAAGTCCTGCAAGATAACCGTGAAGAACGCCCCCGCAAAGATAACACTGACAAAAGGCGTACTCACAATCGGTGTCGGCGAGAAATACAGCCTGGGCTCAAACGTGAACAGCGGCGCCGGCTGTGCAACAAGAACCTACCGCACCAGTAATTCTTCTGTCGTGAAGATGACAAAGACAAACTGGACAGGCGAATTTGTAGGCGTTAAGCCCGGTGTGGCATATGTAACAGTACGCACCTACAACGGCAAGGAGCATTCCTGCAAGGTCACAGTAAAGGCTGCTCCCAAGAGCGTGACCATCAGCAAGAAAACACTCACCCTCAAGGTGGGTCAGACAGCAACCCTTAGCTGCTGGACAAACGACGGCTCCGGCTGCGCAAAGAGAACCTTCCGCACCAGCAACAGCAGTATCGTAAAAATGACAAAGACCAACTGGACAGGCTCCTTCAAGGCAGTGAAAGCCGGAACAGCCTGGGTGACAGTCAGGACTTACAATGGCAAGGAATCCAGCTGTAAGGTGACAGTAACAAAATAAATGTATTCCGAACCGGCGCAGTGTAAAAAGCTGTGCCGGTTTTTTTGGTTCGACTTCTTTGTTGTGGTCAGTCAGTGACTGCTGAGCCGGAGAACATAAAAAACTGAAAAATATGGTTGTCGCTCCTGTTATTGTTATTCTTTGCGAGACAGAGGGTCTTTCGTTTTTAAATAAACCTGCTACACAAAAGCAGGCGCTTACTGTCAGAGGATTGAAAAGTCTGAAGTCAGAATAAACCAGCCGCAAGAAGCAGCCCGTGAGGGATGCGGCGGCCAGCGTGACGCTGGACCCGGTTCGCGGGGTTCGCTCATTCCATTCGCTCTGTCGTGCGTGTGGACACTTTTGTCCCGCGGCAAAAAGATGGTCGGTATCCTCCTTACACAGATCTGACAACCGCGCCACGAGAGTATATGTATGCACTACCGAGCGAGTGCAAACGAGCGATAACGCGAACACGGGTGCAGCGTCACGCTGCTAAA
>CAMVQZ010000167.1 GCA_947169745.1 uncultured Clostridia bacterium
TGTCCGGGACATTGTGCGCCGGATGCCGCGCCACGAAAGTATATGTACGCACGACAGAGCGAGTGGAATGAGCGATAACGCGAACACGGGTGCAGCGTCACGCTGCCTGCCTGGGGTGGGTTGTTTATTGGTTTTGTTTGTGATATAATCAGGAAGGTGTTGATCGTAGGGTGAGTAGATCCGATGATCAGCAGAAAGATCAGAAATAAATTACGGAGGCTTGAAATGATTTCTGTAGCTATTGATGGTCCTGCCGGAGCAGGAAAGAGCACTATAGCCAAAGCTGCTGCATCCGGGCTTGGTTTTATTTATGTTGATACAGGTGCGATGTACAGGACTATAGGTCTTGCTTGTATGAGAAAGGGCGTAGATACCGGGAGCCCTGAGGCTGTTGTCCCTGTTCTGGGAGAAATTGCTATTGACGTCGTATATAAAGACGGTGAACAAAAAATGCTTCTCAACGGTGAGGATGTTTCGGGGGAAATTCGTACAGAAGAAGCTTCAAAAAATGCTTCGGCGGTATCAGCAATTCCTGAGGTCAGAGCATTTCTTCTGGAGCTTCAGAGAGATTTTGCCAGAAAGAATAACGTAATAATGGATGGCAGAGATATAGCAACAGTTGTTCTGCCGGATTCCAGAGTAAAGATTTTTCTGACAGCTTCTCCGGAATCAAGAGCCAGGAGAAGAACAGCTCAGCTTGCGGAAAAAGGAATTGAAGCTGATTACGAAAAGGTTCTTTCGGATATAATACAGAGAGACTATAATGATTCTCACAGAGAGGCGGCTCCCCTGAAACCGGCTGAGGATTCCGTTCTGGTAGATACGACCGAAATGACCCTGGAGGAATCCATAGAAAAAATCATAAGCATTATAAAGGAGAAAATAGAATGAAACGACATCCGTTGTTTGTCCTCGGAAGGATAATTCTTGTCCCGTGGATAAGGTTTTTGTTCTTTATAAAGTTAAACGGCAAAAAGAATGTACCGAAGGATGGCGCATATATCATCTGCTCAAACCATCTGTCAAACTTTGATCCTGTTTTTCTTGGAGTGACCCAGAGAAGGCAGATATTCTATATGGCAAAGGCGGAGCTGTTCAGAAATAAGCTTTTTGCCGGACTGATAAGAAAGCTTGGCGCCTTTCCTGTCCAGAGAGGAGCAGGGGACGGCAAGGCTATCAATGAAGCCGAAGATATTGTAAAAAGCGGCAAGCTCCTTGGAATATTTATAGAGGGTACCCGCTCAAAGACAGGAGAATTTCTCAGACCAAAATCCGGAGCCGCAATAGTGGCTTCCCAGATGAAGGTACCCGTTATTCCTGTTTGTATCACTCCCAAAAATAGAAAGAAAAAAGTAAGAGTTTTCAGCAGGGTCATAGTGTCGTGGGGAGAACCCATAACCCCGGAGGAACTTGGAGTTGTTGAAGGAAGCGTTGAGTCCTACCGTAAGGGAGCGAAGAAAATAATGGATGAGATAAAGGCTCTCAGAGCAAGAGATCTGGGACTGGAGGAAGAAAAGTGATAACTGTTGCAAAAAGCGCCGGCTTCTGCTTCGGAGTGAGCAGAGCTGTCAGTATTGTCGAAAAGCTTCTTGAAGAGGGAAGATCTGTTTTCACCCTGGGGCCTATAATCCATAATCCCCAGATGGTGGAGAGCCTGGCTGAGAGAGGAGTCAGGATAGCAGAAAAGCCGGAGGATGTAGAGAAGGGATCAGTTCTCGTTATCCGTTCCCATGGCGTCACCCTGGATGTTATGAACAGGATAGAAAAGCTGGGAATAGAATGCAAGGATGCTACCTGTCCCTTTGTTCTGAAGATACATCGTATCGTTGCCGAGCATTCCTCAGAAGGGGAGATCATATTTATAGCAGGTGATAAGGATCACCCGGAGGTAAAGGGGATAATCGGACATTGCTGTGGAGAATATCATACCTTCCAAAGTAGTGAAGAGTTGTCAACTTTAATAAAAAATTACCCAGAGTTTGAGAAAAAATTCATCTGCATTGTAGCACAAACCACATTCGACAAAAAAGAATGGAAAAAATCTTTAGAAATTTTGCAAAAACTATGTACAAATGCCAAAATATTTGATACAATATGTAGTGCCACATCAGATCGTCAGTCAGAGGCAGAGCAGCTTTCCAAGGAGTCCGATGTTGTTATTGTGATCGGCGGAAGGCATAGCTCAAATACAAACAAGCTGTATCATATCTGTAAATGCTATTGTGATAAGACCTATCTTGTTGAATCAGCAGCAGAGCTGCCAGGCGGAATAGCCGTCGCAACTGATCGGATTGGCATAACTGCCGGAGCCTCGACACCGGCAAGCATTATAAAGGAGGTACTTGTTACCATGTCAGAAGAAATCAAAAATGTTGAAGAAAGCAAAGCTGAAAACTTTGAAGAGCTCCTTGAAGAGTCCTTCAAAAATTATAATACAAACGGAAGGGTACACGGTGTTGTTGTTAGCGTAACTCCCACTGAGGTTCGTGTCGATGTCGGCAGAAAACAGACCGGTATCATTCCCCTCAGCGAGCTTTCAAGCGATCCTAACGCAAAGACCGAGGATCTTGTCAAGGTCGGAGACGAGCTTGATGTCATCATCATGAAGACAAACGATCAGGAGGGTACTATTCTCCTTTCAAAGAGACTTCTTGATGCTCAGAAGGGCTGGGATGATATAGTTTCCGCTTTTGAGAATGAGACAGTAGTCAAGGGTGTTGTAACCGATGTAATAAAGGGCGGTGTTCTTGCTCTTACAAACGGCATCAAGGTATTTATCCCTGCATCACAGGCTACAGCAACAAGAGGGGAAGCTCTTGAGGGTCTGCTGAAGAAGGAAGTAGAGTTCCGCATCATTGAGACAACAGGAAGAAATAACAGACGCAGAGCTGTTGGTTCTATCCGTTCAGTACTCAACGACGAGCGCAAGAAGAAGGAAGAGGAGTTCTGGGCTTCTGCTGAGGTCGGAAAGGTATATAACGGTACAGTAAAATCCCTTACATCATATGGTGCATTTGTTGATATCGGCGGTATCGACGGAATGGTACATATCTCAGAGCTTTCCTGGAACAGGATCAAGCATCC
>CAMVQZ010000168.1 GCA_947169745.1 uncultured Clostridia bacterium
CTACCCTTTGTCAACACTTTTTTTCGACTTTTTTGGGGGGTTTACAAGTTGTATAATCATACACACTGTCTACTATTCGTATATTTCAAATTATTCTCTCTCATATCTCATTTTACTTTATTACGCACCTATTACTTTGTTACACCCCTGATAATCGAAAAGGCTCGTTCACGACACAGCACAACAATGCTGCTGGCATCACGCCCCGAATAGTCAGGAAAACGTTCTGCGAGAAGCTGTATTATTTTTTGGGATTAATGTTTTCATAGCTCTCCTTTTATGTTATAATATCTATACAATATAATTATGAAACGAGGTGCCATTTATGAATAACATCAATGTTGCTCCGGGTCAGGAAAACCTGCAGGATCATGCCCGATCCACTGTTTTTCAGATGTTTACCCGTACTTCCGCAAAGGTCGTTTACATTTCTCTTGCAATAATCTCCTTTGTCTGGATATTCCGCACAGTTATTGCCGGCTTTAATAAACAAACCGATGCCTGGCTCACTTGCCTTTATTATGGTTTTGGAAAAAATCAGGCCCCTGTTATTGACTTTATAGCCGGAGGAGTTATTTCATTTTGCTTTTTGCTGCTTACAATAGGTTTCTTTTCAGCTTCTGCCGCTGCTGCCTCAGAGGATCAGGGCGCTATGATAAGATCCCTGAAGGCTCTGCGTGGATCACTCGTGATCTCGCTTATAGTTGCTGTTACAGCCGTTTTTGTTTCCTTCTGCTCTGTTTCAGTAATGTATCAGTCATACAGAATTGACCCGGAAGCTCTCTTTGCATACATTAACGGCATGGATTCAAATTTTCTTTTTGCCTATACTACAGTTATCGGCATACTTGCAATCTCCGTCCTTGCCGGCATGATTGTCCTGACAAGCTCCCTGATCAAGTCAAGCCAGGGAAGCGGTTATTTTACCTCCGCTTTGTCAGGAACCATCTTCATGTGCTTTGCCGGAATACTTATAATGTTTGTTCTGACAGTCATCTTTGTCTCAAGACTGGTTATGCCTCCGGAAATCAGCCGCACAATAGATCTGGCTTATACAGGATGCAGTGCCCTGAATACAATTATCGCTGCGGTTTCTGTAGTCCTTTTTTCCGCTGTTTTTAATCTGTCTGACTATTACTCAAAGAGTGCGTCTTTTGCAATAGATCTTTCCAGCGGTCGTTATATCCCATATCGTGCTCCTATGTTCTTCAAAAATCATCCATATAATTACCAGCATCTGAAGGCAAACCCGCAGCACGATTCCGAGCTTGATCCCTCTTCTGTTCAAAGCGTTGAACCAGATATAGGCAGCCGCTCCGGAAAAGTATATCGCAATAAAAAACAATAACCAAACCATATGAGGTGTCCAATGAAAATTACTATCTCTTCAGACGAAAAAAACAAAGCGTTTTCGGATAACGGCAGACTCCTGAAAAAGAGTTTCTCCGGAAGATGGCTGCTTATAAGCATTGCTTGCATCGGAGCAGCAATGATCTCGCTTATTTACGGAATTGCAGCTCTCACTGATGTTAAAAATACTCCGCTGAAATATGCCGAGGATTATTATTCCAACACTCTGTTATCCTCCGATCTTCTCTCAACAGGAATGAGCCTGGGTATTACCTTTATCCTACTGGCTCTCCCCCTTATCGGTCTGACCCTTCTCTTTATCAATGCCAGAAACAAAACAACAGACAGTATTCCAAATCCTGCATTCACTCTGTTTAAAGTATATTTTATTATCTCAATAGTTTTGTCTTCGATGAATCTTATGACTGCTTTCACAGAAGCCCTTTCCTATATGGCTTCCTTATCCACAGTAGAAACTGATTCTGACAAGCTCTCAAAATTCTTCCTTTCTTTCTTACTGAATTCCACTCCCTCATTCCTGTTTTTGTTCACAGCGATCGCCGGTCTGCGGTCATGCAATTCCATCAGGAAAACTATTGCTAAAGACGGTATGTATACCGAAGGAATAATATCCTTTAAGATACTTGTTATCTTTTATGTAGTCCTTCAGGTGTTTATCTGTATATATTACTGTGCAACAGACTTCAAGGACGGCTCCTTTGCCTCCTATTACGGCGAAAAGAAAAATTCAGCAATGATAATGAGATTCAGCGGATTCAATGTATTTATGTACATCGTTTACCGGTTCTCTCTTATGGCTGCTCTCTTGTTCTCAGCTATAATGGCTGGCAAATACAACAAAATATTCAAGCACGAAATATTGTATAAAAAAATCAACGGTATAAACGAAAGCTCTCCTAAGGACGAAAACGACGATCCTGTGCCGGCAATTCCTCAGCCAGTATTTGCGCCTGCCGGATTTCCTCCTCCGCCGCCGTTTCCACCCCGGACACCGGGACAGGGAATGTATCCTCCGCCTCCCGGCTTTGACCCCCGGATGAACGGCAGAATCCCCGGTTCCAGACCTCTTCCCCCTCCGGGCTTTGATCCACGTATGAACGGCGGAACCCCCGGTTCCGGACCTCTTCCCCCTTCGGGCTTTGATCCACGTATGAACGGCGGAATCCCCGGTTCCGGACCTCTTCCCCCCTCGGGCTTTGAACCCCGGATGAATGCCGGAAATCCGCCAGTTCCGGCAGACAACCAGCAGAAATCAGATTTTCCGGCAGATAATATCATTTGCCCCGTTTGCGGCAGGAAAAACAAGATCGGAATGAAATTCTGCCAGCACTGCGGTAATATGCTGCCGTTTTACGGTCGGTAAGACCCTGAATTAATTTACGTTTCAAAATTTTATATGCTGATCTTTATGATCCCCGGAGGCCGGAACCAAAACCACCTGCGGGGATTATTTCGCAAGTTTATAGATAATGAATACTGAAAACTGAAAAACTAATAATAATGGTCATCGATGTCACTCCTGTTTATAGTAAGCTTGTGAGCGACGGAAGTTCTTTCGTTTTTCGATAAACCTATACACAAAAGCAGGCGCTCAGTGCCGAGAGAGTGATATGATAGAAGTTAGTAAAAACCAGCCGCGTATAGCAGCCTGTGAGGGCTGCGGCGGCCAGCGTGACGCTGGACCCGATTCGCGGGGTTCGCTCATTCC
>CAMVQZ010000169.1 GCA_947169745.1 uncultured Clostridia bacterium
CCTTATAGCTTCAGGCTGAACATTTACGAATTTTGCATAAGCAAACATAGCGCCCACATTCATATCAAGCTCCAGCTTCATCGAACACAGCGCAACAGGCGAACCCTCAAACCACAGATGTATATTCTTTTCTTCCAGAAGCTGTTTCTTTTCTTCTTCCTTTGCCATTTTCTCACTCCTCTTCCTCAAAATATTCAAATCAGACCAGTTGCCGAATTACCCGCATTATCTTATCAATATCATTCTAATACCTGTCGGATATTTTGTCAAGAAAATAACTAATGAATTTCATATTTTTGTTCAGTTTTGCCTAACGCAAGCCACAATCCTTTCTGCCCGGCCGGACAACCATAAAAACTGAATGAGCGAACATAACATCAAATATTTTTCATCCGACCGCCCCCTGCTTTTCCGGGATTAATACTAATATTAAGATGTATTAATCAGATTTGAGCGGTAAATCTCGCAGGACGATAATGAAGTTATGCGAAATTCAACGCCAAAGATATAAAAGTGTTCTATCGAATATTAGTATAATATATCCATCCGCCAAGAGCAAACGTAAAAAAATCCGCAGTCACAATGAACTGCGGATAAAAAAGTATATTATATTTTTTCTATCAAAACCGGGATTATTCTACAGAAACACAGAATCTGCTGTCTGCCGTTGCGCCCGAGCTGTCTTTTACAATGACTCTGAGATCATATTCTCCGGATTTGCCCGGCTTGAAGGTTTTTGAGATGTCAGTCACATATCCGTCTGAGAGCTTGTTCCATTTAGCTCTTGAACTCAGCTTATAGTAGTATGCATATGTGTATTCTTTGCTGCCGCCTGCTGCAGCTCCGTTGATGACTATCTCCTCGCCGACAGAAATCTCTTCTGCGCTGATGGTTGATTCATTTGAGAGAGCTTCTGTGACATAAAGAGACATCACCTTTTCGCTCACCGTACCGAAGCTGTCCTTTGCAACGACCCTGACGTCATATTCTCCGGATTTGCCCAGCTTGAGAGTTTCGGAGGTATCAGCCACAAAGCCGTCTGAAAGCTTATTCCAGGAGGACTTTGAACTCATCTTGTAGTAATATGCATATGTATATTCCCCGCTGCCGCCTGCTGCAGAAGCATTTACGGTTATCTTGCCGCCGGGAACTACCATTAAGCTGCTGAGAGTTGAATTATTTTCCATCGGATCTGTAACTACCACTGTAAGATTCTTGGAAGAAATCTTTCCTATATCATCCTTTGCCTTGATGCGGAAAATATAGCTTCCTGCGACAGTAGGTCTGAAAGTGATTACTTCATCTGAGCTGAATGATCTCAGCTTTGTGAATTGTGCATCGTCGGAGGTCTTGTAATAAACAGAATAGGTGTAAGGCATAACGCCGCCCTCTGCGCCGCAGTGTATGGTGATCTTTTTATTTACATCGATATGCTGGTGTGATACAGTAGAGAGATTTACCAGAGGCTCGATTTTTGTCTTGTCATAGACAGCTGTGTAAACCGCATTGTCCTTTACAGCTGAGATCTCCGGTGACCATCCGCTGAAGGAGTAAGTATACTGCCCGTCGGGTGATTTTGTGGGAGTATCGCCTTCATAAGTCGGGACTGTACCGTAGGGTACATTCTCGTCTGTCTTAATAACATCATCCCCGTTTTTCCATGTTACGGTGAATTTCTGTACTTCAATGTCTGCAGTGACATTTGTATCGCCTTCAACTGTGATAGTATAAATACCATTAGTTGCTTCAATAGTTTCACCGTTTACTTTGACATTGCTTGCAGTAAAGCCTTCTTTTGCCTTGAACATTATCTCTGTACCGTATTCAGCCTTGCCGTCGGTCAGAACAACGTCATTTGTGATCTCCATGTTTTCCGGGAGGACTACATCGAAGCTTTCGTTTTCGACAAAATTCTTTACGATGAAGTAAGACTTAACTCCGGATACCGGGAAGGTATAATTATCGGAAGTTATGTCTGAATTTGCAAGCTTTGTAAGTGTTACCTGCGAACCGTTTATAGCATCATATACGCTGACGCTTATCCGGGGCTTTACCATTATAAGACCAGTTGCAGTACTCGGGTCGAATACAAGGTTTATTATATCCCCCTCAGCAAAAACCTTATCAGTACTGAATATATCATTTACTTTATCGAGATTAGAGCTTGTAAGCTCAATGTTCTCTTCACTGCCTGAACCGTTATCGTGCTTTACAACAATTGTATCAACAGGATTAGCAGGCATCAAAGGAGTTTCATACTCATCCCAGTTGCTTTCGCTGCCGGCAATGTGTGTCCTTATCAGATAATATGTCCGACCAGTTTCAGCCGTAAAGGAATAAACACCTTCATTTTGCGTAAGCGGTATCTGAGTGCCGATCTCATTATACAAAGCTACAGGTGTATCCATAACCGTCGAGAAGCTTACTATCTTTTCGCTTTTTGACGCCCTGAGTGTTCCGGAGGGTATAGATTTGTCTATGTAGAAATAATCGCCTGCAACAAAGTTTTCCGGCTCCAGATAGATCGAGGATTCACGGGCATAACCTGTATCGTGCAGTACGCTTGCACAAAACGGGTCTACTGTTACATCTTTTGAGGTAGAAAGAATAATATTGTAATTTCCGCTGGCATTCTGATTTGAGGTAGATTTATTATTTCCGACAGTATAGGAAAATGGTCTGTCGGAGTTCAAATAGACACAATGTTTGTTCGTTAGCTCCATCCCGTTTGTTACGGGCTGGCCATTCCATGTTATCGTAACATAGTCTGTGTTGTTTGTTACCGTAAACTTTTTGTCACCAGTATTTGCGGGAACAAATGGTAATTCGTATTCATCTGCCTTTGCTGTAATGAATACATCTCCCAGCAAGGGCAAACAACCATATACTAGGGTAAGTGAAAGAGCTGCTGCTAATACTTTTTTCAAAACTTTGCTGTTCATGATTTTTCCTCTTCTGAATTATTAATAATCTGAATGATTATTTTCTCTATCCTATCACACTAAAAAGCGAATGTCAACTATACTTCCCAGGTGCGTGCTCGCACTGAGCGATTCGGCAGCGTGA
>CAMVQZ010000170.1 GCA_947169745.1 uncultured Clostridia bacterium
CTACTGTTTATCAGCATTTCAAGGCGCTTAGGGAGAAAAAAGCAGACACTAATTACTGAATATATAGAATCGAATCAATTTATCGTAACAGACCCAGAGGTTTTACCTGTGAACTTTGCACCATTGGACAGATTGATGCTTATTGAGCTGATATCATCAGCCGAAGCGGTGTCATTGAAGCTTTCACCTGAAATATTCATAGTAAGCTTTCCGCCGTTGGATCCATCTCTGCCCCATCTTCCAGTTGCAGCGGATACAAGCTCTCCTGATTTTGCTTTTATCGTATTTCCGCCGTTAAGATTGATGACCGAGCTGGTATTTGTAATATAAAATACCGGAGCGTCAAGCTGACAATCAATGGTTGTGTCTGACATAGTGAGTGTTGATACTGAAGCGGTCGCATCAGAATCTGCAGCGTCACCGGACATGCTCTGGTAGAGCATTATTCCATTATTTCCCTTTCCGCTGACAGTAAAGCTACAATTTCTCATCGTAATCGAATTTTTGCCCTCGATAACCGCCGCCTGAGAACCGGTAGACGTTCCTATACAGTTTTCAACGACTATCTCCCCGGTAGAATATATATTCGGACTTCCGTCGCCGGAGGATACAAGCTTTGAATTCTTTACGGTCACAAATCCTCCGCCCCGGTCAGTAGCCACAGGCGCGCAATGTGCCCCTGATGTTGTGATCGACAGATGATCTGCATTTATCGTGCCGCCATTTGTCGCATATACTCCTCTGGAAGAATTACCGGTAGTATTTATTTCTGCATAGTTTACATCTATTACGGCGCTGTCCAGAGAGAATATTGCATTTGCACCGCTGCAATCGGAACTCACAGTACAGTTTTCAATTGAAGCCTTGCTATTTTCACCAACTACAAGGATAACAGAATTTATACCATAAAAATTGTAATCATCAGAAACATCAGATGTTCTCTTTGAATCATTTTTCCCTGCGTCCCCTGTTTTGGTGATCGAAGCATTCTTGAGTGTCAGACTGCCGCCATTAAGCACAAGGAAAACATTCTGATCCGTTTCACTGCTGCTCCATTCGCCTCCCGTAATGACAGCATCTGTTCCGTCGACTACATATGCACCGCTTAAGGTAACTGTCTTATTTCCTATCCTAACATCATAACTTCCCGAAGAAAGCTTTGTATTTCCGGAATCGGCTTTTTCAGTGGTTATTTTTCCGGCTCCCGCATCATCACTACCGGAGCCTTCCGAACTTTCACTACTGCTCTCCGCCGCGGAGATATCCTTGCTTTCCTCGGAGCTATCCGCAGAAGATTCTTCTTCAGACTTCTCCGACACCTGCGTACCCGAAGAAGGACTGTTATCAGAATTGCTTTCGATCTCCGCGCTGCTCTTATCTGAGGATCCTTTTCCGGTATCCACTCCTGCTCCACATCCGGAGAGCAGAAGTGCAAATGTAAGAGCATATACTGAATACCTGACTAATTTTTTCATAAGATCACCCCGTATACTATATTTGATAATATTATAAGCAGAAATGATTATGTAAAATTATTAATTCTGTAAACCGTATATTTATTTTTCCTTTAATTTCTTCAAGGTTTCTGAAAAACTCTTTTACCTGAGATTTGAATCAATATAATCCATATATGGATTACGGCGATAAATGCTGTCCGGCTCAGTTTTATACCACCGGTATTCTTCCTCCAGACCTTCTTCAAGGGGGATAGTATCGGGCATCAATTCATTTTGTTTTGTTACGTCAAGCAAGTATTCGTAATCGTAAAAGCAGAAATAGTATCTCTGAAAAACAGATCTGTCAACGCTTTTAAAAACAGGTTCTTTTCCGGCTATCCGATAACACATTGTTACCCATTCACGGATTGTTACTGAATCATTATTCCCTACATTAAAAATGTGTTCAGTGGGGCATCTGTCAAGAATTATCTCAACAAAACGGCAAAAATCTTTTACATTAAAGAATTGCAGCTTCATATCACCATCTCCGGGAATATAAAACTCTCTGTTCTGATCAGCGCAGTCAAACACAAACGCCTCGCGATAGAGATTTTCATAAATACCATAAAAATATGGCGGACGAAGAATATATGCTCCAGGGCAATGCTCTGTAAGATACTGTTCTGCTAAAAGTTTATTTATTCCATAATCGCCCCATATACTGTTTTTTCCGCATTTCTGTTCTTCGGTAAAGGGTTGGTGATTGGTTTCCGGATAAACAGCGCTTGAACTGACAAAAAAATAATCATTGAATCTGATCCCGGAATCAAGAAGCTTCTGTATATGCTCTTGTGTGTATCCAGTAACATCAAGTATTACGTCAAAAAAATTCTCCTTAAGAGTATCGCCGGGATCCGTTCTGTCACAATTAATCCATGTGACTCCACTAGGCTGTGCTCTGTTCCCGCGATTCATAACAAACACTTCGTTTCCTTTTTTCGCAAAATACTCTGCAGTAAACTTACTGACAAATGTCGTTCCACCAGTAATCAGAATTTTCATTGAATTCATCCTTTCTGTACGATCATATCATACAACAAAACTATAACATAGTTTACAACCAACTTCAACCATCTTGCAGCGATACGTGCTCGCACTGAGCGATTTGCGTTATCGCTTGTTTACACTCGCTCGATCGTGCGCACCTACACTCTCGTGCCGCGGCATCCGGCGGCGGAGCGCCTCAGACAATACTCACACCGTCCGCCGCTACAGCCCTCACAAGCTGCTTCTTGCGGCTGTCTCATTCTGACTTACGGTATTCCACTCCCTCGGCAGCGAGCGCCTGTTTTGTATTATCTTGATTAATTGTCACAAACTGATAGTATAAATATTTGGCAACCATAATTTACATCTGTGCAGCGTCGACGCTGCACACATATTCACGGCGGAGAGGCATTTTTGGGATATTGATAATTAGTGTCTGCTTTTTTCTCCCTAAGCGCCTTGAAATGCTGATAAACAGTA
>CAMVQZ010000171.1 GCA_947169745.1 uncultured Clostridia bacterium
ATAAAGGAGAAATAGCCATGCGCGCAACAGGAATTGTACGAAGGATTGACGACCTTTTCAGAACTGAAATATTAATCTGACAGCGTCTGCACGCCGCTCCCCCGCAGATAACATTGACACATGAACATGGTTTTGTTATGGCGATAAATGAGATCACATAGAGGTTACATATTACAGCATAGGGTATGCCGAGTGGCACATCCTTTTTTCTGCAAAAATATCAGCCGCACCACTGTGTTGATCAGCAGGAGTGCGGCTGGTTATTTTTTTTTAATTGATAACATAATATCAATTCTTTCAAGAATTCTGCCTTTTCCGATAGGATCAAGCTGTCGAAAGCCTGTAACAAGATCTGTTTCCAATTCATTGAGTGAGGAAACACTCAGACCGCGCATATCATTAGAAATTCCTGCAATATAATCCAGAGATACATCGTACAATCCCGCAAGGTGTATTGCAACATTGAGTGGTACTTCACTATCGCCGTTTTCATATCGGCGGTACTGAGTCAAATGCATAAATAGTTTTTCCGCAACATCCTTTTGTGTCATATCGGCATCCTCGCGAAGATCTCGTATTCTTTTATAGTTATTCATTTAACACCCTCCTCACAGATAATATTTGCTTTTACTTTAGTTTAACAAAAAACACAAAGATATATTGACTTTAGTAATATTTTGTGTTATTATTTAAACATTAAAACACAATTTTGTGTCTTATACTCTCGTTAAAACACAAAAAGTATCTACATTTTATTATTGATCAATACAGGAAGGAGAAATTTATGAATGGAAAAGAAGTATCTGTATAATAAGCAAAGCCATACCCTGCATATCAAAGGTTTTTGTCATTATTCTAAGGGAGTAAATGATTATATTCCTTTTTTATCAGAAGATGAAGCCATAGCTTCTGATGGTCGGGCAAGCCTGTGTAAGTTTTGTCAAAAAGCACGTGATAAGAAATTGGAGGAATTGTAATGAGAAGAGTAAAACCTGTTTTGTTAGCTGCTATATTGGTCGGGGTATTCTGTATTTCCGGATGTTCAAGCAATTCATCTTCCGAATCAACAGCTGTAACATCAACTTATAATACATCTAACTATAGTACCGAAAACTATAGTACCGAAAAATATTCTGTATCCGAGTGTAAAAAATTGGCAGAGGATTACCTTGACAGTATGTATGATCTTGTCAGTATTGGTCAGTCAAAGATAAATAAATCGGAAAAAGTTAATGGAATAAATGTTTATTCTTTTAGTATAAGCGGAAACTACTGCAACAAGGACAAATATGGCCATTGGGGAGACAGAGAGGATTTTGACATAACACTTTATGTTAATCCTAACACCGGCGAAGTATCAAAATATAAATACCTTGTTACATAAATAAGCTAATAACTTTAGGAGGAATTATTATGGATGGTAGTATTATAAGTTACACTATAGGTTATCTGTTTTTTTCAATAGTATTTACTATTCTTTCAATAAAAGTATTGAAGGACAGGGGTTACGGCGCAGATAAGTTTGTGTTTTGGGGTTTAGCTTCTTTTATCTTCGGAATATTCGGTTTTCTGCTTTGTCTTGGTATGCCAAACCTTGTCAAGAAAAAGCAGCAAGAGGAAATGCGTGATGCAGTTGTGAAATCTGCAAACAGCCAATCCGCTGCCGATGAACTTAAAAAGATCAAGGAGCTTTATGATTCCGGCGTACTGAATCAATATGAATACGAAGCTAAACGCAACGAACTAATTAAAAAATTATAAAAACAACCGATATCTGTCATCTTATTTTTGATCGACAGATATCGGTTTTTTGATACGGTATATTTCCCCACAAAATACAAATACTAACTTTGATCAAATTTGTATCAAAGGAGAATGAACCATGCGCGCAACAGGAATTGTAAGAAGAATCGACGACCTCGGCAGAGTTGTGATACCAAAGGAAATACGCAGAACTCTCAGAATCCGTGAGGGCGACCCTCTCGAAATATATACCGATTCAGGAGGCGAGGTTATTTTCAGGAAGTATTCCCCTATGGGTGAAATGTCCGGATTTGCGGAGCAGTATGCCGATGTTATAAACCGGGTATCCAAAAGACCGGTAGTGATAACCGACAGAGATCACGTTATTGCAGTATCCGGGCTCTCAAGACGGGAATTTCTGGAAAGACGTATATCAGATGATCTTGAAAAACTGATAGAAAACAGAAAAAGCTTCGTTTCGGAAAGAGCAGACGAAACCCTCTGTCCGGTTGAGGGAGCTGCTGCAAGGGCTAGCGTGGCTTATCCGATAATTTCCTCCGGGGATATAACCGGATCAATTGTTCTGCTTTCCGGGGATGAAAAGGTACTTCCCAAAGAGGGAGATGTGAAGCTGCTTCAGGCAGCAGCGGATTTTCTTGGTAAACAAAATGAGGATTGAGAAATCAACAAATAAATCCGTATGCAGTAGCAGTTTCGAGTGTAAAATAATTCTGGTAGAAGCAGGCGCCCGCTGTCAAGGGAGTGGAACGACGGAAGTCAGAATAAACCAGCCGCGAAAAGCAGCCCGTGAGGGCTGCGGCGGAGGAGGTAGGGGCATTGTCTAAGGTGATGCGCGCCGGATGCCGCGCGACGGTAGTTTATGTACGCACGACAGAGCGAGTGCAAACGAGCGACTACGCGAAATAGAGAGCACAGGCACTGTGCAGGCGCTCGCTGTCAAGGGAGTGGAACGACGGAAGTCAGAATAAACCAGCCGCAAATAGCAGCCTGTGAGGGCTGCGGCGGCGGAGGTTGGGAGTATTGTCTGAGGTGATGCGCGCCGGATGCCGCGCGACGGTAGTTTATGTACGCACGACAGAGCG
>CAMVQZ010000172.1 GCA_947169745.1 uncultured Clostridia bacterium
GATTCGGGACTTTCACCCGTTAGAAACGTGCGCCGTCGGGCGCACCAAAAAAAGCACCTCCGGCTCAGAAGTCGGAAGTGCTTTTTTATTATCTGTCGGATCAGTCCTCTTCGTCTGATTCAGGCATATCCCAGTTGTGGTAAACATTCTGGACGTCATCATTATCCTCAAGCATATCAAGGAGCTTCTGCATTTTAACAGCGGCCTCCTCATCCTCTATCTTTGTATATGTAGAGGGGATCATTGAAACATCAGCTGAAACAAATTCATAGCCCTTTTCTGTGAGAGCCTCCATTACCGCGCCGAAATCCTCCGGTTCGGTATAAATCTCATAGACGTCATCATTTTCGGCATCGAAATCAGCGGCTCCTGCTTCCAGAGCGTCCTCCATAACCTTATCTTCTTCGTTATCTTCTTTTTCAATAACGAGAAGGCCCTTCTGGCTGAACATAAAGGACACACAGCCCTGTGTTCCCAGATTACCGCCGAATTTATCAAAGAAATGGCGGATATCACCGGCTGTACGGTTACGGTTATCAGTCAGTGTCTCAACGATAACTGCTATACCGCAGGGGCCGTAGCCTTCATATGTGATATTTTCATAGTTATCACCGTCAGCGCTGCCGGCGGCCTTTTTGATTATTCTCTCTATGTTTTCATTCGGAACGTTATTTGCCTTTGCTTTTGCGATACATTCACGAAGCTTTGAGTTTGACGCCGGATCTGCTCCGCCGCCTTCTCTTACTGCTACTGCAAGCTCACGTCCGATTTTTGTAAAGACCTTAGCTCTTGCGCCGTCTGTTTTTTCCTTTTTTCTTTTGATAGTACTCCATTTAGAATGTCCTGACATCGGGTAATTCCTCCTGTTATTTTTTTCTCCCCTATTCTAACACATTTCCCCACCAATTTCAAGCAGCGGCAGCGGGTGCGTGCTCGCACTGAGCGATTCGCGTTATCGCTCATTTCATTCGCTCGGTCGTGTGTACATATACTCTCGTGGCGCGGCATTCGGCGCGTATTGCCTCAGATAATACTTCTACCCCTCGCCGCCGCAGCCATTACGGGCTGCTATACGCGGCTGGTTTTTACTAACTTCTATCATATCACTCTCTCGGCACAGAGCGCCTGCTTTTGTGTACATACTAATTGGTAGCCGATAAGAATTATGTTTTCGCAAAGACTTACTATAAATAGGAGCGACAACAATTATTAATTTTTTGAGTATTCAGTTTTCAGTTTTTTTATCACCAAAATTTTCTCCGGCAAATTTTGCGGCCTGATCGATTGCACCGCTGACGGTTTCCTTATTGACTTTATTTCCGGAAACCTTTTCTGCAGCTCCGCCAACGACGTCCTTTACTGTTCCCACAACATTTTCATCCTGAGCCGCATTACCTACTGTTGATTTTACCTGTCCAAGAATATCCATTTTTATCATTCTCCTTTATATTAATCTTCTGCCGTCGCAGTATTTACAAATCAGCATATCTCCTCCTGCTTCGTCAAACAATCCGGGAAGATATTTTTCTGTGCTGCTGATACATCTGGGGTTAATACATCTGAAAGGATGGGTAGGCATCACTCTACCGGGGTATTCTTTTGTATTATTTTCCAGCAGCTTTAGTATCAGAGCCATCCTGCCGTACATTCCATAGACAGTCTGTACAAAATATTTAGCTCTGTCGTCATAATCCACTTCTACATCTATTTCATCCACTCTTGGCAGGGGATGAAGTATTTTCATTGTTTTCTTAGCGGTTCTGAGCTTTTCCCTATCCAGGACGAAAACACCGTTCTGACGTTTATATTCCTCTTCGCTGGCGAATCTTTCTCTCTGTATTCTGGTCATATACAGGACATCCAGCAGCGGCATTGCTTCTGCAAGGCTTCTGACCTCGGTATATTTACACCCGGAGGCGTTGATAATATCTTTTATATACCGTGGAACTGTGAGTTCCGGGGTAGAGATCAGAACAAATCTGTTTCCCTCGAAGGTAGACATTGTTTTTATCAGGGAATGTACTGTTCTGCCGTTTTTGAGATCTCCGCACAGTCCGATACAAAGATGATCCAGCCTTCCGCTTTCATTTGAGAGTGTAACCACGTCTGTCAGAGTCTGGGTCGGATGGAGATGACCTCCGTCTCCTGCATTAACTACCGGCACAGGAGAATACATTGCGGCGGCTGCTGCAGTACCCTCAAGGGGATGTCTGATAGCAAGGATATCCGAATATCCTCCAACAACTGTTACGGTATCCTTCAGGTTTTCTCCTTTTGCTACAGAGGAATTCTGGGGATTATCAAAGCCGATTATCTTCCCCCCAAGCCTGAGCATTGCGGTCTGGAATGACATCTGCGTCCTTGTAGAGGGTTCATAGAACAGGGTGGCAAGTATCTTTCCCCTGCAGGCATCCATATAATCTTCGGGTCTGTTTTTTATTTCGTTTGCAAGCTTTACGACCTCCTCCAGTTCCTCATGGGAGAGATCTGTCAGGTCTACTACATTCTTCGTTTTCATAAAATCCCCCTTTTATGCTTTACTACCCCCTATTATAACACCATTCTCCCAAAATCGCAACCAGCCGGCGCGCGGTGCGTGCTCGCACTGAGCGTGTTCGCGTTATCGCTCATTCCATTCGCTCTGTCGTGCGTACATATACTTTCGTCGCGCGGCATCCGGCGCTCACCGCCTCAGACAATACTCCCACCCTCCGCCGCCGCACCCCTTACGGGCTGCTTCTTGCGGCTGGTTTGCTCTGACTTCCGGAGTTTCACTCC
>CAMVQZ010000173.1 GCA_947169745.1 uncultured Clostridia bacterium
GTTCCCGGAAACGCAGGCACAGAAGCTCCCGGATCTCCCGGAAATGTGCCCGGGGATGCGCCGTCTCTTCTTGTATTACCGGAGTATCCCCCGCCGCCTCCGCCGCCGGAAGAAGAAACGCCGGATCTCATGAAAAGAACAAGAATGATAGCTGCCGCAGCCAATAGTACAACGCATGTGATAGAAAGGATCATGACAATAATTCGTTTAGACATATACTTCCCTCCAGACATATAAGTTTTCCACACCGGGGACGATCTGTATTTTTTCCATTATACTACACCCCCCCGTCATTGTAAACCTCCATGCAGCGTCGACGCTGCACCCATGTTCGCGTAGTCGCTCGATTCTCTCGCTCGGTCGTGTTTGAATATACTCTCGTGGCGCGGCATCCGGCGCGCATTGCCCCGGACATTACCCCACCCTCCGCCGCCGCAGCCCTTTCGGGCTGCTTTTCGAGGCTGGTCTGCTCTGACCTCTGGTATTTCACTTCCTCTGCAGTGAGCGCCTGATTTATTCTGTAATTATTTTACACTAACCAGCGTCACTCTTTGCGTACCACCTTCTCCTCAAGGAGAAGGCAAAGGCTTCCCATTGAGGGGTGCGGGTGTCCAGTGGACACCTCTGCGCAGCAGAAGCACCGACCGAGCCGGGAGGCAAGACAGCTGTCAGCACAGCTGACTGATGAGGTGAAACAAAAAGCTTGCCCAAGACAAACCACCTCATCCGTCACGCTCCGCGTGCCACCTTCTCCTCAAGGAGAAGGCTTTGGCGTAGCTATAACCCAAAGCCCTTTTCTACCATATGCAGCGTCTCGTTGATACTTCTTTTCTCATCTCTGAGAATGACCTGAAATCCGGATCGGAGAAAACGGTCATACCTCTCCGGAGAATTTATTCTCTCCAGACACTGTCTGAAATTATCCATCGCCCTTACGGGATCTTTTTCTTCCATGAGAAGCCGGTAAATAAACTGCTTTTCTCTGTCAGGTCTTTCAAAAAATCTCTTTACTGAGGTATCAGGCTCAGCCAGCATTATCAGAACGTGGTCGTTATATGTGATCTTTTTCAGCGTTTCCGGGCTGATATTCGTATCTACAAAGATTTTCTTTCCCTGCCCGGAAAGCTCTTCAAGTATCTTCAACTCCAGTATTTCACATTCCCTTGAAACTCCGTCTATCCATTTTTCATACTCATCCGGGCTGCGTCTTACAAAATCGTGCCAGTCCTTCATATCCCTGGTATAGGTCAGGCACGGAAAAGCATTTTTGTCAAGACCGGAAAGCAGGGAGTCGTGATAGTTTTCTCCGCAGAAAATGCCGTCATATTTTTCCGCAAGCAGCCTCACCATTGTGGATTTTCCTGCATAAGCAGTTCCGTTTATAAAATAGGCATCGGGAAAGAACATTTTTTCACCTCATATCAAATGGTTTCGATAAAATATACCCCACAAAGCAGATCCGCCTTGTGGGGTTAAGAAGAGCGGAGACGGAGGGATTCGAACCCTCGAGCCCGGCTGGGCTAACGCATTTCGAGTGCGCCCCGTTATGACCACTTCGATACGTCTCCATATATCTTTTAAAAACACAATAATATTCTATCTGTTTTTTGATACCTTGTCAATACTTCGGTACAAAAAACTTTTCCAGGCGTGAACAGGCTGCAGGAATACAAGCTGAGCTTTTCTGACCGGGGTTATCATATAACTGTAAAAAAAGGCGCCGCTCAATGCGACGCCGTTAGTATTTTTATTCCGATGATGTCAAATCAAAGCCGGACACCATATCCAGGCCGGACATTCCGCCGAAAAACAGTCCGAGAGACCCCAGACCCTTTAGAGCGTCATTGGATTCCTTATAATCGTCAGGTATCTTCAGAGCGGATTCATCAATTTCCGGGCCAAGTGCAAGCACCTGCACAACAGTCTCATTTCCGCCTGATGAAACAACGATATAATCCAGCTTATCATCCGCAAAGTAAAGCTTCATCGTGCTTTCAGTATCATCAGATTTGAATTTATACTTCTCTGTACTGTAGTCCTTATTTTTATATTTCTCATTTCCCTCGCCTTCATATGATATGGTATCCTTTGTTTTTTCCGCCTTGGACTCCATACTATCAAAATTGAGACTCAGACCGGGAACAGTAGTTTTTACAGAAGACTGTGAGCTTTCCTCATCAGCGCTGGACAGGGTCATATAAGTTTTCCCCTCAGTATCAAGAAGATATGTTCCCTTATTATTTTTGACGATCTCAGCGTTTATACTTCCCAGCTTTCCGTTTATTCTCATCTGTTCATCGGCATCCTTGATAAATGTCAGCTCCAGCTCTGTACCAAAAGAAGAAAGGTCAATACCGGGGATAAGAGACGGGCTCTTGCTGTTATCGTCACCCTTTGGTAATTCCATTTTGACCGAAAGAGTCAGGGTTTTACCCTCCAGTTTATAGATAACGTCCTTTGTCTTTGGACCCACTGTAGATTCATCCACATATTTTGCCACGACTTTTTTTGCGTTTTCATCCAGTTCCATCTGAGACGAAGCCCCTGTGCCTGAATTTCCATCAGCCTTATTGCAGGCAGCAAATGAAACGATCATAAGCGAGGACATCAGAACAGCTGCAATCTTTTTCATAATCATACTCTCCTTTACCGGGTATATTATTGTAATCAAATAATATCACACCCCCACCCCAATGTCAATCAACGCGTTGGTGCGGATAGTGTCAAGTAGTTCTGGGAAAAATCAAACAGCCTTGAGTCTGGCACAAGCT
>CAMVQZ010000174.1 GCA_947169745.1 uncultured Clostridia bacterium
TTTTTTATGTTATAATGTATACTATAGGTGTAAGTGGAAATAAGAATCGGGAGGGAGCGTATATAAATGAAAAAAAGAATCATCACATCAATACTTTTCTGTATTCTGGCATCAGCATTAATAACAGGCTGTTCAGACAGGGACAGCAAAAACAGCTCAGTCGGCTCCTCCGGAGTATCCTCTGCCGGAAGCAGTGAAATAAAAAAAGAAACTAAGGCTGAAAGCTCAGAGGACAGCCAGGTGTCCCGTAATAGTGCTGTGACTGAATATGACAAAATGACCACCTTTGAATACACCGAGGATATGCTCAGTGATATGAATAAGGATGACCCTGACTTTGAAATAACTCACGACAAATCTGAAACGACCATAAGCGGGCATATTAACAGATCTCCTGTAAAAAGTGAAAAGGATGTTCTGGAGCAGCTAAAGCTTGTCCGGTCTGTCCTGGGGCTTGTAAATCCCGATTAGCAGCTTGTTTCTGACAGTAACAGCGGCAAAGACGGAAACTACAGATTCAACCAGTATCACGGCGGCTATGCGATAGATTCCTGCCGCATAACGGTCGAAACAGACGACAAGGGCTTTATCGTGTATACATCATCATCAGTCCTCCCGGCAGATACACTTAAAAAAATCAAGCTGGAAGGTCTGCTCTCCGAGGAAAAAGTCCTGGAGAAAAATAAGGACTAAAAAAATGCAGAAATACAAAAGACCGTTATCTGGTCTCATAATAAATATTCAGATAAGCCTGTTGTTGCATATATCGGACACAGCGGCGACAATACAATTGTTTTCAGTGCTGTTGACGGAAGTATCGCAGATATCTGGTCAGATATTATCGACTGAGCCGTAATATACCTCTGTCATCCGCCCGCAGGCAAAAAAGTCAACATTAAAATTTCAGGACTTCCGTTATGTAAAAAACGGAAGTCCTTTCTGCTGTTTTTTGTATTTTTTCAGAGCCGGAATAGTATCTGCCGGGTCTCTGTCCGGTTTGTATCAGAACATAATTATAAGATAGAGTGATGCAAAAAAGACAATGCCGAGAAGAATAAAAAATATATGCCGTTTTTTCTGTTCTGCCAACAGTCCGATAAACTCTCGCAGGAACGCATTCGGGTAAAAATAGTGCTTTGTCCTTGCGGAGAGCCCCCTGACATTCATTCCCAGCTTTTTAGAAAGAATGTAACCCCGGAACACGTGATAATTCGTTGTGGAAAAAGCAACGGTTTTATCCTGTGCATCTCCTGTATCCTCTTCTATTACCTTCTTCGAGAACGAAAAATTCTGGTATGTATTTACAGCCTTGTCCTCCTTCAGGATATGATCCTCCGGAATGCCCTGCTCCATCAGGTACCGCTTCATACTCTCTGCCTCGCTTATAACCTCGTCACTTCCCTGTCCTCCGGAGGGAACATATTTTACAGTCTTTTCCCATTTCTCCGACTGTTCTTTACCGAAGGCTATGGCCCGGTCTATACGTCCCCGGAGAATCGGTGTAGGTGAGCCGTCACTTCTTATGGCACAGCCCAGAATTATTATGTAATCCACAGGCTGTCTTATCCTGTATTTCGTTGACATTACGGCACACAATATTGTGGAAACAAGCAGACATTCAATATAACAGAAAATAAATGACACCGCAGAATTGATAACTACCATCAGTATCTGTTCCGTATCGGAATGGCGATAGTATTCGTTCCCGATGTAATACATCAGGAAAATACCGGCGACCGCAAAAATACCCAGCATAAATCCGAGAAGATTGAATATCCGGAAGCCCTCGTGACGTACAAGCTGGATATTACTGATACTCAGAGCAACGCAGAATAAAAAGAAAGGAATAAAAGTCATATTGGCAAATACAGAGTTGATCTGACTTACGGAATAGAGAATACTTTTGATACCGGCAATTTTATTGTATTCCATTTCCGAAAACATAAAATACAGTGAAAAATACACTGTGACAGTCATAAAGACAATAATACCTCCGAGGCTTACCATTGAATAACTGAATCTTCCTTCCCTGTACTTTTCGAGAAAGGAAAAAGAAAATGTTATTATCAGCACGATCATCAGGGCGTCGGCAAGAAGCTTTATTGTCCAAAGCCCGTTGAAATCATCATATTCCGTGCACCATATCATCCCGAAGGGCAGAACATGGACGGCGATCTCATAATCCTCGTGCTTTGTGATATGCCGGGTATGCGGCGTACCGTTATCATCTGTGATCTTACTGTCACAGACATCATCAAATGACACCTTTACAAAGGAGTCTCCGCGGCCTGCACTGCTGATATCAATTTCCAGGGTATTCAACAAACCATCGAAATTGCCCTGTCTGATATCTCCGGCTTTTATCACATTTTCATCAGAGCATTCCACGCTGACAGCATTTACATCAACTGTTCCGTTCAGAAAAAGAGATATTGTATATTTATTGCTGTATGTGCAAAGAAAAATAAAGTATCCGACAACTATGAGTGCTATTGCAGATATACAGAAGATATATCGCTTTTTCAATCCTTTTTCCTCCTGTCTGATGTCCGGCTGTTCTTTATATCCTTTTGCCCCTTCTTACTGCAAGTACAGCCGCACCGCAGGACAATGCTATCACAAGTATTACAGCATAGGGATATGCTTCACCTGTTGCAGGTGCATCGGTATCGTCGGAAGAAGTATCATCGTATGTTTCAGATTCTTCAGTATCACCGGCGTCCTCCTCAGAGCTCTCCGGCTCACTGGATTCCTCGGAGCTTTCCGGCT
>CAMVQZ010000175.1 GCA_947169745.1 uncultured Clostridia bacterium
CGCCGTCAGGAAAGACTGGACGGTTCTCTCCGGATACTGAGGCTTATGAGGCTGCTGCCGGTGCTGAAGGAAGCCTTCTGACCGGCTCCGGGGAGGTGTTCCAATGAAGGACGGAGAATTTGAAAGGATGAAGGATGAGGCCAGGAGCCGGATGAGTAAAATGTACTCAGAGGCTCACCCGGAGACAGAAGAAGAGCCGGCAGCAGATCCTCCCCGGAAGGGAGGCGGACTGCTTGAAACGCTCCTTGAGGATAAGGAAAGAGCAATGCTGCTGGCTCTGATCATTCTTCTTATGGATGAAAATGGCAGTATGGATCTGATCCTTGCACTGATATATCTTATCTGATCTGACCATCGCCCTCTATGACGAATTTCATAGAGGTAAGCTCGTTAAGACCCATAGGACCTCTTGCGTGAAGCTTCTGGGTGGAAATTCCGATTTCGGCTCCGAGGCCGAACATTCCTCCATCTGTAAATCTGGTGGATGCATTGACATAGACTGCCGCTGCGTCTACTTCCTCTGTAAATCGTCTTGCGTTCTTATAGTTACCTGTGATTATACATTCGCTGTGGCCACTGGAATATTTTGCAATATGAGAAACAGCTTCGTCAAAGTCGGATACAACCTTTACAGCGAGGATATAATCGCCGTATTCAGTTTCCCAGTCGGATTCGTCAGCAGGGATAACGCTGTCTCCCAGGATAGCCCTTGTTTTTTCACAGCCCCTCAGCTCAACGTTTTTCTCATCCAGCCTTGCCTTTATCATCGGCAGGGCTTTTTCTGCGACTTCTTTATGAACAAGTATTGTCTCGATCGCATTGCAGACTGAGGGACGTGAAGTCTTTGCATTGAAGATAACATCGGCAGCCATTTCAAGATCTGCAAATTCGTCTACATACAGATGGCAGTTTCCTGCGCCTGTTTCGATAACAGGTACCTTTGCATTTTCGACTACCGCTCTGATAAGTCCCTTGCCGCCTCTGGGAATAAGGACATCCAGATAATCAGTGAGAGACATAAGCTCGGTTGAGGACTGACGTGATGTATCCTCGATAAGCTGGACTGAATTTCTGTCAAGCCCGGTACTTTCGATAGCGTCACGCATTATCTCTGCTATACACTTATTGGAATTGATAGCCTCCTTGCCGCCTCTGAGTATGACCGCGTTTCCGCTTTTCAGACAAAGCACGGTAGCATCCGCTGTTACATTAGGTCTTGCCTCATATATTATTCCGATAACACCCATGGGGACTCTGACCTTTGTGATTTTCAGTCCGTTGGGGCGGACAGAACCGGAGATGACTGTTCCCACCGGATCAGGCAGTGCAGCAACCTCCAGCACACCCTGAGCGATACCGTCTATGCGTTCGCTGTTGAGCATGAGCCTGTCAAGGAGAGACTGGGAAAGTCCGTTAGCCTTGCCGTTTTCCAGGTCTGTCTCATTTGCAAGGATTATCTTGTCTGCATTTTCCTTGAGTGCCGCTGCGATAGCCCTGAGGGCTTCGTTTTTCTTTTCTCCGGCAACTGCCAGAGTTCTGGACGCTTTTTTCGCTGCGGCTCCCATTTGTTCGATAACTGTCATAACTAAACCTCCGATACATTATATATTTACATTATTTGAATTTCCCGTTATATTTTTCCCTCTTCTGCAACAAAGAGCGTTCCGATATCATTTCCATCCAGAAGCTTGTATATCTTTGCCGGGTCGTCTCCGCTCATTACAACCGTATTGATACCGGAGCTGATGGCGGCGGCAGCGGCCGTTATTTTTGTAGACATTCCCCCGGTACCCCTGTTGGAGCCGGAGCCTCCTGCCATTTCCCTTATACTGTCGTCAATATGGGTGACCCTGCTGATCTTTTTTGCATCCGGATCCTTTCGCGGATCTGTCTCATAAAGACCGTCAATATCTGTAAGTATTATCAGCAGGTCTGCTCCTACCAGATCTGCAACAATTGCGGAAAGATTATCATTATCGCCGAAATTGGTACCGATGAGCTCATCTATTGCTACGGTATCATTTTCGTTTACTATAGGAATTATGCCCATTTCCAGGAGAGTCTGGAAGGTATTTACTACATTCTGTTTTGAGTGTTCATTCAGGACGATATCTTTGGTGAGAAGCACCTGAGCCACAGAATTATTATATTCTCCGAAAAACTTATCATAAAGAAACATAAGCTCGCACTGTCCTACAGCGGCAAGAGCCTGTTTGAATCTTGTTTCCGAAGGTCGTTCCCTGAGCTTCAGCTTTCCTACGCCTACTCCGATAGCGCCGGAGCTCACGAGGATTATCTGTTTTCCGCTGTTATGCAGGTCACTGAGAACCTTGCAGAGCTTTTCCAGATTCCTGAGATTGACTTTTCCGTTTTCATAGGTAAGAGTGGAAGTTCCTACCTTTACAACAACTCGTCTTGATCTGAGTATTTCCATTTTCTTCTCTTCCTCATCATATAATTTGATCGTAAGCTAATCATACTACTTTTATTTCTTCCAGTCAACCGGCGCCACGGTGATTCATAAAATAATTGCGCGCATGCTCGCGCTGAGCGATTCGCGTAATCGCTCGCCCCGGCTCGCTCGGTCGTGCGTACCGTTACTTTCGCGGCGCAGCGATAATTAATGCGATATTGTTGTCGGGGCAGTCTGTGCGTGACTGGTTTGTTTTTTCTGAGCCGGCAGTCTATGCAGGCGTGCTTCGCAC
>CAMVQZ010000176.1 GCA_947169745.1 uncultured Clostridia bacterium
GCGCAGCTGCCGTTCTGCCCCAGATGACAGAAACGGGCATTGAGGTTCAGGCGGCAAGTTACAACGGTTTTGATTATGAAGTAGACGGAACTAATGTTACAATTACAAAATATAACGGTAATGCAATGAGTGTTGTTATCCCATCAAGTATAAGCGGAAAAAAAGTTACTGCTATCGGAGACTATGCATTTCAGTGGTGTGATCTTAACAGCGTAACAATACCAAATTCTGTGACAAGTATTGGAGCTTTAGCATTTGGATATTGTAGCAATCTTAAAGGTGTTACAATTCCGGGCAGTGTGAACAGCATAGGCAGTGATGCATTTACTTCTTGCACAGCTATGACAAGCCTGACTATTTCAAATGGCGTTAAAAGTATCGGACAACAAGCGTTCTATGCCTGCGGAAATCTCACAAGCGTAACAATTCCGGGCAGTGTTATAAGCATCGGAGAAAAAGCATTTAAGGATTGCAAGAAGCTTACAAACGTTACTATATCAGTCGGTGTAAAAAGTATCGGCAGCTATGCATTTGAGTGGTGCAGTAGTCCTAATAGTAGTTTGAAAAGTGTTACGATACCGAGCAGTGTTACAAGTATCGGAGCTGCTGTATTTGACTACTCCGGAGATGTTGTGACTATTTATGCTCCGAGCGGCTCTACAGCTGAAAAATATGCAAAAAACAACAAAATCAAATTCGTTGTCAAAGCCGACCCGAAAGCACTGATTCTCAACAAAACACAGATGAGCCTCGGCAAAGGCGAAGCGGTTAAGCTTACTGCAACTGTAAATCTCAGCAATAAAACCGTGTCGTGGCGCACATCAGCCCCCAAAATACTTACAGTTGATCAGAACGGAAATATCAAAGCTGTAGGTACAGGCACAGCCTGGATAACAGCTACAGCAAACGGCAATACAAAGCTTTCAAAATCCTGCAAGATAACCGTAAACGCTGCGCCCTCAAAGGTAACTCTTTCAAAGGGTATAGTTACTATCGGCGTGGGTGAGAAATTCAGTGTGACCTCAACTGTGAATTCCGGCGCGTCCTGTGCAAAGAGGACCTACCGCACCAGCAACAGCTCTGTGGTAAAGATGACACGTACCGACTGGGTCGGAGATTTCGTAGGCGTAAAGCCAGGGGTAGCGTATGTGACAGTCCGCACCTATAACGGCAAGGAGCATTCCTGCAAGGTAACAGTAAAGGCCGCTCCCAAGAGCGTGACCATCAGCAAGAAGAATCTCACACTCAAGGTGGGTCAGACAGCGACCCTCAGCTGCTGGACAAATAAGGATTCAGGCTGCGCAAAGAGGACCTTCCGCACCAGCAACAGCAGCATCGTCAAAATGACAAACACCAACTGGACAGGCTCCTTCAAGGCAATGAAGCCGGGCGTAGCCTGGGTAACTGTCAGGACCTACAACGGCAAGGAATCCAGCTGTAAGGTGACTGTGACAAAATAATAATACCCGGTGAGCGCCTGAAAACGGTGCTCACTTTTTTGCTCCGGAGCTGAGCGGCGCAGGTAAAATTTTAAAAATCGAAGGTGAGAAAAGCGGAGATATAAAGAGAAAACAAGAGAATAAACGAGACCTTGAAAGCTAAATTAAAAAAGTTATGAAAAATGCTTGACATGGACTTTAAGCTGTGTTATTATCAATATTGTGACTTAAAGGTTTTTGTAAAAACAAAGGCTGAAAAGCAAAAAATATGGATTTTCAGGGAGGAATTACGCTATGTCAACTTATATGGCTAAGGCAGGCGAAGTTGAGCGCAAGTGGTATGTTATCGACGCAACAGGCAAAACACTGGGTCGTCTTGCTGTTCAGGTTGCAGACCTGCTCAGAGGCAAGAACAAGCCCACATTTACACCTCATGTAGACTGCGGCGATTTCGTTATTGTCACAAACGCAGACAAGATCGTTCTGACAGGTAAGAAGTTAGAGCAGAAGTACTATTATCATCACACAGGTTATATCGGACATATGAAGTCTGTAAGATATGACAATCTTATGGCTAACAGGCCTGAGATGGCTCTGGAGCTTGCTGTAAAGGGAATGATCCCGGCAAACACCATCGGCCGCAAGGCAATGACAAGACTTCATGTTTACAAGGGCGCAGAGCACAAGCACGCAGCTCAGCAGCCTATTGTTCTGGAATAATAAGAGGGGAGGCAATAAATTATGTACGATAAGACACCGTTTTTCTATGGTACAGGAAGAAGAAAAAGCTCTGTTGCAAGAGTAAGACTTTACAAGGGTACAGGCAAGGTCACAATCAATGACAGAGATATCGATGATTATTTTGGTCTTGAGACACTCAAGCTCATCGTTCGTCAGCCTCTCGTTCTCACCGGAACAGAAGCTCAGTTTGATGTAGTTTGTCGTGTAAACGGCGGTGGCGTTACCGGCCAGGCTGGTGCAATCCGTCACGGCATTTCAAGAGCTCTTCTCAAGTTTGACAATGAGAATCTCCGTCCGAAGCTCAAGAGAGCAGGCTTCCTCACTCGTGACCCGAGAATGAAGGAAAGAAAGAAGTACGGTCTCAAAGCCGCTCGTCGTGCTCCGCAGTTCAGCAAGAGATAAT
>CAMVQZ010000177.1 GCA_947169745.1 uncultured Clostridia bacterium
GCTGTTTTGCCGGCGGTAGCTTCCTTAGCTGTCTGGATCGGTGAGGTCTGTACGGCAGTGAAGCCCTGTTCAGCAATCTTAGCCATATTATTCTTGATCGCAGTGAAGGACCAGTTGAAGCACTGGAGTATAGAACCGTCCTGTTGATCATCTACCATAAAATCAACAGAAGTGCCTGCCGCATTGACTTCCGGAGCAACAAATGTACTGCCAAGGAAAGAGAAGCTTGAAGCAAGCAATGTAGCCGAAAGAACGATAGCTGCACCTTTTGAAGCTACGCCAAATCGGCTGGACGTTTGGGTTTTGTTCATCAATGATCACTCTCCATTTCTTAAATTTGCTTAATCACTTCACGATCCGGAGCTATCCCTTCATTTTTTCCGGCGCTGATTTGTTAATTCCGAACAAAAGCAGATCTGAAACTTTTAACAAACAGACACCAAATTGTGGAAAAGTACCGTTTTCCGCGACTGCCCTGGAAAATCAGACACACTTCCCCTACTCCGAATCTTTCGTTGTGTCTATTTTACCACTATTTCTTTTGACTTGTAAAGTTTTTTTATTTGTCTGAGAGAATTATAAATCTGTAATTCCGGATAAAAATATTCCTGTCGGAAATAAAAACAGGCATTATGCACAAAAGAAAGAGATGAGGTTTGGTTTTTATTCCACTCGGATTTTGTTTTTTTCGTTAAAATGCACAATCTGATACTATTATTATAGTGCGTTCAAACAAAATATTTTTATAGCAAATTAACTAAAATATAATAACAAGTTTTTAGATAAAAGTGGATAATTACACTATAAATCATCTGTTTTTACTGATTTTTTCAGGTATCAGCGGCTATATTTCCTGACAGAAAATCCCCCGGTCAGATAATCCTGTCCGGGGGAATACAATTATTCAATCAATATCATTATGCTGCTCTGGGAACTCCGGGGTCGTCATTTTTGGATGCTTCCTCTGAACTTTCAGTCTCCGAGGATACAGCTTCTGCGGAAGCATCCTCAGATACCCGGGCATCACTGTGGGAAAGTGTCCGTACGGTACAGCCCTCTTTCTCCAGCAGGGCGATTATTCCGTCGTCGCCGTAAAAATGTGCTGCTCCTACAACCACCATCACTTTTTTACCCTTTTCAAGGTATGATGAAGCGGCATCCGCCATTTTTTTATTTCTGTCTGTGAGAATGAGCTTAGAATATTCATCAACAGCTTTTTTCTGGCTATCCGTCAGGGATATCTCATTATCCACATCATCGGTAACCACATCCTTTTCAGTCAGGGTTCCTTTTTTCCATTTATCATACATATTTGTAAGCACAGCCGCCATATCATCCACATAATTTTCCTGAGTAAGATTCAGCATCAGGACATTCTGGATATCCTCCGGCAGACCGATCAGCAGATCGAGCTGGCTTCTCACGCTTTCGATCTCGATAAGCTCCTTTTTCTCCGAATGAGCGCGGTTTATGAGGTTGACATCCACTCCATAGGCAGAGCTGAGACCTGCCCGGCCGATAGCCGCATATTCTCCCACAGCGCTCCAAAGAACCGGCTTACAGCGATCATAGACCGGATTATAAAAGCCTGCATCTGTAAGAGTTTTTACAGCCTTCTTATATACATCCTCCCCCACATGATCTTTAACTGTAGTGCCGTCTGTATACACAAATTTCGCTGTATCCATTATGCTCACGGATGATTTTGTGACATCACATTCCACTGCCAGGGCATCGCAGTTTGCATAGGCAGTTTCAAAGTAATCCGGAAGAATCTTCGCGTCCTTATCCGCCGCATGAATGGATCCCATCATATAAATAATGTTTCCGTTTTTATCCTTTACCTCCCAGACAGTCGGAGTTATTTTACTCGTTTCCTTCGAGCCTTCTTCCGGCTGGCTTGTCTCTCCTCCTTTACTTTCAGCCGAGACCTGTGACTGTGTCCCGTCTGCGCCGCTCTGGTTTTTCCCGCTCTCCTCCGGAGCGCCCTTGCAGCCGGAAAAAACCAGCACAGAAGCCATTGCAGCAGCCATAACTGCTGTCAGTATCTTTCTGTATCTCATACCTATCATCCCTTCAGATTATTACTATAACCTAAACTATACCCCAACTCCCCCCATTTGTCAACCAGCCACTAACGGGTGCGTGCTCGCACTGAGCGTGTTCGCGTTATCGCTCATTCCATTCGCTCTGTCGTGTGTACATATACTTTCGTGGCGCGGCATCCGGGCAGCGTCGACGCTGCACCCGTGTTCGCGTTTTCGCTCGTTTACACTCGCTCTGTCGTGCGTACATATACTTTCGTCGCGCGGCATCCGGCGCCCATCACCATAGACAATGTCCCCTACCACCACCGCCGCAGCCCTTACAGGCTGCTATATGCGGCTGGTTTTTACTAACTTCTACCATATCACTCTCTCGGCACAGAGCGCCTGTTTCTCCCAGAATTATTTTACACAAACCTAACGGCAGCGTCGACGCTGCACCCGTGTTCGCGTTTTCGCTCGTTTACACTCGCTCT